>CAZTRW010000118.1:0-12739 GCA_964616725.1 uncultured bacterium
CTCTTGGAGATACCGAACCGCCCCCAGATAATCCTCTTTTTGGAAATGAGCCGAACCCAGAGTAAACAAGATTAAGGGATTCTTTGGCTCCAGGGATCGAGCCTTTTCCAGCGATCGAATCCCCCGATCCAAATCTTGCGTTTGCAAATACAAACGCCCCAGCAAAAACCAAGCCCGCCCATTACTCGGTAAAAGCTGAGTAGCCAACCGAGCATGAGACAATGCTGGTTGATATTGCTGAAGTTGGGCTAACTGCTCCGCTTGTCGAGCCAGTTTCATCCCCTCCGCTTCCAACTCAGCCCCCTGCAACTGCAAAGTCCGGGGAATCAGCGCCTGTCCCCACACCGGTTGAACCGTATTCCAACCACTCCACAGAGAAACCAGCAAGAGCCAATAAAATCGTTTGGGCACAGTATCAGCCTCAGACAACACACTCAACAAACCACGCTTCACCATCTTAACCAACATTCAGAGACTGTCGATCAAATCAGAATCTCATCGCTCACCTTCAGTTGCGATCGCCTAACTCTTTACGAGCATTTGTCAACCCATCTAGAATAAAGACAAAATTCAGATCGAGCTTTACTCGGATGCCTGCTTCATCCTTTCAGCCTAGTTCCGATCGCAATGGGTGCCCTCTCATGGAGCGTTATCTCCAGCAAATCTACCACCAACAAGCCACAGGTGAGTTAGTCGTCACTGCTGCTGACCAAACTTGGCACCTGTTTTTTTATTTAGGCCACCTTTTGTACGCCACAGGAGGCCTCCATCGCAGTCGTCGGTGGTATCGATATATCAAACTATTCCCAGTCGATTGGACTACCATCACCCTCAACAAGCCCACAGGGATGTGGGAATACTACCTGCTCCGTTATGCCCTACAGCAGCACCAAATTAACCTCAGTCAGGCCCAATCGGTAATCGCCTATAGCGCCATAGAAATCCTATTTGCCCTGTTTACCCAATCAACCGATCACCTACCCAGCCGTTGGAAACCCAGTCAGCGCATTTCATCCAATAGCACATCACCTCGATCCTCCCTCGCCTTAAAAATTCCGCCCCTACTAGAGAGAACCCAAACCCTGTATAAACAATGGCAAACCATGGAATTAACCGCTGTATCACCTGATTGGGCCCCAATCCTCAAACGGCCCACAGAATTACCGAAACGAGTCAATATGGAAACCTCAGCCAAGCTGATCCAGCTATTTAACGGAGAAAATCCCGTTTGGGATATTGCCATAGAGATGAATCAGTCCATCTACGCTTTATCTCGGAGTTTACGGCATTTTTGGAAACAAGGAATTATTGAGTTTCAACCTCTACCGGATGTGGAACCTCCCGTGTCTTGGCCCAGCTTGGGGAGTGATAAGTCACCTAATTTAGAGGAAACCCTATCTTCAGGCCCTTTAATTGCTTGTATAGATGATAGTCCTTTAGTCGGTCATGTCCTGAGTCACATTTTGATTCCCGCCGGTTATCAGTTGCTCAAAATTCATGATCCGATCGCGGGCATCGCCCAGTTAGCCAAACATCAGCCCGATTTAATTTTGCTGGATGTGGTGATGCCCACGGTAACGGGCTATAATTTATGCAGTTTCTTACGGCAGACTTCTTTGTTTAGTGAAACGCCTATTATTATTTTGACCAGTCGGGATCATCTGATTGATCGCACTAAAGCCAAATTAGCCGGAGCAACTGATTTCTTAACGAAACCGGCTAAACCCGATCAGCTTTTGAAATTAATTGAAAAACATATTACGCCCATTTCTCCGATTAGCTCTCCGTAACTGTTTTTGATTGTGTAGATTTCGATTACCCATTAAGCCTGTTGTGTTGAACTTTCCTAGAGCACTTTCCTATCTTGCCCTTTTTATGGTGCTGGCTCCGCTGACTGCCTGCGCCAATAGCTCTGGAGGGAAAACCCTAGAACAACTGCTCGCTCCCGATCCGCAATTGCTCTCTAGCCCCACTCCCCAGCCTTCTCCAGAAGTTTCTATCGCTCCGACTCCTGCTGCCATTAGCCTGCCGAATGACTTTCCTGCAGCCATTCCCATTTATCCAGAGTCCACCCTAGAAGTGGTTGCGCCTTTGAGTGGGACAGCAGAAGGCGCGATCGCCCGTTGGCTCAGTCCCGACTCTCCCACCTTAATCCAACGATATTATCAAACAGAGTTAACAGAGCGAAACTGGCAAATTACCAGCCCTAAAGATGCCCCCCAACAACAACTGTCTGCTCGTCTTGACACTTTAGAACTTACCCTCACCTTCGCTCCCCCAACCTCTGGGCAAACTACCTATACCCTCACCTATCGCTTTCAGGAGGGAGAACCCACCCCAGAACCCTCCGTTTCTCCCTCTCCTAACCCTACCCCGTCTCCTTCTCCCGTGACTACGGATTTCCCCGCGGCTACACAAGCGGCAGTTGAACAAGTTATCGCTTTGGGAATTACTGGAGATCGGGTAACTTGGGAAACTTTTCAACCCCATGAACCCATCACGCGGCGGGAATATGCCCGATGGCTCATGAAAGCGAATAACATTTTATACCAAGATAATCCGGGGAAACAAATTCGTTTGGCTTCGGCGGCAACTAATTCCGTCTTTTCTGATGTGTCTAAAAGTGACACTGATTTTCCGTACATTCAGGGATTGGCAGAAGCAGGATTAGTGCCCAGTGCTCTGACTGGACAAGCCACAGAAACTCTATTTCGTCCTGATGCCCCCCTGACTCGTGAATATCTGATTGCCTGGAAAGTGCCTTTAGATACTCGTGCTGCTCTGCCGAAAGGAACTCCAGAGGCAATTAAGGAAACCTGGGGATTTCAAGATGCTGGTAAAATTAATCCTCAAGTTTTACCGAGTATTTTGGCAGATTTTCAAAATGGGAATCAGGCGAATATCCGGCGAGTGTTTGGCTATACGCAATTGTTTCAACCCCAGAAGACGGTGACTCGTGGCGAAGCGGCGGCAACGTTAGCTTATTTTGGGACAGTGGGAGAGGGGCGATCGGCTCAAGAGGCTCAATCCCTGCGACCCTAATCTATAATCATTAGCAATCCCTACTGCCCTGTGCCCTATGCTTCACCGTCTCTGGCAATGGCTCAAACGTCTGTTCAAACGGCTCTTCGGGAAACAAGAAAAAGATCTCGCCCCAGCGCCAGCCCCCCGCCAGCACCAGCGCCCACGGATCCGGAGTGCGAAGCGGTGTTTATGGCTCTGCTGGAGGGAGTCTATCAGGGGTGGAGCAAGGGCAACTGCCAGGGATTTTTGATCGGCAAGCAGATGAAGGCAGAAACCCTGACAGCAAAGAAATCGGGTTGCCCAGAGCAGTTGCAGAGATTAGCTGTTTTCGTAGACAAGGGATAAGGGTATGGTGAGGTTGAGGGTATCTAGGTGGAAGGTTTCTTGAGGAGGGAGATAGGATTGGAAATACCATTGTTTTTCGTGATGTCGTCGGAAGGTTTCGATGCGCTGATGGGGGGTGTTGACTAGGATGTATTCTTGGAGGGTGTCTAGGGTTTGATAGTCGTTGAATTTGTCACCGCGATCAAAGGCTTCGGTGCTGCTAGAGAGGATTTCGATGATGAGTTTGGGGAAGCGTTTGTAGGTGGGGGTTTCTCGATCTCTGGGATCGCAGGTAACCATTAAATCGGGATAATAGAAGCAGTTAGCTTGTTCTAAACGGAGTTTAACATCAGCGAAGTAAATCCGGCAATCAGTTCCACGCAAGTGATTGCGGATATGGAGAGCCAAGTTTAAACCAATTGTGTTGTGAAGATCTGTGGTTCCTGCCATGGCGTAGGCTTCACCGTTTCTGTATTCGTGTTTGAGGGGGTTTTGGCTTTCCCATTGGAGGTAGGCTTCTGGGGTGAGGAAGTAGGAATCAGAGAGGGCAACCATAGGATGAGGACGGTGTTTTTTTGCTATGCTAATGATACCAGATTAGGGAGGGTTTGAGTGATATGAATAGTAGCGATCGCATTACCGTTATTGCCGTTATGATGGCTTTGGCTCATCGTCAAGATTCTTTACCTCCAGAGTGGCAGACACCATCAGAATCAGACTATGCTGGATGGGCAAATTTTGGCCAAGAAAAACTGGGAGAAATATACACTAAAGTGCGGGAAATTTTACAAACTCAAACCTCCCAGCGAGGCAAAGGTGATTTGGCGATTATTCAGGCAGAAGATAGGGTAAAAGCTGCAAAATCTCAATTTCCCACATTATTGGTAGATAGTTGAGCATGAGTGAATCTCCCGTAATTTATCCAACGTTAAGTTTACTGTTGAGGAAAAAGGAAAGCCCTAATGAAGAGCTAGTTTTTTTAGGGGGAAAACTCTTTTCTGATCCTCTGGATGGTTATGCTTTCCCGGTGCATTTGCGGGATACTTATGGATTGTTAGTCAATCTTTCCGTAGACGAAATTCGCGCATCTCAAACAGGAACCTATCAACCGGATTATTCGCCGCAGCCTACGGAGAATGTGATGCGGACTTTAGAGGCGGTTATTAATTTACAACAAACGGAGAGCGATCGCCAACTCAACACGACCATTCAAGTCTTTGGTACAGGACTCACCACTGCCAGTATCACCGCTGCCATCCTCTCTACCCAAGTCCAGAAACCTACCTACGAATTGCCCTGGTGGAGCGCCTTAAGCTTGAGTCTATTCGTCGGTTGCTGTCTAGGATTAGTGATGTATCTAATCACACAACGCAATTCCCAATAGAGACAGAAACCTACCGTATTCCGTAATCATAGTCATTTCCATCAAGATTGATAGAATCATGACAGATATGGAAGTCCCCTACTCCCACAGGCGCTAATCTTGTAGAGAGAGGGGAGCGATCGCTCTCCCTACCATTCGAGGATGAACCCTAAAATTTTACCTCTTCCCCAGGTTCAGGCGCTAACCCCCCGACCCCAATCTGGGTATTGTAAATAGTCGCTTCCGTGATCGTCAAATTTTCCATCATCGCTTTAGTCACATCCACTTCAATCAAAGAAGCCTGCGTAAAGTTCACTTGGCTTAGATTTGCCCGTTCCAAACTTGCCTGATTCAGGAAAGCCCCCGTTAGATCTGCTCCTTGTAGATTGGCTCCGGTTAAGTCAGCCCCTTCCAGATTCGCTTCGCTCAGATTGGCTCCCGACAAATTCGCTTCCCGTAAGTCCGCTCCAATCAAATGTTCCTGATATAAATTAGCACCCGATAAATCACAGCCTTGACAAGCACGAGTTTCTAATAGTTGTTGTACCTGGGCAGGATTTTCTGCCTTGACCGGACTAAACCATAACAGGGGAGTAAACAAAGCTAAAGCTGCGGCGTAATAATGACGTTTCATAGGTTGTTTCCTCCCACACTGGTGATGATTGGGTCACAGTTCCTAGTCTAAAGGGAACAACAGACCCATTACTTCCCCCAAATGGAGGATTTGCAGATGGCCCCTTTTGAGGTAAAATTATTGAGTTAATTTTGGGTTCGGCCCCGTCTTTTACTCAAACAAGCGAAAATAAGGATACCGCACTGGCGCGCCTGGTTCTTTATCCAAATCAAAATTAATCACATTCCAACAGGGTTCTTCGGAAGGATCGGGACTAAATTCTACCGGCAATCCATACAATTTAGGCGGTTGGACATCTTCTCCACTACGCCAAGAGGTATTGCGTTCTAGATATCCTTGGATCAGATCCTGATAGCGACGAGCAATGACCACTTTGGTGGCTCGGTATCCCTGAGTATAAAGCCGGTCTAGGGCTTCATGTATTTCAAAACGAATGCCATCGGGATGGGTATGTTGCCGATACCATTGGTTGTCCCAATATCGCCAATGACGGCCAGATTGCAGATGAATTAACTCTTGCGTCTGGGGATCGGCTTCAAACGCGCCATGACGAGGACAGAGATAAGTATCCGTCAAGGTCAACGCCGGTATGGTTTGACGACAGTGGGGACACTGGATCTCTGGCCCGAAAATGGGATATTGTAAAGCGGGGTTGAGCATGTTCATGTCCGCTTGCGGAAAGCGTTTTTTTGCCAGAACAAATCGCACCTTGTGATTGTATTATAATTACGGGAAGTTTGGTTTCCTGGATTCTATTGCTCTTTTGATCAAAGGCGATCGCCCGTGACTGTTGCTCTCTTTCCTTCTCCTGATTACTGGGAACTTCCTGACTTCTCGGCTGCTGCATTTGTTGCCCCTAATGCCACAGTCATCGGCCAAGTAAAATTGGGGTTAGGCTCTAGTGTTTGGTATGGGGCGGTGGTTCGCGGTGATGTGGAGCGAATTGAGATTGGGGACTATACGAATATTCAAGATGGCGCTATTTTACATGGCGATCCCGGTAAGGTGACTTTACTACACGATCATGTGACGGTGGGTCATCGCGCGGTGATCCACAGTGCGGTAATAGGTCGAGGTGCTCTGATTGGGATTGGGTCGATTATCCTGGATGGGGTGACGGTGGGTGCTGGGGCGATCGTCGGAGCCGGTGCAGTGGTTACCAAAGAGGTGCCTCCCTTGGCGCTGGTGGTGGGTATGCCGGCTAAACAAGTGCGTGATGTGTCTGAGGCGGAAGCGGCTCACTTAATTGAACACGCGCAAAAATACTATCAGTTGGCTCTGGTTCATGCTAATCGTGGCACGATTCTAGGATTTACCTGATTGCCTGCTGCCAGAGTAAGGTCGGTGACTACACAAGGGCCTGGATTTAGGGTAAAACTAAATATGATGAGATTTCGATAAAAAACTTTACTGTAATTTGGGAGGAGAATACTATGGATTGGCGGATTGTCGTTGTTTTACTGCCGTTGGCGATCGCTGGAGGTTGGGCTATTTTCAATATTGGGGCGGCGGCTCTTAATCAGCTCCAGAACTTCTTGAATAAGCAAGCTTAATTCTGAGGATACCCTTACCCTTTCGTGTCCAGAGAAAAATCCCTCTCCCGCTCTGGGTGAGGGGATTTTTTTTAGGGATGATTGGTGATGGTTGGAGTAAGTTAGTATAGGTGAAAGATTCTCAGTCTGAAACTATTTCTAGTTTCTTGCGGTAATGAAAACTTTATCTAGCGATCAGGTTTTGGTAATCACTACCCTAGGCGCTGTCCTGGCGCTCCTGCCCTCATCCGCCTACGGGCAAACTGAGGACGTAACCTTAAAAGGGGATTCTTTACAAACACTCGAAAGTCGCAGCGTGCGAGATTTTCCGGGTTTATCCTCTGGAGGTGCGGCGGCGGTAGCTCCAAGGGTAGACACTGACTATTCCCTCCCCTCTTTTCCTCAAGTCAGACTTAATGATCAGGTAGATGTGATTTTTAGAGAGAGTAAACCTTCTGGAGATGCTCTAGGGCTATTTCGTTCTCCTGGCGATCGCGGCCAAGCGGGGATGGTGAACGTGAGGTTACAGTTGGAAGAGTAACATGAGCGAGAGAGCAGGGACAACTATCGCTGACCTCTTACCCCCCCATCAGCACGCTACCGTTCATCTCGGACTAGAACGAATTAGGGCGCTCCTGGCTCGCCTCGGTAATCCTCATCACCGCGTCCCCCTCATTCATGTTGCTGGAACCAATGGCAAAGGCTCTGTCTGTGCCTATCTGTCTGCGATTTTAGCGGCAGCGGGCTATCGTGTCGGGCGCTATACTTCTCCTCATTTACTGGCGTGGACTGAGCGAATTTGTGTAAATGGCCAGCCGATTGCCCAGGAGCGGCTCACGGATCTTTTGCTGCGGGTGTTGGCACAGGTAGGCTCAGGAGATTCTCCTACTCAGTTTGAGATCTTGACGGCGGCGGCTTGGGTTTATTTTGCGGAATTCCCTTGCGATCTGGGTGTGATGGAAGTAGGATTAGGGGGACGTTTGGATGCGACGAATGTGTGCGATCGCCCCTTAGCTACGGCGATCGTATCCATTGGTTGGGATCATTGGCAAGTGCTCGGCCCTACCCTCGCAGATATTGCCAGAGAAAAAGCAGGCATCCTCAAACCCGGTTGTCCGGCCATTATTGGCTCTTTACCCCCAGAAGCACAATCTGTAATCAGTGAACGTATTCAGGCACTGGGTTGTCCTGCCTATTATCCTGATGCTGCCCTAGATTTGGGGGGAGGAAAGGCGAGATGGGGAGAGATTGAGTATGAGTTGCCTCTATTAGGACAGCATCAATTGCAAAATTCTGCGCTGGCGATCGCTACCTTACAAGCGCTTTCTCCCCAAGACTGGCAAATATCCCCAACCGCTATACAACAGGGGATGGCACAAACCCGATGGCCCGGACGACTAGAATGGAATACCTGGAAACAATATCCCCTACTCCTCGATGGGGCCCATAATCCAGAAGCGGCGATCGTTTTACGTCAATATATAGATACCCTAAAGCCAACTTCAGTCACCTGGATTGTGGGTATGCTCTCTACTAAATCCCACCAGGAAATCTGGCAAGCACTGTTGCGTCCAGGAGATACCCTCTTGTGTGTGCCAATTCCTGAGAGTAGCTGTGCTTCTCCCCAGCATTTGGCTGATCTCGCCCAAAAGGTGGAACCAAAATTAAAGGCTTGCTATATTTTTGAGGATCTCCGAGAGGCTCTGGATACTGTTGTTATCCACGCCCCTCCCCTAGGGGTTCTCTGTGGTTCTTTATATCTCCTCGGTTATTATTTTTCTATATTGCCCTCACCCTTTCAGGTTCGTCAGGAAAATTGTTAATTGTGAAAAGTAAGAATCATGTCATCATCACCTCCAAAACGTCCTTCCTTGAGGGCGGGTTTAGCGGCATTCAAGCGGAAAGAGTATGATCAGGCGATCGCCCACTTTACAGGAATTTGCCAACAAGAACCAGAGGGGAGTCGCAAAAGACGGGCACAAATGGGATTAATCTTAGCACACATCAGGCTGGGACAAAATCAAAAGGCGATCTCCCTCTGTCAAAACCTCACCACCAGCACCGATCCCCTACTCCATCAGTGGGTAACGAAAACCCTTACCCAACTGACTTCCACAGAGGTAGGGATGGGTTTGAAACCCGCCCCTGCTGCCGTAGAGGAACCCCCAACAGCACTCCTTCCCTCTCCAGTGCCTCCTCCCCCGGTACTCCTGACGCGCTCCTGGCGACAAGCAGGGCGGGCAAAACGCTGGAGTAGCTTGCCTAAAACATCTGCCGTTGGTTCAGATCGACGATGGTTATGGGCAGTGCAAGGAATCACGGCAATCCTCTTTTTTCTGTGGCTCAGGATGCTGATCCAAACATCCACCTTCCTCCTCAAACAACTCTTGATCTTTCTCCCTTTCGTTAATCCTGGCAGTATCCTATCGGCCGATCCTACCTTTGCCCTATTCATTGGTTCAGCGATCGTTCTGCTGGGGTTTCCTTGGCTAATGTCTTTATTGCTCAAACGAGCTTACCAACTGGAACCTTTAAAGCTAGAGAATCTCAAGGCAATCCGTCCTGAATCAGCGACTTTAATTGAGCGGGTTTGTCGCCAGCGACAACTCCCTCTCCCCACCTTGGGCATCTTACCTATGACAATTCCTGTAATCTTTACTTATGGCAACTTGCCTTATACGGCGCAGGTGGTGATTTCTCAAGGGGTGCTCGATCGCTTGGATGATGAGGAATTAGCAGCGCTATATGCTACACAACTGAGTCAAATTGTCAATGGTGATTTTATTTTAATGTCCTATGGGGTGTGCTGGTTACAATTGCCTTACTTTTTTTATTGGCGGGTGGCGAAATGGGGCGATCGCCTGGGCGAGCGTCTGGATATTCCCTTCCTAGAATTTACCTGGCAAGGACTATCTACTCTGCTGGCCAATTTCAGCTATCTCTATTATCAACTCCTGGGCTGGCCACTCTTGTGGCTGTCCCGGTGGCGACTCCTGTATAGCGATGCCGGTGCGGTTAGTCTGACGGGCAATCCCAATGCTCTGATCCGTGCCTTGCTGAAGTTAGGGGAAGCTGGGCATGAGGGGGCGATCGCCAGCGGCGGGATTCCCGAAGTGCTGGAGCGATTTGATCTGTTGTTACCACTTTCTCTACAGCAGGTTCTCTCTCTCGGCAATCTCCCTCCCCAGCAACCTTGGGAAAGGGCTTTACAGTGGGATTTACACCATCCCTATCGCCAGATCTTAAGCCTGATGAGCAGCCATAGTCGGCTGGGCGATCGCCTGCAACGCCTCACCGACTACGCTCGCTTGTTTCGCCTGGAGACGGAATTAGATCTGCCCTTTCTGCCCCCCTCCCGCCCTGTGGCTCTTCCCTCTAGTTTTCGAGATTGGGTGAAATGGGTGTATCACAGGATTCTCTCGATCGCGATCGCCCTCCATCAGGGACTCCCTCTCTTACCCAGTGTACTCTGCCAAAGCCTCCTCCTTGGTTTAGGATTACGCCTGATCTTAGCGATCGTGGGGGTAATCAGTTACCACTTCTATATTGGCGAACTCGTATGGCTCTCCCAAAACCAAAAGGGTAATCTCCTCCTGGCCATGATCCTAATTAGTTTTAGCCTGATCATCATGCTCCGCATGAATCGGTATTATCCCGAAATTCAGCCCACACAACAAACACGCACTAGAGACGCAAATCAAACCCGCCCCTACAATCCCCTTCAGGAACAGTCAGAAACCTTTGCCTCCCTTTGCTACGATCCCCACATAACCCCTCACAATCGCCCCATCCTCCGGCTACAGGGGAAACTCCTGGGAAGACGAGGGGTTCACAATGGGTTAGGCCAAAGCCTGATCCTCCAGACTCCCGCTGGCTTGGTTTCTTTACGCTATTGTCCTACAGCCAGTGTATTGGGCGAAGTAGGCAAAAATCCCCTGTCTCCCAAAGATTTGATTGGGCAGTCGGTACGGGTTGGAGGATGGTTTCGCCGCACCAGTTTCCCTAGTTTGGAGGTGTCTTATCTAGAAGGGCGATCTCCCTCTCCCTGTTGGAGCGCTTCACCTCTGTTTCTCTCTGCTCTCGCTGTCCTCTCTGGACTCTGGGGAGCCTATCTCATTTGGCAAGCCTAATTTTTGCCGTCCTTTGTAATGAAACTTTGCATTTTCCGGCAGATTATGTTACATTTCTTTACAAGAAGTGCTCCCAAACCAAAACAGTCAGTTGCGCGGTGTGAAAGCGAAGTGCAGGGTAAGCTGATTTGGCGTTATGTGTTCTTCCTCCCAACACAGCAAGGTGACCAGCCGTATTGATCGGCTGGTTTTTAGTTGTAAAAGTGACAGAGATGCTCAGGGGATGACAAAACCCAAGGTCTGAAGATAAAATATTTGAGTTTTGGGTAGCTCCATAGACCAAAACGTGATACGTTAAATATGGCATGAATTGAACAGGGTAGAGCCACCTAAAGAAGATAAATTATGCGCTCGACACCGATAGGAATATCCGGAAATTTTACAGTAGTGACTTCAGGAGGAAACCCTGGTTCCTTTTCCCAGGGTGGACAAGGAGCAGCACTGGCCATGAAACTCAATCAACAAGGTAATGCCTAACAAGAGCTAGATGGTTAAGGTTTACCAACGAGGTGAAAAATTTACTGTGTTTGCCCATACTTCCAATTGTGGCGATCGCCCTCTCGGCGATCGTTCAATTGTCTCATGCCCTATTGATGTTAATTCAGACTACAATTACGGAGGTCTTATCAATGTCTGTTCGCTTATACGTTGGTAACTTGCCGAAAGAAACGGAAAAGCAAGAACTAGAAGCCATTTTTGAACAAACCGAACCCAAGGTATCCACCAAAGTCATTACTGACCGTAAAACGGGCAAATGTCGCGGATTTGGGTTTGTCACCGTCAAAAATGAAGAACAAGCTGACCAAATCATCGAGCAATTCAATGGCTATCTGCTCAAAGACAGCGCCCTGAAAATCGAAAAAGCCCAACCTCGAACCAAAGGGAAAGAAGGAGGCAACGGCGAAGCCGCACCAGTGGTGAACCCACCTACCGCCAGTTCTACGGGCAATAGCAACAGCAGTCGCAAAAAGAACAAAGCCAAGAAAAGCCCATCCACCAGTCCTAGTCCAGATACCGGCACTATTCAGCCCGATCCTCGTTGGGCAGCGGATTTGGAAAAACTCAAGGAAATGCTGGCGGCTCAAACTGCTAATTCCTAGAAGACCATCCATTCAGGAAAAGTTGATAACTCCCCCCTTCTCAAAATAGGGGAGTTATCCATCACCAGCGATCAAACGGTGCACAATCCCTTGTAGGGTTGCCGGTTCAAAAGGCTTCGTTAAATATTGGGTAGCGCCAGCCAATTGCCCTTGGACTTTATCAAAAGGACTATCCCTGGCAGTAACCATCACAATGGGCAGGGTTTGAAATTCAGGAATACTGCGAATGGTACGGCACAGTTCTAGACCATCTACCCCTGGCATGGAAACATCAAGTAATACCACTGCGATAGACTCATTATAAATTAAATTCAAGGCATCAACAGCATTATTGGCGAGTAACACCTCTATGGATTGATCCTTGAGAGCTTCTTTAATTAATTTTTGCACGATCGCACTGTCATCAACAGCCAAAACTTTCGGAGTAGAGGAAGGAATAGACAACAACAGAGTGGCCTCATCGGATAAAGTGAGGGACTCTCAGGGAGTATGCTCAGAAAATCAGGGGAATTTTCCGTCAAACCCTTGACAAATCCCTGGTATTTAAAGCTATCATATCAAAGGTAAAGACGATGGGGCGTCGCCAAGCGGTAAGGCAGCGGGTTTTGGTCCCGCCATCCCTAGGTTCGAAT
>CAZTRW010000119.1:0-12726 GCA_964616725.1 uncultured bacterium
GCCTTCCAGAGCTTGATCTGTGTCTTCTTACCAATCCGATTCTCCTTTCCAACTCATCTGAAAGGGAGAGCAAACCCTGTGAGGCTCGATGTGATGAAACGCACAAACTTCGAGGACTCCTGGATCTTGAGGATCAAGGGGGACAATATCAATGGTCGATCGCACTTGTTCAAAGTGAGCAAAGGCGAGATGATGGGCACTACGCTGCGATCGCCATTGACCTATTGACTGTTTCACAAACTCATTGAGATCCATACTACCCATCACCCTCAATTACCGTCTTCGTCTTCTGCGAGGAGATTGACTGCGGAAAAACACCCGTCTTTGTTTCCCTATAGATAGCTCTCGGCTCGGCAGCCAAAATCGGCACGCCTCTCTTTTCTTTTTCCGCCACTGCCTACAAACCGGTTTAATCGTACCCGCTTTAACTTTCCCTGGGGGAAATAAAGAATAAATCCTGGTAGGTTGTGTCCTTTCCCACTCAACTTTTGGGAGTTCTATTATAGTTTCTATTGCGTTTTCTTCCTCCTCAATTGCTATTACTCTCATTGGTGGTACGGGCATCACAGGATCAGGTTCTGGCGATTCTCTTTCCTGTGGAGGAATTGAAATCTCTGCCAGCTCCAGTGCCTCTACCCTCTCTGGTATAGACATAACAGGCGCAGGTTCTGGCGATTCTCTCTCCTGTGGGGTAAATAACTCAGCAGAAATAGCTTGAGAGGGTTCTAATCTCAGCGTAATACCTTCCTCCCTTTCCCCCATCGGTTCCACGCGCAAAATCCTACCCCCAAAACGGTGAATCTTTTGGAGCGCCTGAGATAACTGACTTTGAGGAACTTTTAACCAACTACGAGTGCGGCGCTGAGTGGGGTAACGCCCTCCCATTACTTCAATCAGTAGGATCGGTTGATTCCCATCATTTGGATCTAATGCCATGGTTAATCGGAGAGTCTAGATGAAGTTAACTCACACTGTTTTGGGAAGAGAAAAAGCAGGTTCCCTACCTCTTCCTCTTCCCTATTAATTACCGTCTAAGCAATCTCAGTGATACTGACAATTTTGCCTTTGGTGCGATTAATCTGCTGAATTTTGGCACTCATGTTGCTGCCAGAAACGACGTATTCAGCCGTAGTTTGGTGACGATTACCACCAGTGACACCTTTAACTACGATCTTAAAGGTTTTTTCCGTAGCATCAGCATAGGCAGCGACTCGTCCTCCTTTTTGAGTAGGGCGATTTTTGGGAGCGGTATTGGTTCCCACGGCTTCTACTAAGCGAGAGCTGGTGGCAGCGCTATCCACTTCAGCGACCCCTCGAATCAGGGAGAGGATGTTGTTGTAGCCCACTTGTTTTTGTCCCACTTGACTGGTAGTGCGGTAGTAGGGAACGACTTGATCGCCAAAATGAATTTGATATTCTTCGCTGTCGATGTAGGAGTCGATTTCTGCTTCGTAGCCTTGTTCAACACAGATGCGAATGTGCGCGGCGATTTCGGTTTGATCGTTGGGAGCACGTCCGAGTAGGTGTTTGAAGTTGAGTTCAATGAAGCGATAGGGGGCGCAGGACTCAAAATAACGACGACGGTAAAAATCGGATTTAGCGACGGCGCGCACAAATTCCCGAACGGTGATGTTGCCGTTGCACAGTTGGGATTCGGCGCTGATGAGTCGCTCGCTTTCCATGATGTGGGGATTGCCCAGGACTTGACGGTAAACGGCACGGATGATTGCGTCAAAGTCGCCGCGATCGCTGCCCGGCCACAGTTCGATTTTATCTGTCATGATCGAAATTGCTCCTTAAATATTGAATCAGTTTTGTTTTTTAATGTCTTTTTTTTCACAACTGGTATCACTACCAGACAGCATCCTCCGGTTTTCCTCGCTTCCCTAAAGAAAACCGGAGAATTAACAGATTCTCCCTGCTCAGTGCTCTCTTCCTCACAGGGGAAGGGTTAGCTCACAGCAGTAATACTGGCAATTTTGCCGCCTTCTTTGTGAATCCGCTGGTAGGCTTGGGAGAGTTCGCTAAAAGGCACCAGGTAGACTTTGTTGCTGCGTCGGATTTTAGGAATCTGATTCACAACACCTGGAGAGCTATAGCCAGTGACTTCGATCCGATAGATTTCATTGGCTCCTGCACCCAGGCGAGTCCGAGCACCCAAGGTAGGCTCTTGGAATGACCAACCGTCTGTACCACCGGAAGGAGGAATGACTGGGGTGGGGATACTTTGAATCACCAGTTTGTTTAGGCGAGGACGATTCCCGGCTAAGCTGCCTTTGAGGTCGCTGCTGGCAGGACCTCGATGGAGTTGGAACATATGGGTAAACCCAACCATGTTCATCCCGGATGTGCTTTTGTAGCCTCGGATATAGGGAACGATGTTTTCTCCAAAGGTGTTTTGATATTCGTCGCTATCCAGGTAGGAATCGATGTCGGCTTCAAATCCTTGTTGATCCAAGATGTCGCTATGAAGTTTCATTTCTTCGTAGCTCTGGGGGGCACGACCCAAAAAGTGTTTGAAGTTTAACTCGGTGAGCCGATAGCGAGGACAGGTTTCAAAGAAACGAGAGCGGTATAAGCCGGATTTGGCTACCTGACGGACAAATTCCCGGACACTGATTTCACCGCGTTTTAGTTGGGATTCGGGAACGGTGAGTCGTTCGTTTTCCATGACGTAGGCGTTGCCTAATATTTGCCGATATACGGCGCGAATTACTGCCTCAACTTCTTCTCCAGAGCGTGCTGGCCATAGTTCGATGGGGGCAGTTTCTTCATATAGGGCGACACCTAATTCGGATGCAGGTCCAAAAGGCATTTATTCTGATCTCCTTAGGGGGTCTACAAAAGTTGGATTACTGAGAAGGATGACTAAATACGTTAAGAAACTTAACATTTAAGGGGAGAAAGACCTTAATCTAGTGATTGAGGGAGTTTTCTGCCTTAATTTTGATTCCTTCAAGCTTTTTCAAGTTTTCGCCTACCCATTTATACACCGAGGGTCTGGCCCAATCATATGAAGAATTGTAACAATTTGAAAAGATGGGAGTCAGAAGAGGCTGATCCTCTCAGATTGATTTGCCTAGGGTCAGTGAGTTAGGTTTGTTTTTGCTCGACTCCAAAGCCTACAAGGGCGAGTTGATCGAGGGGTTGGCCGGGGGTAGGGCGATGATAGTTGAAAATGCGCCGAATTCTGAGGGTGGGGTTGATGAGGGTGATGGAGTCTACGGAGATAAAGCGAGTGTAGTTTGTGGTCATCAGTAGTTCTAGGCTGTGGGGGTCGAAGTGAAATTGGGCAATTTTGGGGATGGCTTCTTCGTAGGCGCGATCGCGTAAGTAGTCTCCTGTAATTACCCCCTCATGCTCTTCTTGGGGAACAAAGAGCATATTGAGTTGTTGAGAGACTCGATCTCCTTTGTCGGAGACGGTTTCAAATCCTAAGTGAAATCCACAGAGTGATTCAATATTTTCAATACTTGGACGCTGATTATCGGTGAGGACTTGGGTTTTGGCGGCAGCAGAGAGGGGGGCGATCGCAAATTCAGTGCGCGATCGCTCTACTTCTTGTACCGTCAGATAATGATAGGTTCTTTCGGTTACCCATCGTCCGATGCAGCAGTCAAAAAAATAGCGAAATTTCTCCATTGACATCGCCTTGAAACTTCTTCAGTTGGCTAATTAAGTGATCGAAGTAGGGAAATAACTGCTCTTTTTCTCCCCAGGTACAGGAAGTAATGCTAAACTGCTTTACTGCCTCTAAGCCAAGTACCATAGCCTCTAAGGGGACTTGGAGTTCTTGATAAAGTAAATCCATATAATACAGTCCTTCGGCGCTGGTATATTCAGGGGTTTTCCCGGCAATTCCATAATGAATACAGCGCAAAAAATGCCAAAAATCTCGCCAGCAATTTTCCGCGCGTTTTTCGGGATAAAGTGCGCCTCCCGGTGCCGTAATATTGGGAAAAGCTGCCAAGACTTGAGCGCGAGCGCGATCAACGATTTCCGCCGCGCGATCGCGCAGAACCATAGCCGCCTCTAGCCATTGTTTTTCCTGGGTTTCAGCCAAGATGGCGAAATCCGCATCCGTCAAATAGCGACGCTCTTGATTCGCCTGCCTAAATACTTTCATGGCCACAGAATCATCAGCAAGATTCCAGCGCTCAAAACTGACAATCTGAGCCTTACTAATCCATTCTTGAACTTGAGGACTGAGCATAATTTATCCTTTCTAGGGAATCCCAATTCCCAGGAGGCTTGATCCGGACAACTCCTGAGCTTGAAGAGTTGCTAACTTTGGCTAGCTCGCAATTCCTTAAGCGCTTCATCAATTTTGATAATTTCTGGATGATTGGCTAATTTTTCTAAGGCCTGTTTTTGAGAAAACTTGACTTTCCGCGCCAATCCTAAAACATCATTGACCAAACGTTCACGATATTCCTCTAGGTCACGAATGACTTGTTCAACTTCTTGGGCAGAAACGGGAGTAGACTGAGGTTCAGACATAGGCAGCAGAATCGGGATTAAGATCAACTCAAGAGTATACAGATAGGAATTATCTTCCCAAACTTTGGGGTCTGTGGTTAAAATTTTAAGAAACGTAACGTTGTCTTGCGCGATCGCCAACCCCTATGGAACTGCATCACATTCAAATAGCCCTCAACAGCGCCAACTCCCAAGAGCGACTCAAAGCCGTCACAGCCCTCAAAAACCACAGCAGCGAAGATGCCGTCCCTTTGCTCATGAGTAAAATCAACGACCCCGATTTCCTAGTTCGATCCTTTGTCGCCATGGGACTGGGACGCAAGCAATCCCCCGAATCCTTCCCCGCCCTCCTAGAATTACTCAAACGAGATCCCGATCCCAACGTGCGTTCCGAAGCCGCCAACTCTCTCTCCTTCTCTGGTCAAGTAGCCGTATCCCATCTCGTCACCGCCTTCCATCAAGATGACCACTGGCTACTGCGACGTAGTATTATCGCCGCCTTAGCCGATCTTTATGATCCAGGAGCACTGCTAGAAGTCTGTTTATGTGGGTTAGCAGGAGATGACCTCACCGTCGCAGAAGCTTCCATTGAAGGACTAGCCATGCTCTCCACCTCTGCTAAAGCCCAAACCGCTTTAGAAACCTTACTTCCTCTAGTTTCTGCCGAAGTCTGGCGAATTCGCAGAAAAGTGGCTTGGGCTTTACAAAAGTTCGACCATCCCGAAGCTAAAACCGCCTTACAGCAGTTATCTCAAGATCGAGATCATCGAGTGGTGGCTGCGGTGTTAGAAACTTCTTTGTTAGAAGAAGGGCAAAGACCAACCGATGATTCCTCTGGCTGAAATTAGCTACCAGCGAGCACTAAGTCCACTGCATCGGTACCAGGGGCTGTCCCTTCACCCGACGTAATTTGCTGCCCATTACTAGCTAATTCTACGGCTAGGGGAGTATCTTGCAAATTGATGTTGTAGTCTGTTGCTTCAGAGGTATATCCCACACTAGCTACCATTTTTCTGCCTGCATCGGTATAGATAAAGGCCAGCATTTGGTTTTTATCTTTCTGGTGATCGAAGGCCCAAATAACCATATATTGGGTCTCTTGGTACTCAAAGATTTTCGGAGGACGAGTGGGAACATAACGCCCAGGAGATCCAAAACTGGCATCTAAGAATCCTTGTACGGACTGGGGTTCCACACTGACGTACTTAATCACGGGTTGATTGGGAGAGTAGGAAGCAAGGCGTGCAGTTGCCGATTGTTCGGAGGCAGCTGCGGCTGAGTCATCACTGAGATCTCCTTCTGCTGGTTCTTCTTTGCCGCGATTGCGTAGATAATCGACTGCCAGTTTGGTGCCAATACCACCGACGGCAGCGACACCAGCGCCAATGAGCAGATTGCGAAGTTTCATAGTTTCTCCTGATGGTGAGAGAATGTCTTGCTGATTGTATCATTAGGAGAGGGTGGCGGGGCGATCGCCCACCCGAAGCCCTAAGAAGACATCCGGTTTTGCATCCACTTCAGAGCCGATGCTTCATCCATTGGTTGAGCAAACAAATATCCTTGAAAATACTGGCATCCTAACTCCTTCAGTTTTTCAAAGTCTTCTATTGTCTCTACCCCTTCCGCAATCACATTTAAACCCACATCCGCCGCCAATAGCAAAATTGCTTTAATTAAATTCCACTGCTGATCTTGTAAAAAACACCGATCAATTTTCAAGCCATTAACCTCTAAGTTTTGCAAGCGACTTAAGGAAGAATAACCCGTGCCAAAATCATCAATCTCAAACTCAAATCCTAAATCTCTTAATTCTTGGATCGTTTTCAGGGCTACTTCCAGATTTTCCATGAGCACGCTTTCCGTAATTTCCAGCCGAATTTGACCGGGATTGATATTCAATTCTGTCACAATTTCCTGTAATTGGAATACAAATTGAGGATGCAATAATTGAATCGGTGAAAGATTTAAATTTAGCACTAGCGTAGAATTAACCGGTAAATGCTCTTGCCAAACTCCCAACTGAGCACAAGATTCACGAATTACCCATTGTCCAATTTCATGAATCGCTCCGCTTTCTTCGGCAATGGGAATAAAGACAGTCGGTGAAATAGATCCTTTGGTAGGATGATACCAACGCAGGAGCGCTTCAAATCCGATCACTTGCTGAGGATCTAAGGAGACGATCGGTTGATATAAAAGGCGAAATTGTTGTTTGATAATCGCCTGTTTGAGGTCAATTTCTAAGTGAATTTTATCGAGATCGGATTTTTTGAATAGCGTCAGAGGAAGGGTAGCCTGGTTTTCGATGGTTTGAGCCAAACGCTCTAAGCGATTAATATTTTTCACGGCCATTGCCAACATATACTTTCCCTCAGCAGATTCAGGGACAACGTGGCCACTTTGCATGAGCCGAACTACTCCCCGAATCGAGGTTAAGGGTGTACGGAGTTCATGACTTAGTAAAGTTTTGACTTCTTCTATGGATAAGTCTGCAAGGAATTCAGGCATATATTGATCTTGATGATTGAGAGTAAGAGTTACTGTATACTTGACATTTATTTCTCCTAGTTTAAATCGAAATGGTGAAAATATCGTGAAATTTTCTGCTGGCGATCGCCTAATCTTCCGGTGCCAATGCCAGTTCAATTTGCGTAGGTAAGTCAATCGGATCAAACGGCTTAATCAACACCGCCTTCACCCCTAAAGCAGCAGAATCTCGATGAGCCGTTGGCACTTGAGCCGTCAGCCAAATCACCGGAATATGCTGGGTTTGGGGATTTTCCTTCAGCCGTTTTAGAGTTTCTTTGCCATCCCAACCCGGCATCATCACATCCAAAAGAATCACATCCGGTTGTTCGCACGCTGCCAGTTTCACCCCATCTTCTCCAGATGAAGCAGCAATTACCTCCCATCCTCTTAATTTCTCTAGACTAATCCGAGCAATTTCTCGGATATCCATCTCATCATCAATTACCAGAACTCGTTTCTTGGTCATTTTCGGAATACTTCTATCACAGGAGAGCAATGAACCCCTTATCACCCTACAACTGACCGACAGTTAATGCAACCGAAAATCTGGTTAACTGCTAAAGCTGCCATTACCATTCCCCTAAGTCTCCGGTGAAAGGGGAGAGCACTCTCAGACCTTGTAGTTTCACCAAAGGGGTACAATAGGAAAGTGAGCCTATCCTGAAAACCAATGACCAGCTTTTGGGTAAAATGCTCAGAGTCGTCCACCTTACCTACTGAAACCACCCTTGTCCAATAGTCAAGATAACGGTAACATCAGCCACCTAATTTGTCCTCCAGAGTCCGATGTCCAGTACCGAAGCACTGGTTTAATTTGGGGACGCTATGTTCCTCAACCCGATGAAAACGGGCACCAACTCAGAGGTTTAATTGTTACAGAAGATCATCAATTCTTTCCGGCATCGATTCGCTGGGGTTATTTCTTTAAGTGGCTGGAAAAAGACAATAACCTGGAGCAATTTCACTGGTTTCGGTGTTGGACAAAACCAGATCGGGAAGCCGGTTATCATTTTGTTCTTCGCAATGCCCTTAATCCGATCCCACCCAATCTCAAGGGGGATCTATTTTCTGTGCGGGGACAGGTCATTTTTAACTATGGAGGGAAGATTGCGGTTCGGATTAATCCCAATCGTAAAGATCCAACTTCTAAACTAGAAAAGCCATTCAAACTCACATTTAAGGGAATATTGCCAACTGAACCGAGGGAAACCTTGGGGGAGTTTTGGGATTTTATTTTAGGTCGTGAAGGCAATATTCTGGTACTTTTTGAAGCGACAAAAGTTAAGGATAAGCTGAAATCTCAAGGGTTTAAGAATCGAGGAAAAACTGGTTTAAGACCAGGAAAACCTAGAGCTAAAGATACTCCAGAGGAGGAAGCAAAAGAGTCTGATCTAAAAAATAAAAATGATTTTTTAGCATAGGTGGAGATAGCGATCGCCCCCTTGATCATCCTCGATTTTTCCTCTCCTAACTATTCAGAGAAATGGATAGTCTGTATATCCTTTCTCTAAATTATGTCCACTCTTACCATAAAATGTCCCCAAATCAGGCTGATTCAGAGGGGCATTGGCTAGGAATCGTTCTGGCAAATCGGGATTAGCAATAAATAGCTTACCAAAAGAGACTAAATCAGCTTGTCCTGAAGCTAAAATTTGATTGCCCTTGTCTTGATCGTACCCTCCATTAGTAATGATCAAGCCTGGGTAGAAGCGGCCAAACGCCGAAATTACAGGAGCAATCACTTCGCGAGTAAGTAGATCTTGTTCATTGGGTTCCATGAGATGGACATAAGCCAGTTGCCATAAATTTAGCTGCTCTAGAACATAGCTAAATAAAGCATAGGGATTAGAATCAGACATTCCATAAAAGGTATTGCTAGGAGAGAGTTTAATCCCCACGCGATCGCTCCCCCAAACTTCGCTGACAACTGCTACCACTTCCAACAGAAATCGAGTTCGGTTTTCCACAGAACCACCATAGCGATCGCTTCTCTGGTTCGAGCCATCCTGCAAAAATTGATCGATCAAATAACCAAAGGCTCCATGTAGTTCAATCCCATCAAATCCTGCTTTCATCGCATTGGTGGCAGCGTGACGAAACTGCTGCACAATTTCAGGAATTTCATCAGTTTCGAGAGCACGAGGATTTTCTAGAGTCACTTTACCCATAGGGGTGTGAAGGGTTCCTGTGGCAGCAACAGCACTTGGTCCAACTGGCAACTCCCCGTTGATTAAAGCTGGGTGAGTTACTCGCCCACTATGCCAGAGTTGTAAAAAAATAGTTCCTCCCCGACGATGAACTGCGTCTGTCACCTGCTGCCACCCCTGAGTTTGCTCATCGGAGTAAATGCCAGGACAATTGATATAGCCATTGCTCAAAGGGGAAATCATGGTGCATTCAGTAATGATTAAGCCTGCTGAAGCCCGTTGCGTGTAATACTCAACCATTAAAGGGGTGGGGATTGAGCCAACAGCTCGCAAACGAGTCATCGGTGCCATCACAATACGGTTTTTCAAGGAGTGTTTACCCATTTGAACTGGGGAGAAGAGATCGGTGGAATCGGTCATGGTATTAATGAAACTAAGGGTTGAGCAGTAGTCCTTAGGCCATAGGCGATCGCTAATGGCGCTCTTCCTATAGACCATTCGCTTTTTAGGTTAGGATCATCATGGTAGAAACACAATTAGGTACCAAATGGTGCGTTGCCAAAAACAATGGTGTCTGACTTTCCCGAACCAGAGGTATTTACCCTCAATTGCCCAACTCAACAAATTCTGGATATCATTGCCGACAAATGGAGTGTAATTGTTTTATACTGTTTGGCTTATCGTCCTCGACGATATAATGACATTCAGCGCCGCATTGAAGGAATTTCTCAAAAAGTGCTTACCCAGACATTGCGCAGACTAGAACGCCATGGATTGGTCGAACGTCGGGTACTGTCAGACAAACCTGCTAGTGTTGAGTATTCTTTAACCAGTTTAGGAAAAAGCTTGATCGAACCCCTATTGGCGATCGCCCAATGGGCAAAAGAGTATTTTCCCCAAGTAATTGCCTCACGCAATACCTATGATGACTACCACAAAAATTAATAAATAATTAATAAATCCGATGATGAGCGATCTGTTTAAAGGCTTTGAAGAACTCCTCGAATTAGCCAAACTGCTCGAAGAAAAAGCAGAAAAAGGAGAACTGAAAACGGAGGTACAATTGGGAGCATTCCGTCGTTTGAACCGTCTGGGGAATATTCCGAAGCGCTCTACAGGAAAAAGTGCTTCAGAGGTAATTATTACCCCACCTCCACCCGATCCTCCTGCTCCCGAACCCCTACCATCCCCTGATTTGTCGTTAGATAGTATTGGGGGATTGGCAGAGGTGAAGCAGGAGTTACGCGAATTAGTCGCATTACCTCTGAAACGCCCGGAATTACTAGCAAAATTGGGACTAGAGCCAACGCGAGGAGTGTTGTTAGTGGGGCCGCCAGGGACAGGAAAAACCCTAACGGCTCGATGTCTTGCGGCTGAGTTGGGGGTGAATTATATCGCGATTACTGGCCCGGAAATTATGGGGAAGTATTATGGGGAGTCAGAAAAACGGTTGCGAGATTTATTTGAGAAGGCGGCTCGGAATTCTCCTTGTTTGATTTTTATTGATGAGATTGATAGTTTAGCGCCCGATCGCTCTTTAGTGGAAGGAGAAGTAGAAAAGCGTGTGGTTGGTCAATTGTTGGGGTTAATGGATGGCTTTGCTCCCCAAGACTCGGTGGTGGTGTTGGCAGCCACTAATTTGCCCAATCGTCTTGATCCAGCGCTGCGACGGCCAGGACGATTTGATCGGGAGATTCACTTTCGGGTACCAACTGGGGAGGAGAGATTAGCGATCCTCAAGATTTTAACTGAGAGAATGCCGTTGGAGGAGACCGTGGATGTGGAGGCGATCGCCGCTCGCTCTGTCGGATTTGTCGGTGCTGACTTAAAAGCCTTGTGTCAAAAAGCAGCCCATCAAGCCCTGCGTCGTCAAGTCCCCACCCTGGATACGGAACCGACAGAACCTCTGACGATTAGCACTACTGATTTTGAGCAAGCACTCATGGCCATTAAACCAGCCGTGTTGCGCTCTGTGGAAATTGAATCCCCTCAAGTGACGTGGGAAGAGATTGGGGGTTTAGAGGAGATTAAGGAGATTTTACGGGAATCCGTGGAAGGTCAATTACTCTATCCAGAACTGTATCAGAAAACCCAGGCAAGAGCACCGAAAGGGATTTTATTGATGGGCGCGCCAGGAACGGGTAAAACCTTATTAGCAAAAGCGATCGCCTCCCAAGCTCAAGCCAATTTTATCGGTATTTCTGGGCCAGAATTACTCAGTCGTTGGGTGGGTGCTTCTGAACAGGCGGTACGAGAAGTGTTTGCCAAAGCCAGACAAGCGTCTCCTTGTGTGATTTTTATTGATGAAATTGACACCTTAGCCCCGGCACGAGGCCAGTACAGCGGGGATTCGGGAGTTAGCGATCGCGTTGTCGGTCAACTGCTTACAGAATTAGATGGACTAACGGATTGTACTAATTTAATCTTAATTGCCGCTACCAACCGTCCAGAAGCCATTGATCCAGCACTCCTACGCGCTGGCCGTCTCGATCTCCAGCTTAAGATCGATTTACCCAATACGACCAGTCGTCTAGCTATCTTACAAGTTCACAACCAAGATCGTCCCCTCTCAGACGTTAACCTCAGTAACTATGCTGAGATCACGGCAGGTTGGAGTGGAGCCGATTTAGCCTTGCTGAGTAACCAAGCTGCTCTAGAAGCAATTCGCCGTTGTCGCCAACCCAGAGTAGACAGTGGCGAAATTCAGATTACCTCCGCCGATTTCCACCAAGCTTATACTCAACTGAAAACTCTCAGAGGATTACGTTAAACTATTTCCTAATCACATGGCTCAGTCTACAGGAGGAAGTCAAGATGAGATTTATTAACCCCAAAACCGATTACGCCTTTAAAAAAATTTTTGGCTCTACACAAAGCAAAGACATTCTGATCAGCTTTCTCAACGCCTTAATTTATGAAGGCGATCGCACTATTGAAGACTTAGAAATTATTAATCCCAACTTACCCCCTCAAATCCTAGGCTTAAAAGACACCTATCTGGATGTCAAGGCGAGACTCAAGAATGGCACCTTAGTCATTATTGAAATGCAAGTTTTAAACGTACAATCTTTTGGTAAGAGAGTTTTGTTTAATGCCGCCAAAACTTACTCATTTCAACTCCAAGCAGGAGAAGGCTATCGGATGCTCAAACCCATCATTGCCTTAACGATTACTGATTTTGAGATGTTTCCTGATCACGATCAACTCATTTCTAGTTTTGTTTATCAAGAAAAATCTCAAGGCTGGGTCTATCCTGAGAATGACATAGAATTAGTATTTGTTGAGTTACCTAAATTCACCAAAGAACTTGAACAATTAGAGACCATTACCGATCAATGGATTTATTTTATGAAATATGCCCGATCCCTGACTGGCATTCCTCAAAATATGAATACTCCTGAACTTCAGAGAGCTTTTGCCATTGCCAATCAAGCTGATTTAACAGCCTCTGAACTAGAAGACCTGGAACGCCGAGAAATGTTTATCTATGATCAACAAGGCGCAATTAACCTAGGACGGGCAGAAGGACGGACAGAAGGACGGGCAGAAGGACGGGCAGAAGGACGGGCAG
>CAZTRW010000120.1:0-12592 GCA_964616725.1 uncultured bacterium
AGCCCACTGTTTCCCCGATCAACTCTCCGGAGGAGAACAGCAGCGAGCCAGTTTGGCCCGCGCCTTAGCCGGTACTCCTCCCCTCCTCCTCGCCGATGAACCCACAGGCAACCTCGATCCCGATAATGCCATTGAAGTAATGAAAATCTTACAAAAGCTCAACCGCATCGGCATCACGATTCTGGTAACCACCCATGACGAACATTTGATCCGCTTTCTCAACCGGCCTGTTTTCTCCCTCAATCAAGGGCGATTAACTGCCGTCTAGTTTCCCGAAGAACCCAGAGACAAAGGGACTCCATCAACAGCTTGGCGATAGACTTCCACCTTCTCGTTGTAATCAATCGGCAACACTGCCACCACATTCTCATGGGGGCGAGGGATAATCACCCAGGATTCCAGGGTAGCGCCATAAGCCTTTTCTACGGCAGCTATGCCCGCATCCATGGCGGTTTTCACTTCCGAAACATCTCCCCGGATATTGACGGTAAATCGAGCGCTCCCCACGCGAATATAGCCCACAAGAGTGACCCGCCCGGCTTTGACCATCGCATCAGCAGCGGCTAAAACTCCTGGAAAACCCTTCGTTTCAAGCGATCCAACGGCTTGTTGTCCCATCTGTTAGCTCCTCAGTTGATCAATAACCATCTCTATAGCGCTCTTAATTTTAGGGGTTTTCGGGGTCATTTGACTGAACTGAGAGGATTGATCTTAGGAGCGAAAGGGTTCGCTGACTTCCGTATAATCAATCGGCAACACTCCTTGTACGTTTTCGGGAGGATTAGGCACAATATAGTGAGTTACCAATTGACCGCCAAACACTTTTTTGGCTGCTTCTATCCCTGCACCCATCGCAGGAACGACTTCTGAGGTTCCCCCACGAATGGCCACGACAAAGTGACCGCTTTCTGCGACATCATAGTAAACTAAGGTCACGCGGGCCGCTTTGACCATGGCATCGGCAGCGGCAAGTACCGCAGGAAATCCGATGGTTTGGATCACACCAACAGCTTCAGGCACAATTAATCTCCTTGGGGGGTTAGGGGCAATTTTAGAGAGGCAAGACTAAGCTATTTTGGCTTCTAAGGATTTGAGCAGTTCGGTATTCACGCCAGATTCGCGAGTGAGGGCAATTTTACCGGTGCGGGCAATTTCCCGGATACCAAATTTTTGTAAGACTTGCACAATGGCAACCATTTTGCCAGGATCGCCAACGACTTCTAGGGTGAGGGAGTCTTCGGATACATCGACTACGCGCGCCCGGAAAATCTGGGCTAGTTCGATGACTTCGGAGCGACAGGAAGTGGGCGCGTTGACTTTCAGAAGCATCAACTCTCGCTCTACGCAGGGGATATCCGTAAGATCTTGAACTTTAAGGACGTTGATTTGTTTGTAGAGTTGTTTGGTGAGTTGTTCGATGATTTTGTCGTCGCCAGGAACCACCATGGTAATCCGGGAGACACCGAGTTGCTCTGCTGGACCTACGGCGAGGCTTTCGATGTTGAAGCCTCGGCGGGCAAACAATCCGGCAATGCGGGATAGAACTCCTGCTTCATCTTCTACGAGTACAGAAAGGGTATGTTTCATGGTTGGGCTGGTCTGGTCTACCATTCTGGGGCGATCGCCTCGTTCTAGAATGGGGGTGGAATTTTCATTTGCACATTATACGAGATTTTTCGGGGCGGCGATCGCTCCGATCATCCTTTCTTAAGACTAAGATCAGATAAAAATATAGAGCAACTCAAAAGCTCTCGGTTACAATGGCAGAAACGGAAGACTTGGGCTGGTGTACCTATCTCCTCTAGGGTGAGGTTACCTCTGCCGGAGTTTAACGTTGATGGTCACCTCAACAGCGTCCCTGACTCAAACTCTGTTAAGGATTCTAGGAATTGCCTAGTTTTCTGGCCAGAATATCCCTATTTCAAGTCAAAAAACGCCTGTGGTTGAAAAAAGAAAAAATCGAGACCTTCCCCAAATTAACGAACGGATTCAGTATCCTCAAGTTCGTGTCATTGATGTTGATGGCAAACAGCTAGGAATTATGACTCCGAAAGAGGCATTGGAACTGGCGATCGAACGAGAGCAAGATCTGGTGCTTGTCAGTGATAAAGCTGAACCGCCCGTATGCCGAATCCAGGACTACGGAAAATACAAATTTGAGCAAGAAAAAAAAGCTCGCGAAGCCAAGAAGAAGCAACACACTGCCGATGTTAAGGAAGTGAAAATGCGATACAAAATTGAGGAACATGATTACAATGTTCGTGTGAGAAGCGCGAAAAAGTTTCTCAAGCAAGGGGATAAAGTCAAGGCAACCATTAGCTTTCGGGGTCGGGAAATTCAACATTCTAATTTAGCAGAAGAATTGCTGAAACGTCTGGCAAAAGATTTGGAAGAAGATGCAGAAGTGCAGCAAGAACCCAAACGAGAAGGACGAAATATGATGATGCTCCTTTCTCCGAAAAAAGAAGTTTAAATAGCAGCGGGTTGAGGAGGGATTTGGTTTGCCGACAACTATTTGAGAAAACCCGCTAACCAAGACTGTAAAGTCAAGAGAAATGGTTCAAGGCAAACCCAGAAATGATTGGGCAGTATCAAGTACCAAAATATGGAACTCAACTATCAGGGACGTGGTGTAAATAAGTGGTTGCAAAGAGTGTCCCAATGGTTTAACCTTCGTCCTGACGAAAGTGAGCGTACGTTTTTGATGCTGGCTTTTTATACGGCCAGTTGTGTAGGATTAACTTGGACAGAAGCAAGCACGGCGGATTTGTTTTTGCAACGGTTTGGTGCGGCTTCTTTACCCTGGATTTATATTGCCAGTGCGGCAATGGGTTCAGGATTAGGTTTTTTGTATGATTGGTTGCAGACGGTGATCCCTCTGCGTCGAGTGATTGTGGCGATCGCTATCTTAATGGCGATTCCTTTATTCCTGTTACGCCTAGGCTTAAGCCTGATCGTCATAGCACCAATCTTAATATTTTTGCTCCGCCTCTGGTGTGAAGCAATCTACATTCTTAACGAGCTAAATACCAGCATTTGCGCTAACCAATTATTCAATATCCGAGAAATCAAACGCACTTATCCAATCATCTCCAGTGGCGTACTTTTAGCCGATGTAGTCAGTGGATTTTCCTTGCCAGTGTTACTGACCTTTATGCAAGTGGAAAATGTGCTAGTTTGCGCCAGTGTCCTAATGGGAGTAGGAGGAGCGATCGCCTTTTACTTAACCCAAAATTATCAGCAATTTTTTCCCGACATTCCTCATCGTTCCGCCGAAGAAGAAGCCCCCGACTTTACCCAAAGACGTTTAGGTCGGCCGGTGTGGCGATATGTGATTCCCCTGATTTTATTCTTCTTCGTAGCCCAAGGATCGCTCCAATTCGTCGAATTCCAATTTTTCGATCAACTGGAGAAGAACTTAAATTCAGGAGAAATAGCCGGTTTCCTGGGACTGTTTAATGGAGTTTTGGGAGTTTTTGAGCTGGGACTGCAATGGTTTGTCTCCTCACGGCTGATTGAAAACCTGGGAGTGTTTGTGGCAGCATCCCTTTTACCGGGACTGATGGGAATTATTAGCTTGATGTCCTTGGGACGGTTGGTAGAATTATTTTGGTGTTTGATTACCCTGAAATTTTTTGATGATTTATTACGCTATACGGTAGTCTTAGGCTTAGGACCAGCCCTATTTCAACCCCTACCAGAAAGTATTCGCAATGGGATTCAGGCCTGGCGAGCGATCGCTGAACCCCTTTCCACAGGAGCGACAGGACTATTACTCTTAGGAACCATTTGGTTCTGCAACCAGTACAATTTCCAACCCCTACAATCGGAAATCTTTTTAGCCCAAACGATTGTGATTTCCCTGCTGTGGTTGTTGGCAATTTTCTTTTTGCGCTCAGGCTATGTGCAGTTGTTGGTATCGAGTGCCAAAAGTGGTCGGTTAGGGGTATCGGATATCGATTTGCGATCACTCCAACGCAACGTCGCCGAAACCCTCAAAAAACCCGGCGCAGAAGAAGACAAACGCTCCTGCATCGAACTGCTCAACCGCTTTGATCCTCAAAATGTCAACGAAGTCCTCGTTCCCCTACTCCCCTCCCTCTCTCCGGCGCTCCAACGCCAAAGCCTAGAAGTCCTCCTGGAACATCCCCGTGCCAAAGATTTAGAAGCCATTCGCGCCCTCACCACACAACCTTTACTCCCCGATGTCCTCGCCCTTGCCCTCCGCTACATCTGGCTCACGGAAACTGAACCCGATATCCGTCAACTTCGCACCTACCTCCAACCTACCGTTGATCCGGTGGTGCGCTCTACCGCCGCTGCCTTGATGCTCCGTCGGGGTAATGCTAAAGCCAAAGCGGAAGCGACTAATACCCTCAGACGGATGGTGACGAGTGAACAGGAACGGGAACGGGTGATGGGATGTCGTGCCCTGGGTGAAGCCGTGTATATGC
The DNA here is from genome assembly GCA_964616725.1 of uncultured bacterium. Lineage (GTDB taxonomy): Bacteria > Cyanobacteriota > Cyanobacteriia > Cyanobacteriales > Desertifilaceae > Roseofilum. The sequence continues at coordinate 4,455 of CAZTRW010000120.1, forward strand.
AGGCGTTGCGCTTATATGTGCCTAACTTACTTCAGGATGACTCATTACGGGTGCGATGTGCCCTATTAGAGGCGATCGCTGCCACTCGTTTAGAAGAATATTATCCCTCTCTGTTGCGAGGTTTGTACTATCAATCTACCCGTGAAGCTGCCCTGCGAGCGCTCGTGCGCCTAGAACATGAAGGGATTCCTTTACTGCTCGATCTCGCTCGTGATATCTATAAACCAGACTTGGTGAGGATGTATGCTTGGATGGCGATCGGCGAAATGAAAACCCCAGAAGCGCTCTACGTGCTGGTGCAAAACTTGACCACCTCCTGGGGAGCTACTCGCCGCCATATTCTCAAAATTCTGGTCAAGTTACCAGAAGATCTGGGCATCGAAAAAGTGCAGTCAATGCTAGGACGCTCTGGCATTGAATTGTTGCTCGATCAAGAGTTAATGTTTATGGGCCAACTCTATGGAGCACAGTTGGATCTTTCTGCCGAGCGAGTCGCAGGTAGAGAAGGGGAACTCCTTCGTAGAGCGCTGATAGATTTAGAAACAGATGCTATTGAGCGCTGTTTCTTGCTAATGAAACTGTTGTATCCGATCACCAGTGTCCAAGCGGCGGCGTTTAACCTTCAGTCTACTTCCGTCAGTAGTCAAGCCAAAGGATTAGAAATTTTGGATAATATTGTCGATATCCCCAACAAGAAAGCGATGTTGTCGGTTTTAGACCAATATTCGCTGGCAGAAAAGCTTTCTTTCCTCAGTGAACTGGTATTTTATGAACCCTTAAATCCAAGCGATCGCCTCCGTCATCTGTTAGAGTTACGTTACTTCCTCTCCGACTGGCCTTTAGCCTGTTGTTTCCATGTCGCCAGTGCCTTTCGCTGGAGTACTACTCCTGACCATATTATTTCGGGTTTACGACATCCCCGAGGGTTTGTACGGGAAGCCGTCTTGAATTATCTTAAAGTAGCGAGCGCGTCTACCTTGACTGAACTGCTACCTATGCTCAAAAATGATCCAGACCGTCTCGTTGCTGCCCAAGTTCAGGCTTTGATGGAAGAGTTTGGGATGTCCCATACCGAACTTGCCGCGACTTCTCTCTTAAGTGAGGGGTCATCAGATTTTCCCGGATTAGCTGGATTTGGCAGCTTGTAAAAGAACCCACTGTTGCACCACCCAGACCCGGAGAAATTATGTTAAGTAGCGTTGACCGCTTGCTGTTTGTGCGAGGTGTTCCTATCTTTAAGGAATTGCGGGATGATTTTTTGGTGCGATTGGCATCAATTATGGATGAGTTATCCTTTCCGGCTCAACAAACGATTTTTACCCAGGGACAAGAAGGGCGATCTCTGTATATTGTAGTGTCTGGACGAGTGCGGGTTCATATTGGCGATCGCGATTTAGCTTATCTGGATAAAGGTACTACCTTTGGCGAAATGTCCCTCTTTGATGCGGAACCTCGTTCTGCTTCTGTCACTGCCATTGAACCCTGTGATTGCCTAGTTCTTACTCAACAACAACTCTATGATGCCATTGACGAAACTCCCGGTATCGCTGTCAATATTATTCGCCTCCTGTCTCGACGCATTCGGGAATTAAATCAGAAAATTAATGCTCAAGAAAGCAGAATTCAGGAGTTACAACTGACTCGTGGAGGTACAGGATGACGCTGATCAAACTGCTGTATTAGTCAGAAAGGGGGGTAGGGGTTTGGCCAATTTTTGGTTCAGTGCCTGCGAGTAATCGCTGGATGTTACTGCGGTGTCGGACAATCACGTATAAACCACCGAGGAGGGCAAACAGTTGATACGGCAGGGGTTGATGAAAGCCTACCATGAGAGCAGAAACGGCGATCGCTGCTGTCATTGACCCTAATGACACAATTTGAGTGATAGCAATTACACTGCCAAAAACTGCAAATGTCAATAATCCTACGGGCCAGTGTAAGGCTAATAACACGCCTAAGCTGGTGGCGGCAGACTTGCCACCCTTGCTTAAGGATTTTCCGGCGGGTTGATCTAAAATTAGCCACAGGGATAAACTATGACCTAAAACTGAGATTAATCCGGCTAACATCATTAACCAAGATTCCCAGGGAGCGATCGCCTCTAATCCTCCCCGATCATACACCCATCGGACTAAGACAATGGGTGCGATTCCTTTGAGAATATCCACTAACAATACGGTAACAGCGGCTCCTGTTCCCAAGGTTCGCAAGACATTGGTTGCACCAGTGGAACCGGAACCCAATTCCCGAATATCAATCCCTTTGAGCCATTTTCCTAACCAATATCCTGTGGGAATTGATCCGAGCCAATAGGCAGTCATCAACAAACCGAATGCGATCGCCCACTCCATAACTCACCTCTCATTTTACCAGTTATCAATCACCATCGGGGGAGCCTCTAAACTCGGCGCAAACGCCAACCAAAGGGGAAACTGCAACATCGCCAGACTTACCTTCTCCTCTGATTCATCAATAATAATCAAAGGGAGTTGCTTTTGTTGCGTAATCCGATCTGCTTTCGCTGCTAAAGGTTCAGGAGCTTCAAACATAGTAATCCCTTGCTCCGAGCTAAAATCACTCCGGGAAATGCCTAAACAATCTTGCAGTCCTCGTCGCCATTCGCCAAGACGCTCTGGAGTATTTACCAAGATTAAGGGACGGAGGCGATCACCATACAAATTATACAAAATTGAAATCACCGCTGAAGCCACCAAAATATTCTGCAAACGAGTCCCCATGGTTCGCACTGCTCCCCGTCCCCCTTGGCTAAAAAACCATTGGGAAACCCGCTCGGCGTGAATCGGTTCAAACGTCCGTCGCAACTGCCAAGCTGGGCCATAATAATCCGGTCGCGTGCGATATTGGTCTATTAAGTAACGAATTTGTCTTACTTGATCCGTGAATTTACTCTTGCCAAACTGAGGAGGTTCTAGAGTATCTTCCTCTTGAGTTGGGCGCGAGCGTCGTTTTGCTTCTGGATGGGGGAGTGGGGGAGCCTCTGGTACAGAAGGTGCTGCTAATTCCAGATTTTCCGCCGCACTGGCTAAATCTTGCAAACTCCCCACCAAATAATCTTTAAATCCCTGAATCCGAATCGCTAAATCTTGGGAAACTCCGGCAAAATTTTTCCGCATTTCCTGTCGAATCGTTTCCGCTCGCTCCTCTAGTTTTTGGATCGTCATTTCCAGTTTTTGTTTGCGCTGCTCTAACTCCTTTAATCCAGCTTGTACGAGTTGCCCTAGGGTAGAGCGATCTTGTGCAATTTGAGTTTGTAGCCGATCCGCTTCCTGTTGTAAACGATCGATCTGCTGTTGAAGGGATTGTTCAGTAAATCGCAATTCTTGAATACGAGCCTGAAGTTGATGCAACTCGGCATCGTCTGGTAGGGCAGACTCTGGTGGCACCAATCCTTCGGAAGTGTTAGAAAAGGGGCGATTTTCATTCCGAGATGCTACGCGATCGCCTTCTACCATTTCTTCACGAGGTTCAGGATGATCCGGGGTTTTCGTATCCAATTGCAAAGGTGGCAAAGCCTCAGTCAACTCAGGATTTTCCCCAGATTTTTCGGTGGACACCCCTTCAGAAACCTCCGCTGGAGAGGGTTGGGGAGGGGAAACTTTAGGGGTTTGCTCTGGAGGGTGAAATGCTTCAATAGTCATTGGTACACAAAATAAACACAATTAGCGAATATTAGCGAGAACGAGGACAGCGTTCTTCCAGACAACGCTTGAGGCTGGAATAGTCAAAGATAATGGGCAAAAAATGGATATTGTTGACTTCTTGGAAATAGAATAAGATGGGTAACTTATCCCAAAAGATAGCCCAATTTTGCCATTCTTCATAGGGAAATTCCCGAATCCGTTGCCCAGAACGATAGACATCCAGAGCCGTAGCGGTAAAGGTGAGGCGAATGGTAGCTGTTTGAAAAGTTAAGAATAATCCCAACAGGGCGATCGCTCCACTCAATCCCCCTTGTACCCATGCCAAAGGAATCGCTAACAACACTAAGGCAAGGGGAATCCGATAACTCGGTGATAAGCTCACCGGCTCTAGGGGGGGGGAAACACCAGGGGAAGTGAAAGGGGTGGCAGTCATAGCAAGACAGGGGACAACGATCAATTACTCATCATAGTAAGTCATGGCGACCTTCGAGAAGCGATCGCCCCAGATTCGCCCCCCCCAAAAAACCCTACAACCCTTCAATTGAAGAAGTCCCCGTCCCTTGTAACATCAGCCAAGAGAGAGCAAAATCACTCATAAAAATTGCTAAAAGGGACACTACCACAGCCGTAGTAGTAGACAAACCGACTCCTTTCGCACCGCCCGTGGTAGTCAATCCCCAACTGCAACCAATGATGGCAATTAACCCCCCAAAAATGATAGATTTAATCACTGCACTACAGACATCCCAAGGAGTCATGAAACTTTGCACAGAAGTGAGAAAAACAGATGGGGGAATTTGATATTGAGCTTGAGCGATCAATAAACCTGAACCCACACCGGTTACTAGAGAGAGCAGAGTCAACAGAGGTAACATCAAGCAACAAGCAACTAATCGAGGAATCACCAAATAGTCAATCGGATCGGTTTTAAGCATATAGAGAGCATCAATTTGCTCGGTCACCTGCATAGTACCAATTTCTGCAGCAAAGGCAGAACTGACGCGCCCTGCCACAACGACGGAAGTGAGCACTGGGGAGAGTTCTCTAGCGAGGGCGAGGGCAAGGACTCCACCCACGGCGGCAGTAGCCCCAAAATTGATAAATTCACGGGCAACTTGAATGGTAAATACAAATCCGACGCTGATGGCGGTCATCAGGGCGATCGCCAGAGAATTAGGGCCTACATTAGCCATCTGTTCAATGGTATTACGACGATGGATTTTACCAGTGAGAATATGGGCGATCGCTTGCCCCCCCAAAAACAGCGCGGCTAGAGGGCGATAAAAAGGTGTATTCGTCTGCAAAAGCTTAAATCCACTCAAAGCTACTTCCTGGTTTTTGACAACACTTTAGGAATATCATAGCCAAATGAACCCCCAATAGAGTCGGAAATGCCTAAGTCCCATGCATAGTATTCTCAAAGCCGTCGATCGCATCTTGGATACCCGCCCCGATACCCTAGACTTTCGCGATAAACTCTATGAAGCCACCTTAGTAGAAGTACCCGCCCGAATTGAGCTGGCAGAGTATCAAAAGTGGAATATTCCTATTCTCGATCAAGGCAACGAGGGGGCTTGTACCGGCTTTGCGCTGGCTACGGTGGCCCATTATCTGCTCACCAAACGCAAAGGCAGCAGCGATCGCACCCAAGTGAGTCCCGGAATGCTCTACACCTTGGCCAAACGCTACGATGAATGGCCAGGAGAAGAATACGAAGGCTCCAGTGCCAGAGGCGCGATGAAAGCATGGCACAAACACGGAGTCTGCGCTGATAGCCTGTGGAGAGCCAATCAGAAAGGAGATTTAACCAACGCCCAAGCTGCCGATGCCGCCAAACGGCCCCTAGGAGCCTACTATCGAGTTAATCATAAAGACTTAGTGGCTATGCACAGTGCGATCGCCGAAGTCGGCATCCTCTACGCCACCGGATTAGTCCACAGTGGATGGGAACAGATCAACGCAGAAGGGATCATTCCTCTGAAAACTACCCTTCGCGGGGGTCATGCCTTTGCGATCGTCGCCTACGATGAACGAGGCTTTTGGATTCAAAACTCCTGGGGCAAATCCTGGGGTAAAGGCGGATTTGCCCTGATTACCTACGACGATTGGTTAATCAACGGCACCGATATTTGGGTAGGGCGGCTGGGAGTTCCTGTAATTCTGAACAACCTCACTCCCAGCCAACCCCATCAACTCACCAGACTACACAAATCCAGCGCCTATGTCTATTCCGATCTCCGCCCCCACCTGATCAGCCTCTCTCAAGCGGGGGGACTGAGTACCAATGGCACCTACGGCACTTCCCCAGAAGCGGTGCGGATGATTCTTACCCAAGATTTTCCTCGCGTCACCCAATCCTGGCAGAAAAAGCGACTGTGTTTGATCGCCCCCAGCGGCTTAGACACGGAAGACCAAATTATCGAAATGATCACTGACTGGCGTCAGCGTTGCTTAGAAGCAGAAATTTATCCCCTCTGTTTTCTCTGGAACACCCACTTTGGGGAAACCGTGGCGCAAATGCTCAACAGTGCCTTAAGCCAACGCCGTCCCGAAAATACGGTAGAGAAAGACCAGGCCTTTATGCTCGATCGCTTCGATGATGCCTTAGAAGCGGTTGTACGGCAACAAGAAGGGACTCGTACCTGGAATATGCTCAGAGCACGTGCCCTACAAGCCACTAAAGCGTATAATGGTGGTCTGCGCTTAATGGTACAGTTCCTCACTCCCTTGCTCAAAGAACAGCCAAAGATAGAACTGCATGTAGTCAGTCATAGCCTGGGTAGTTTGTTATTGGCTCCTCTGGTGCAATGGTTCACCACAGACGGATTAATTGGTGCTCAACCCCTGGCAGGAGATGTGGGGCATGGCCAAACCATTGCTTCTTGTACTCTGTGGGCCCCGGCGATGCCTCTGAGTCTTTTTCATTCTACCTTTGGCCAGGCGATCGCTAAGGATAAAATTCAGAAATCTGCCTTGTTTACCCTCACCGACGCGGCAGAGAAAAACGATCGCGTGGCGGAGATTTATCACCATTCCTTCCTGTATTTAATCGCTCATAGCCTAGAGGAGAAACCTCGTATTCCCTTTTCTCCTACCCATGATCGAGGCACGCCCCTAGCCGGGATGGAGAAATTTATCCAAGGGGATGAACTATTGCAAGAGGCGATCGCTGCCGGAAAATTAGACTGGATTCTTGCCCCCAATGCCGAATCCTCTCGCCCCCAATTTGCCTCTGCGGCTCGTACCCATCAGGGCTTTTCTAAAGATCGAGCCACCTTAGAAGCCACCCTCGCTCGGATTGTAGCAGCCCCTACGGGTTGATTAGCTCCAGTCTTCTGCTTGGATTTTCTCTGGCTTGTAAACGGTTCCTTGCTGGTGAATCTCTCGCGTTTTAGCAAACAGTTCCTCTGGCGCTAACCGCCATTGTTGTAGCAGTCGCCTTAAGTCTTGCTGTAACTCTCTTGCCCCAGGAAACCCTTCATAACGAATCAATAATCGGGCTAACTCCACCAAATCCAGATCCGTTGGCTCAGTAGTGCGCTTGAGTAGCTGATCAACCACGGTGCGATCTTGTTGGGCGCGAGGATGCTGTTGATCCTTAGGCAATGTATTATCCATAAAAGAAAAGATCAGACCAATTAAGAGAAAATAAAACTGTAGAAACCAGAGTTTTCTTACTGATTTCACCCATAATTGATGAGGACTGTCGAGTCGGCCGCATCGGTCAACTGGCTTGGCTAGTTCATCAATACCCGATGGGTAAATCACTCCCAAATTACTCCCTCAAAAAATTATGGTTGCTCTCAAATCCTATCCCACTTCATCCTCTGCTCGTCGTAAAACCAGTTTACCGAGACCTCAACTCCGATTGGTTCCTTCCGAGCGTTCTCCCGCTGCTCCCACTCCGAGAAGGGTATCGAGTCCCCGACTGACTCCTGTCTTGCCAACGCCTACTGGTTCTCGTGCGGCACGGCGGGGAGGGGCGGCGACTGCTCCGGCGGTGAAGTTACCCCTGGGGGCTACTGCCCAGAAGGTTCAGTCTTTACCGTCTCCTAGGGTATCTCCGGTTTGGCGATCGCTGCAAATTTTAGAACGACTCTTATTTGTCTGTACTCTCGGTTTAGGCACAACTACCATTAGCTTGTATAGTTTGACTGTTCAAGCTCAACAAGAGTGGATGCAAGAATACAACCATCTGCAAAACTTAGAACGCTACGAACGTCAACTCATTACTGCCAGTGAAATCTTAAAAAATCGCATGGCCAAACAGGCAGAAACTACCGCAACGGGTTTGGTTCCCCAAAATCCTAATACGACGATTTTCCTCGATCCTGTGGAAAAGCGATCGCTCCCCGATCTCCCTACCGATCCGACGGCCACAGCAACAGAATCTACCTCAAAAACTCCCCTAGCATATTAATAAAAATAAACAATGAACAATGATTAATTGTTCATTGTTCATTGTTCATTGTTCAT
>CAZTRW010000121.1:0-12319 GCA_964616725.1 uncultured bacterium
GGGGGGGGTAATGCCTTGGAGGATGCTATGGCGAATGTGTCGATATTCTTCGATATTGTCGCTCAAGAGGGGATTGGGGCGATCGCTCACTTCTGCTTCTGTCCACCCAAACATCTTTTCTGCGGCTGGATTCCAGATTTTCACCCGATCTTGTAAGTCTAGGGTAAAAATACCACGGGGAGAAGCAGCGATGAGGGATTCTAGGGTTTGATTGGTGTGGCGGAGGGCAATTTCTGTGCGTTGACGTTCTGCAATTTCTAACCGTAAGGCATGGTTGGTTTGGGCGAGTTCTTCGGTGCGTTGTTGGACTCGTTGTTCGAGTTGGGTATTGAGTTGTTGAAGTTGTTGATAAAGTTCTGATTGGCGAATGGCGATCGCCACTTGAGTGGCTAGTTGCTTCATTAATTCTATTTCATCGGGTTGCCATTGTCTACGATCGCGGCAATGATGAGCAATGAGTAACCCCCACAAATGAAGGGTTGGCGTATGGGTTTCCTGGGTTTCGATCTCAGTTACTGTTTGAATAATCGGCACGACTAATTTGGCTTTTACTCCAAATTGTGCGAGAAATTCGATCAGACAGGGTTCAATTTCCGTTTGTTGGAGATTGGCGATCGCCCGAACCTTACCTTCAATATAGGCTTGATGATATTCTCTGGGAAAGACCTCTTCGGGGAATGTTTGTCCTAAAATGGGGGGATAATCGGGTAACACGGTTTCTGTGATTGCCTTACCCGTACCATCGCTCAAGAGTTGATAAATTAAGACGCGATCGCAGTTTAGCAATTGTCGCACATCAGCCACTGTTGTTGTTAATACCGCCTCTAAATTGAGGGATTGGCGAATATGTTGGGCAATTTCATGAACTAACCGTTCTCGCTGCGTTTGTTGCATTAAGCTCGCTTCAGCCAGTCGGCAACGCCTGACTTGTTGATAAATCTGGTAACTGACGATTGTTATCCCGATTAGCCCTAGGACAAATAGGTGTAGCGTCATGAATGGGCCATTCTACTGGGTTGATCGAGTACAGCAGATAGGGCGATCGCCCCTTGTCCGAGGGCCAATCCCCCATCATTGGCTGGCACCATACTATGGGATAAACACTCAAACCCTTGTTGTTCTAACTGAGTAGTTATCTGTTCCCATAATACCTGATTTTGAAAACATCCTCCCGACAGAACCACTTGTTGAAATAACCGGGGATTTCCTTCCCCTTGATCTGCTAATTTTTGCACGAGATGAGTAATTCCTTGCGCTAACCCTTGATGAAACCGAGTCGCGATGACAGAAACTGGTGTTTTCTGTTTCAAATCGGTTAATAAAGCGTGCCACATGGGGCGCGGTTCAATATAAATTAATTCTCTTTCTTCTTGTCTGACTAAATCAAAGGGATAGGGAAAGGTGGGATCGCGATTAACCGCCATTTCTAAAGCGATCGCTCCTTCTCCTTCAAAGGTAGCGCGATCGCGACACCATCCCAAAGCGGCAGCTACCGCATCAAACAATCGTCCACAAGAACTGGCTAGAGGCACATTCAACTCTCGATTTAGCATAATCTCAAAAGACTTAAGTGGCTTCTGGTTCAAGCTTTCTGCTAATTCTAAATCTCCAAATTCTTCTTGAAACTTTTCCCAACCAAAAGCTAATCTCAAATGGGCATAAGTATTGCGCCAAGGTTCTCGAATTGCTTGTGCTCCACCGATCATGGGGACAGGCTTAAAGGTAGCCAAGCGTTGATAATGGCGATAATCAGCTAAGAGAAATTCTCCTCCCCAAATCGTGCCATCGTCTCCCAAACCCAAGCCATCCAGGGCAATCCCTAAAACTGGAGGATGATGGCGAGGAATGCCATTTTCGACGAGACAACTGGCAATATGGGCATGATGATGTTGAACAGAAATGAGGGGTAATCCTTGACAGATGGCGTGTTGTTGTGCTAGTTGAGTAGAAAGATAGTGAGGATGGCGATCGCTTACTAAAACTTGAGGATGATAATCGAACAACTCTTGGTACAGCCTTAAATTGTGCTGATAGTCCTCAAAAGTGGTCGCATTTTCCAAATCTCCCTGATGTTGAGATAAAATCGCCGCACCGTTTTTAATGAAGCAAAACGTAGATTTCAACTCTCCCCCATAGGCTAAAACTTCTGGACTGTGCTCAAACCCTGGCGGTAAAGGAATTGCCCTAGGAACATAGCCTCGAGCACGCCGTAACAAACGCGGTTTTCCTCCCATCACTCGGACAATAGAATCATCTAAACGATTGGCAATCTCTCGGTTATGAAACAATACCCCATCTGCCAGATTTCCCATTAACTTTTCTCGCGCTTCTGAGTTACTAATGATTTGGGGTTCATCAGATAGATTACCACTGGTCATCACAAGGGGATAATCGATCTGCGCTAGCAGCAGAATATGGACAGGAGTATAGGGCAGCATAAACCCTAATATTCTCATATTGGGGGCGATCGCCGTCGGTAACCGCTCCTGCTCTCCCACCGCCAGCAGTACAATCGGCGCTGCTGGACTGAGGAGCATTGCTGCCTCGGCTGGAGTCACCTGGCAATAGCGACGAATGACTGTTATATCCCGCGCCATTAGTGCCAACGGCTTGCCCCACCGCTGTTTGCGCTCCCGCAATCGGTTTACTGCCACTGCATTCGTGGCATCACAGGCGAGATGAAATCCCCCTAAGCCTCGAATAGCAATAATTTTACCCTCTTGGAGGAGCCTTTGAGTGGCGGGAATTGGATCGAGGGAATTACCCAGGGTTGATGGTTCTAGCCACAGTTTAGGCCCACACACGGGACAAGCGATCGGTTGGGCATGAAAACGGCGATCGCCAGGATTTTCATATTCTAGTCTACACTCTGGACAGAGAGGAAACTCTGCCATCGTCGTACGATGGCGATCGTACGGAACCCCCCGCATAATCGATAACCTAGGGCCACAATGGGTACAATTAGTAAAAGCATATCCATATCGCCTTTCCCTCGGATCAAAGATTTCCGCCCGACACGCCTGACAAGTCGCCGTATCCGGCGCAATCCGAGTCTGATTTTCTCCCCCTCGACTGTTAACAATCTCAAAACTCTCCCACCGTTGCGCTGGTGTAACTAATTTTACCTCAATTGACTCAACCTGCGATAAGGGGGGTGCTTCCTGCTCTAACCGTTGCTGAAACTCAGAGAGCGCTTGCCCATTTCCCGATACCGTAATTCCCACCCCTTCAGCATCATTATACACCTTGCCTACCAAACCAAGTTGATGGGCCAAACGCCACACCATCGGTCGAAAACCGACTCCCTGAACTATTCCCCGCACTCGAATCTGTACGGTTGCCCAGGGAAAATCAGGACTGATTGGGGGAAGATTGATACCCATAAAAGTCAACTCGATAATCCGTAATTCTCACTCCCGTTTGTGCTTCAATCTGCCGAATCAAGTCTGGAGGTAACTGCACATGAACATCAAAGATTTTTTGGGTATCCAAGCAATTCACATGGGAGTGGGAATCGCTAATATGGCCGTAAAGTCTGCCATCTGCCCGATCCACACATTCAATAATCCCTTGAGAAGAGAGGGCTTCCAGATTTTGATACACTGAAGTGTGACCGATCGCCCGTCCTTGTTGGTTCAAAAGATCATAAATTTCCCGCGCTGAGAGATGTTCCCGTTGTTGCCACAGCAATTCTAAAATAAATCGCCGTTGGCGACTGAGGCGCATTCCCAGGGTTTGACATCGGTTAATCGCATCTTCTAGGGAGCGGATCGGTGGCGATAGGGCAGGTTGATTCGTCATTGTCGATAATACAAAGGCTTCTAGAGCTACTAGAGATGACCGAAAGAATTATTATCATGATAACGAACCTACAGCGTATAGAACGGCTACTGACTCAGTTTATCTATTTAATCAGGTTCTGAGGCGATCGCCCAAACACTTACAGCCTTTTCGGAGGTAATCGCACTACCCCGTCACAGTCCATCTCCCGCTCTGGGAGAGCATTTAAGGTGAGGGCAATTACCAAAACACTTACGCACAAGCTGTATCCACTTTACCATCGTAACCATTGGAGCCAGAAAATGTCCGTGCCAATTCCCGTAGACTACCCATCAATTCAAAAACTAGATCTTTCAACAGCAGCCCAAATCATTAACACGTTACTAACCCAAAACCATCTCTTAGCAGCAGAACAAACAATCAACTTTCAGATTGACTACCCTCGCGCAGAAACCGATCCACGAGAACTCTCAGAAATCCCCGAAATTCGCCTCTGGTTTATTCGCTTAGATACTGTTTATCCCTGGTTACCCTTTCTGTTAGACTGGAAAGCTGGTGAATTAGCCCGTTATACTGCCATGCTGATTCCCCATCAATTTAACAGCACGGAAGGAATTCAATACAATCCTGAAGCCCTAGAAATTTTTGTGATGCAGAAAGTTTTTGTGCTCCTAGATTGGATGGAAAAACAAGGCATTGAAAGCCGATCGCGTGTAAAATCGATGGCCCAAATGTTAGGCTATGAACTAGAGGAGGGCTTTTTTGAGCTAATTCAGGGTAAACCCTAAAGTCAGAGATCACTTCCAATCTTGGTGTACTCTCCCACCCCACAGCCTCACATCCATCAACTATGGTAGAAGCCTCTTCTCTCTTCCCCTCGCCCTTCACTCCCCAAACAACAGGGGATGGTTCATGGACATTTTTTTCGGAAGAATTTGGCGAACTCTTTCACTCCTATTACGGAGCCAAACAAGAAGCCAAAAAGAAATTTGTGGAACCTACTCGATTAGCCCAAAAAGCTCTTACCGGATCAGTGAATCTACTGGATATCTGTTATGGTCTTGGCTACAACAGCGCTAGTGCCTTAGAAACCCTGTGGCAGATCAATCCTGAATGTTCAGTGTATTGGGTAGGATTAGAGCAAGATCGGCGAGTTCCCCAAAGGGCGATCGCCTATCAATTTCACCAAGAGTGGCTCGATCCCATTGGTCAAATTCTCCTGGATTTGGCTCAGCAAGGCAGCGCCCAAACTCCCTACTTTCAAGGCCAACTCCTTTGGGGAGATGCTCGCCAAACCCTACCTCATGTCATTGCCCAAGGCTTTCAAGCCGATGCTATTTTTCTCGATCCCTTTTCTCCCCCCACCTGTCCCCAACTCTGGACAGTGGAATTTCTCTCTCTCGTCGCCCAAGTGCTGAAACCGGATGGAGATTTAGCGACCTACTCTTGCTCTGCTGCGGTTCGGAGTGCCCTGCAATTAGCCGGATTTCAGATTGGGATCACGGTGCCTGTGGGGAGGCGATCGCCAGGAACCCTCGCCCGATTTACCTCCGCCCATCTCATGCCCCTATCCACTCAAGAACAAGAGCACCTCCATACCCGCGCCGCCATTCCCTATCGAGATCCTACCCTGACTGACTCCGCTCCAGCCATTCACCAGCGCCGACAGCAAGAGCAAGAAACCACAACCCTAGAACCAACTTCCCACTGGAAAAAACGCTGGCGCCATCCCGAAATGGGTAATCACTAATCATTATTTATAATCATTACCGTTGTCTCCTGCTTATGATTCCTCTCGGTTCCGTTGTCCAAGGATCGCTCTCCCAAGGCTTAGAAGTACGCCTGCATCCGGATGTGTCTGTCGAAGAAATGCGAGTGGGAAAATTCCTGGTGATTCAAGGCAGGCGATCGCGCTTTTTTTGCCTGCTCACCGATGTCACCCTCGGCACCGCTACCCCTCGCATCCTCGCCAATCCTCCCGATCCCAATAACCTATTCTTACAAGAAGTTTTAGCTGGAAGCAGCACCTACGGCACCTTAGAAGTTACCCCCATGCTCATGATTACTCCCCAAGCCGAAGATCTCCCCCCTCCGCTCTCTCCTTCCCCCTCCAATTTAGCCTCCTTTCAACCTCACACCTCCACTAATTTTACCCTACAACCCGTCAAAACCATCCCCAGTCATTTCAGCCAAGTTTATGAAGCCCAAGAACTCGATTTTCGCACCGTTTTTGGCTGGGAAGATGACCCCTATTGCCACAACTTCGCCATTGGCAAACCTCTGGATATGGAAGTTCCCGTGTGCATCAATTTAGATCGATTCGTCGAAAGAAGCAACGGCATTTTTGGCAAATCAGGAACGGGAAAGTCTTTCCTCGCGCGTCTCTTACTCTCAGGAATTATCAAACAGCGAGTTGGCGTTAACTTAATTTTCGATATGCATTCCGAATATGGTTGGGAAGCGGTTTGTGAAGGCAAAAACATCTCTACCGCTAAAGGCTTACGCCAACTGTTTCCCAGCCAAGTGCAAGTGTACACCCTTGATCCAGAATCCGCCCGACGACGAGGAATTCGCGATGCCCAAGAACTTTACCTGGGCTTCGATCAAATTGAAGTCGAAGATTTAGCCCTAGTACAACAGGAACTCAATCTGTCAGAAGCTAGTTTAGATAGCGCTCTTTTGCTGAAAAATCAGTGGGGGAAAAATTGGATTTTGGAACTGCTCAATATGGGGAACGAAGAAATCCAAACCTTCTGTTTAGAAAACAATGGTAGCAAGGCCTCAGTCACGGCTCTCCAAAGAAAACTCAATCGCCTGACTCAACTAAAATATCTCCGCAATGTTATTCGGCAAAATCCCTTTGAGAATATTTTAGAGACTTTAGCATCAGGGAAGCACGTGGTGATTGAATTTGGCTCCCAATCTAACCTGCTTTCTTATATGTTAGCGACTAATATGATTACTCGCCGAATTCATCAAGCCTATGTCAAAAAAGCCGAGACATTTTTACAGACAAAAAAACAGGGCGATCGCCCCATTCCCCTAGTCATTACCATCGAAGAAGCCCACCGCTTCCTCGATCCCAGTATCAGCAATCAAACTATCTTTGGTACTATCGCCAGAGAAATGCGAAAATACTTTGTTACCCTCTTGATCGTCGATCAACGCCCCTCTGGAATCGACAAAGAAGTCATGTCTCAAATTGGTACTCGTATCACCGCCCTTCTCAATGACGAAAAAGATATTGATGCTATCTTTACTGGAGTCTCTGGAGCCGGAAATTTGCGATCGGTTTTAGCCAAACTGGACTCTAAACAACAAGCCCTGATTTTAGGGCACGCTGTCCCCATGCCCGTTGTTGTTCAAACCCGACCTTATGACCAACAATTTTACTTAGAAGTCGGAGAAACTGCCTGGGAAGAAATCCCCGACACTGATATTTTTGCAGCCGAAGAAGCTGCCTTAAGTGACTTAGGATTTTAGGATTTCTGGATGGTTTTAACCAAGGGAGCCACCTCGAAAGAGGAATATAGGGGTAAACCCACTCTGATATCTTTTGTTTTTACGGGACTGACGGGGCTCGAACCCGCAACTTCCGCCGTGACAGGGCGGTGCTCTAACCGATTGAACTACAGTCCCTTATTCAAGCCATGTTCCATCATGGCACTAAAAGAGAGATTTGTCAACTCTTTTTGGGGAGATTATCCCTAACTACCAGAGGTAGGAGCGAAGGGCCCTTCGCCCCTACCCACGAGGGGCTTGTTAGAGATTAGGCCGCTTCAGAGCGCTGGGGCGCAGCTAAAGCAATGACTTTTTGCATCGCTTGAGGGAAAAAGCGTCCCATGAACGAGGCGAGTTTGCCTTGCCAACCGACGACTATTTCTTCTTGCCCGTCTCGCAATCCGGCAACCAGGGCTTTGGCAACCATTTCAGCGCTGTCACTGGTTACCCAGCGGAATTTATGGCTATGGCGCACCATATCAGTGTCCGTGAGAGAGGGAAGAAGGGCAACAACGTGAACTCCTTTGGGGGCTAGTTCTTGACGGAGGGCTTGGGTAAAGCCGATGAGGGCAAATTTGGTGGCGGAGTAGGTGGCGTAGGTAGGGGCGGCTACTTTACCCATGAGGCTGGAAACATTGACGATGGTGCCTTGGCTACGAGCAACCATGCGTTTGGCAATTAAGCGGGTAATGCGGAAGGTACCTAGGAGGTTGACGTTGATTTCTTCTTCGATTTTGCCAGGGTTAGTCATGAGAAAGTCTCCTTGGTGTGCGACTCCGGCATTGTTAATGAGTAGGTCGATGGGGCCGTAGTCTCGCCAGGCTCTGGCGATCGCCCCATCTAGGGTTTGAGTTTTGGTGAGATCGACAGCTACGGGAATGGCTTCCACTTCGGGGTATTGCTGTTGGAGGGTTTCCACCAGTTCCTGTAAACGTTGAGGATCTCGGGCTGCCAGCAGTAAACGCTTGGCTCCTTGGTCAGCTAATTCTAAGGCAATGGCTCGCCCGATTCCTCGTGATGCTCCGGTAATGAGTACAACTTGTCCTTGGATTCTCATTGATTGAACCTCCTGAAATCGGACAGGGTTGACAACGTAGACTGATGACGATGCTTTATTTAATATTGTTGCCGCAGTCTTGACAAATATTTTGTGAAGTGCTCCCCTATACGCCTGTGAGAGCGATCGCCCCCAAAAGCGATCGCCATCACAGCTCTTGCTCTAAGTCACGGAAGCAATACTGATTGCGTCCCGATTGCTTAGCTTGATAGAGAGCACAATCAGCCGTATTAATTAATTCTTTCGGAGACCGCCGATCAGAAGGAATCCCACTACTAATTCCTAAGCTAAGAGTGACATAGTTGGTAATTTCAGATAGTTCGTGGGGAATCCTCAAATTCCAAATCAACTCTTGCACAATACTAGCTACTTTACAGGCTCCTGTTCCATCAGTATTTGGCAGAATAATTCCAAACTCTTCCCCTCCGTATCGAGCTACTAAATCGGCTGGTCTTCTGACAGCTTCATGCAATGTTTGAGCAATTTTAATTAAACAATCATCTCCTAACAAATGTCCATAAAAATCATTGTACTTTTTAAAGTAATCCACATCACATAAAATCAAGGATAACCATCCTTGTTCTCGCTTAAGTCGGAACCACTCTTTTTGTAAAATCTCATCAAATCTACGGCGATTCGCCACTTGAGTTAATCCATCTCGATTGGCTAATTGCTTCAGTTCTTCATTGGCTTTTTCTAGTTTTTGATACAGCTTAGACTTGTCTAAAGCAGAAGATAATTGCGTGACAATTGATTGAATCAAATTAATTAATTGAGGTTCACAATACTTGATCTCTTCATGGTAGAAAACCAGAATAGATAAAACTTTTTTATTAGAGACAATAGGCACACCAAACACAGACTTAAATCCAGTTTGACCCGCCAATTCTTGTCGGAGATAAAGGTCTTTTTGGCAACAAGAACAATCGTCAATCCATTCAGGTTCCTGAGAAAACCAGATTCTTCCGGGTAATCCTTCGTTCAGAGCAAAGGTCATTTGAGAACTAATTTGTCGAAACTTTTGGAATTTATCCCCTTCACACAATTGACATTTATGGCAGCAAATATAAGTGAGAAAAGTTTCATCTGAATTAGGAATCCAGGCCTCGGCATAGTGCCAAGAGATATGGCGACAGACTTGATATAGAACTTCAGAAATCGCTTGATTAATATCAAACGCTTGGTTAATGATTTGAGTGACATTGAGCATCAAAGCCATAGTTCTCTGGGTCTGTTGAAGCTGCTGATTTTGGGCTTCTAGTGCTCGATTTTTTTGTTGTAATTGGTCTTGTAACTCTCGCAGTTGCAGATGATGTCTTACTCTGGCTAAGAGTTCTTCAATTTGAAAGGGTTTGGTGAGATAATCTGCACCTCCGATTTGAAATGCTTTGGCTTTGTCAATTCCATCTTGAAGGGCACTGAGAAAAATGATCGGAATATCAGCGGTATGAGGATTTTCTTTGAGGCTTTGACAAAAGGCATATCCATTCATTTCTGGCATCATAATATCCAGAAGAATCAAGTCAGGCTTAAAATGATCGAGGCTGGTGAGTGCAAATTTGCCATTAGCGGCTACACGAACTTGATACCCCTCTCTTTGCAAGACCGTTTTGAGCAGACGCAGGTTTTCGGGAACGTCGTCAACGATCAAAAGTTGCGGAGAACATTCAGGGAGAGAAGGCTTGATCATTGTGGTTGATGGGGTTGGGAGATCGACTAACAAGTTTTAGTTCTAAACCAACTTTTGGGATGGCTAACTTAACCCGTGATTTTCACGGGACTGAACTGGGATGGTGAAGATCTTAAGCCCATAATATTGTATGTTCCCAGATTAAGCGATGCGATCGCCCGATCCGCCCCATCGGGGGAGATAGGTGATACTCCCCTCTTCAGAAGCTAGTGGGAGTTAGTAGAAGGAGAATAGTTAGCGATCGCTAAAATAAATATCCCATGGATAATCAGTGCCACTAACCACCCTAGACTCAACCAGCTCAGTCCCAGCAGACTTCCAGGCTTGATCTGATGTACAAACCACAGTCCTGAGTTGAGAGCAATGTAAATAGCAATATGCAATGCCCAGTTCATGCGATCGTCTAAACGTCGGTATTCGGGATCATTGCGGTCAGGTTTTCGAGGCCAACGAGGAGGCATAAGTAGTAATCGCTAAATCTTCTAGATGACATAACTTCACTGGTCAGATTATAGCAAATTCAGTATTATCCGTATAGTTGTGGTGAAGTCATTGTCATTAGGATGAGTAATGATGCTGAATCAAGATCAAACATCAGTTAATTTATTAAGTTCTGCACTGTGCATTCTATGGACATTCAACTTATCAACATTGGATTTGGTAATATTATTAACGCTCATCGAGTGATTGCCATGGTCACGCCAGAGTCAGCCCCGATTAAACGGATGATCAATGACGCTCGCGATCGCGGAGAATTAATCGATGCCACCTATGGTAGACGGACTCGTGCTGTGATTATTATGGATTCAGGTCACATCGTCCTATCTTCCATTCAACCGGAAACCGTATCTCATCGTCTTTCCTCCTCCAAAGGTCAGCGGGAACTTTAAGCCCCTATCACGGTACACTGGCAAAATCCATGATCACAGCCGTTAACTCTGGAAAATTAGTTGTTATTACTGGCCCAAGTGGGGTGGGTAAAGGAACCTTAGTGCGATCGCTGAGGCAACGTCATCCAGAACTCTACTTATCCATATCCATGACTACACGCTCCCCCCGTGCCGGTGAAATCGAAGGTCAAGATTATTTCTTTGTCAGCCGCCAAGAATTTCAACAACTCATTGCCACCAACCAACTCCTAGAATGGGCAGAATTTGCTGGTAACTATTATGGCACTCCTCGCCAGACAGTCGCAGAAAAAATTGCCCAAGGAACCGTAGTCCTTCTCGAAATCGAACTAGAAGGCGCTCGACAAATTCGCGAATCCTTTCCAGAAGCCTTAAGACTCTTTATCCTCCCCCCTTCCCTGTCAGAATTAGAACGACGACTGCGCGATCGCAACAGCGAATCACCAGAAGCCATCTCCCGTCGCCTAAATCGCGCCACCATCGAAATCGCCGCTGCCGGAGAATTTGACCTACAGATTATCAACGATGACTTTAACCTAGCCTTAGCCCAAATAGAATCCGCCCTATTTCCCACTATCAAAACCCCAGAACTCCCCCTCTTGCCAGAGAGGGAGCTACAACGTTAATCAGAAATAGACTAAACCACACCAATATTCACAGCCACAAAGCTATTCACCGACAAACTACCCGGTAGAGTATTCGCCACAATTCCCAAAATGGGCCCAAAAGTACCCACCCGAATCACCGTATTGCCAGCCACATTTTCCAAGAACAAACTTTGGGAAGTCATCCCCCCCGTCAACCCAATCCGATCAACACCTACTTGGAAATCAACAATAAAATCAGCCTGTTGCAACTGACTCACCGCCGTAGTACCTCGGAGAACAAAAATATCTGCACCCGCACCTCCAATCAGAACATCAGCACCAAAATCACCACTGAGAGTATCGTTACCATCTCCCCCATTCGTCGTGTCATTACCTTGGCCACCATAGATCAAATCATTTCCCAAATCACCTAAAAGTTGATCATTACCTTGATTGCCATGGACAGTATCATTCTCCTGGCCACCATAGATCAGATCATTATCTTGACCCCCATAAAGCAAATCACTCCCTTGATTTCCATACACCGTGTCATTACCCTGATTGCCATTAATTCCATCACTCCCCGTTCCTCCAATCAGGAGATCGCCGCCTTCTAAACCAGAAATCTGGTCATTTCCTGTACCACCATCAATCACATCATTACTAGAAGTACCAAAAATTACGTCATTCCCCGAATTATCAGGGGTAGGTGTAGGGGTTGGCGTAGGCGTGGGATCAGGCGTAGGTGTAGGACTAGGTGTGGGATCAGGCGTAGGGGTTGGCGCGGGTGTAGGGG
>CAZTRW010000122.1:0-12291 GCA_964616725.1 uncultured bacterium
CCCCCCCCCCCCCCCCCCCCCCCCCCCCCCCCCCCCCCCCCCCCCCCCCCCCAACACCGTTGGGTGAGGATAAAGGTAGCCGTCATATTAATCTAGAGTCAGGAAGTGCGTTCGCTCACCAAGTTAAAGAGATGACTAGACAAATCCACCGCATCGAGCGCCCTATTGGCGGTCAAGGGGCTAAAATTGCCGCGATCGCCATTATTTGGCCTTGTACTGTTGCCCTGTTGGCCCTTTGCATTCCCATTGTCAAAGCGACAAAAAGCGAATTTGTTCCCTTAGCCGTGATTTTAGGGGCAACCGGAACCACTGCCATCGTGTGGTTTAGTCCCCATACTGTAGCGTCTGGAAAACGGGAGAGTCAATGGGAAAGTGTTACGGGGGAGAGGCTAGAGCCGGAAAGTTGGTCTCAACCAGCGGCAGTCGTAACGTCAGAGGTTTTTCCCCCAGAATCCATGGAGGAAAAGATGACTACGATTTTGCCGTTGTGGTGAGATAGTGGAGAAAGGCTCCGGCGGTAGTCCACTGTGGAGTCTGCTGTTGAGGATCGCTAGGATAGATATATCCCGTGACTCGATAGGGCGATCGCCACAACTGCTCATGGGACACGGGCGGATCGGCATAAAACCCTGCTTGTCCTGCCCCCAAGTACCTAGAACTCCAATGAGTAAACCAATCATGGCTGACTCGGTGAATGGGAAAGGGCCCCATTAACGGCACTCCCCATCCATCCACAGCGATCAAGCGCTCAATCCAGCCACCCGCTGCCTGGAACTTCCTCGCAGCAGCGATCGCCCCAATCACTCCGGCACTATAGCCGATCAGGATCAGACCGTGTTGTGGGCAGGGAACCCCCCACTGTTTGATTATCCAGGTAAACAGGCTCAGACCATCTAGGGGGCAGATCGTCGTGGGGACTACCCTAGCCTCTGGCAAATCGAGATCGGCTAGGAAAGATTGGGTTAACTCCGGGGGATTAAAGCCAGGACAAATGGCGATACTCCTTCGGAGTCGCTGCGCGATCGCCATCCACCCTAAGACTCCAAGGCCGGTTTTCTGCGTCTAATCACGGGAGGAGGAGTCACAGGAGAACGAGATGCTCCTGAACCGGATAAAACTGGTTTTGGCATTTCTCCTCGGCGGGGTGCCATAGGTTCGTCCTGACGAGAAAACGATCGCTTGCTCACCGGGCGAGCCGATCTCGGTTTCGCGATCGCCGCCATCCATAAGGCTTCTTGAATCACTAAATCAGTCCCTTGCCGTAACACATGAAACTCCCAAAAACTGTGTAGGATTTTTCCCGTCAAACTGCCCTTCAGATTCAGTTTGAAAGACCGAGGCTTTTCCCCAAGTTTTCGCGGCCCTTGAATAATTTTAATCTTCACACTTTCTGTTTCCGGGCTATAAAAAACCACCTCCCCTCGAATGGAGAAATAGCCATCTCCCATCCAAGGATGAATCTCTGGTACGGGAGAATCTGAAGCATCCAGGGTTTGTGGTTCCCAAACCCCCACAATTTGGGTATGCAGTTCTTCAGTATTTTCACGAGTACGAGGATAAACCACCCAAAGATGTTCTACCTCTAAATCTAGATGTTTTTTCAGTAAGCTCATCATCCGCCCCAGGAAAACCGCGTTAATTTGTGTCCCATCGGAGGTAATTAAAGTTCCTTGAGTCAAATGTTCACCAGCTTGATATCGCCCCCAAACTAAGCCAATAGCACGATATTGCAAAGGCTCAGAAGGCGTAGGAATTGGCTGGAGCCGCTCTGGGTAGACAGAGGAAGCCAGGGCTTCTGGTTGGGAAACGCTTGATCGCCCAGTAGGAGATTCAGGTAACCGATCAGACATAGTGGCAGTTAGGCGACGAGCAGAAAGAGAAGAGTGAGAAGAATTCATGGACAGGTGAATCTTAAGGGAGAGAGGAGAGGCTAGAAAGCCCCATTATAACGTTGAATCTTGAGTTCTTTATGCAGCAGAAGGATAGAGAAATCCGTAGTCTTTGGGGAATATTTGCCGTTGTGCAATCGCCGATGACCGATTACCAATTCCCCATTACAATGGCAGAAGAGTTCCAGGCCAGTGGTGTGACCATTAAGCGTAATAGTTGGATTCTTAATACTATTTTAGTCCTAGCCGTCTTGGCTTTAGTGGGAGTTTCGATGATTCCCTTACTCGGTGAAGCGTTTCGCAGTTCGTCTTCGGCGGGCGTGAATTCACCATCTCCGGTTGGGGTAGATACTCGCCAAGGGCAACTTCAGGCTCAAGCGCGGGGGTATGAGTTAGTGTTGGAGCGAGAACCAGAAAATCAAAGTGTCTTGCGGGGGTTGTTGGAGGTGCGTCTGGAATTGCGGGATATTCCTGGAGCGATCGCCCCCTTACAGAAACTGGTAGAACTCAACCCCCAAGATACTCAATATGGGGTACTCTTGGCCGAAGCCAAACAATACACTGGCGATCATGAAGGAGCCGCTGTCATCTATCGTCAAATTTTAGCCTCCTCCCCTGGAGAAATCCCGGCTTTACGAGGATTAGTAGAATTGCAACTGCAACAAAATAACCCCCAAGCTGCCATTGGGATATTGCAGGACACCCTGAACAAAGCTCCCCAAGCGAATCAACTGAACGCCAAAACGATTGATACCGCAGCGGTTAAGTTGCTGCTAGGGCGAGTTTATGCAGATTTGCAGCGCTATGAAGAGGCGATCGCCATCTACGATCAAGCTATCCAAGACAATGAAACTGATTTTCGTCCTCTCCTCGCCAAAGCCATTGTCCTTAAAAGCCAAGGAAAACTAGAGGAAGCCAAACCCCTATTTGCCAGCGCCACCTCTCTGGCTCCTCCCGAATATCAAGACGAAATTAACCGCTTGATTGCAGAAGCCACCTCCCCTGCCCCCGTTGAGATTCCCCAACTTCTGATCCCTAGCGCAAAAAGGGATGATTATTAGTATCTGTCGGTTTATTCCGAGTTGCCTCGCTCATAAAACGTTTCAGAGCCTTCTCCCGATTTTTCATGAAGGCAGTCCAAAACCCCGGCTGAAATTCGTCCATGGTTTTTGCCAAAGCCCAAACATCCACCGCCAGAATATTGTAAAGGGTTTCGTCTTCACGCTTGAGGGAGTTGATTTGATCCAGTAACTGACGGGTTTTGGACGCAGCCAAGTCCTTATTGGTCACCATGACACCATCTCCCTACAATTTTGGGGTTCTATACAACAACAGACTATCTCAATCATAATGGTTGTCTATGCCTTGTGGAGTCTGATCCCAGACCAGAAGGCGAAAACGTGCCGTTATTTATCCCCAAATGGAATGACTATGTTGCGAAAAATTTCTTTAGGAACTCTTGGGTTATCTGTGGGAGGTCTGTTGACTCTGGGAGGATTTGTAGCTTATTTTACCGATCATCCCACTCTAAATTTAGCAGGTTTTTTTTATGGCATTCCTCTCCTCTTGGGGGGATTAGCGCTGAAGGCTTCGGAGTTAAAGCCGACTCCGATTACTCAAGAGACAGCACCAGAAGTGTTGCAGTTACGGGAACGACAGGCTACAGAAACGCAAAAACAGTTGTGGCAAGATGTCACGCGCTATCGTTATGGTCAGGAGGCTCATTTGGATCAGTCTCTGAAGAGTTTGGGGTTAAGCCCTACGGATGAAGAGCGTCCCCTTTTGGTTGGGGTTCGGGAAGAGGCGGTGGATGGGTGTTATGCTTTGGTTTTGGAGTTTGAGTCTCCTTTGGTGTCTTTGGCAGGGTGGGAAGAGAAGCGAGAGAAGATAGAGCGGTTTTTTGGGCCGGGGTTGCGGGTGGAGATTCGGCGGCAACCGGGAGAAGAAGAGGGTCTAGATTTGTTCTTGATTGCGACAGTTTAGGATTTTTCTAACCGCACTGCGTACCATTGTAAGAAGGTTCCTGGCCCTAGGTCAAGTTCGCAGGCGGTTTCCATGAGATGTTTGGCCTGGGCTTCTAGGGTGGTAAATTTTTGTAAATCTCTGGGTAATTCTCCAGGCAGATGGCGCAAACAGGTTTTAAGCTTGTCGAGGAGTTCCTCTGGGGTGAGAAATTGTTCGGGCTGGTTGGGTTCTAAGACGACAAACCCATCGGACTGATACATTAAAGCACTGGGCATTTTGGTTTCTTGGTTTAAGAAAGTCTAAGCTTCATGGGTGCGATCGCCAATTTCCGATAAGATGAAAAGAAACCCTAAAGCGTCCTAGTGGATAGCGATCACCGCCCAGGGTATTTTAGCAAAAACTAACCGCCTTTCGTCTATGGTTTCGTCCTTAAATTCTCCTCCCCTGACCTCCTCACCCTCGAAGGTAGAGCGCCTCAAAGAAAACAGTAATTTTCTGCGGGAACCCGTCGCCTCGGAACTGCAAGAAGATACTACCCATTTCTCCAATGATGGGGTTCAAATCCTGAAATTTCATGGCTCTTATCAACAAGATAATCGGGATAATCGGCAACGAGGTCAAGAGAAAGACTATCAGTTCATGCTCCGTACTCGCAGTCCGGGTGGATTTATTCCGCCTCAGCTTTATTTAGCCTTGGATAGTTTATCAGAAACCTATGGCAATCATACCTTAAGAACCACGACGCGACAAGGATTTCAAATCCATGGCATCTTAAAGAAAAATCTCAAAACCGTCATTGGGACTATTGTCAAAAATATGGGGTCAACCCTAGGAGCGTGTGGCGATTTGAACCGCAATGTTATGGCTCCCCCTGCTCCTTATAAAAATCGCCCAGACTATCGATATGCCTGGGAATATGCCGATCATATTGCCAATTTACTCACGCCTCAAACCGGAGCCTATTATGAAATTTGGGTAGACGGGGAGAAGGTGATGAGCGCGGAAGAAGCACCCGAGGTAAAAAAAGCGCGACTGAAAAATACGAATCACACGATCTTTGCTGACCAAGAAGAACCGATCTATGGAACCCATTATATGCCCCGGAAGTTTAAGGTTTGTATTACGGTTCCTGGGGATAATTCGGTGGATTTATTAACCCAAGATGTGACCTTGGTGGTAATGACCAATCGGGCAGGGGAGTTAGAGGGATTTAATATTTATGCAGGTGGAGGTTTAGGGCGGACGCATAATAAGGAGGAAACATTTGCGCGTGCCGCTGATCCCATTGGCTATGTGGGGAAAGAAGAGGTTTATGACCTGGTAAAAGCGATTGTAGCAACCCAAAGGGATTATGGCGATCGCCAGGAACGTCGTCATGCGCGGATGAAATATTTGATCCATGATTGGGGAGTAGATAAATTTCGCCAAAAAGTAGAATATTACTTCGGCAAACCCCTAGAACCCTTTCAGCCGTTGCCCCCCTTTGAATATCAAGATTATCTCGGTTGGCATGACCAAGGAGATGGCAAGAAATTTTTCGGATTATCCATTGAAAATGGCCGGGTGAAAGACGAAGGGAAATTGCAACTCAAAACTGCCCTCCGGGAAGTGATTCGCCAATTTAATCTGCCCATGCGCCTGACCCCCAATCATAATCTGATTATTTACGAAATTGAGCCGAAAGATCAAGAAGCGATCGCCACCCTCTTGCAAACCCATGGCGTAGAAACCAATCCAGAACGCCTTGATCCCCTCCTACGCTACTCCATGGCGTGTCCTGCCTTACCTACCTGTGGCTTGGCCATCACAGAATCAGAACGTGCCCTCCCTGGCATTCTCCAACGGATTCGCGCCCTCCTGACTAAAGTCGGCCTGGAAAAAGAACACTTGGTGGTGAGAATGACAGGATGTCCCAATGGCTGCGCCCGACCCTATATGGCAGAATTAGGATTCGTGGGTCAAGCCCCTGATGCCTATCAACTCTGGCTCGGAGCCGATCCCCATCAAAACCGTCTTGCTCAACCTTTCCTCGATAAGGTGAAGCACGAAGAGATTGAAGCTACCCTAGAGCCATTATTCGTCTATTTCCGCCAAAATCGCCTGCATAATGGCAAAGCTGAAAGTTTTGGTGATTTTTGTCATCGCGTTGGTCTTGAAGCCCTGAAAGCCTTTTCGGCGACCTATACCCCTGCCCCAGTTGATGGGGGCAAAGCCCGATATCGCATCGGAGTTCGAGATACAGTCTATCATCGGTTTAAGGAGGTAGCTGCCCAAGAAGGCAAGTCGATGACGCAATTAGCAACGGAAGTGTTAGAAGCCTATATGGCTAATTCTGAGCATCCAATCAACTAGACTCCTTCACGTTATAGCTCTTTCTGGGGCGCTGAAGTCCTCTCCTGAAAATGAAAGGGGACTTCAGCCAAGCTTTTCTAGGAAATCAAGTCATGAAGACCCTACTTTTTGGGGGACTTTCAAACCGGCTAAGGCTTGATTATATTCTTCTACTTCGATGGTGACAGGTTTGACATCCCAAATTTCTTTGCAGTATTCCCGGATGGTGCGATCGCTAGAAAACTTGCCCATGCGGATCGAATTGAAAATAGACATTTTTGTCCAATGTTCTTGATCCTCGTAAGCGCGATCTACCCGATCTTGACAATCGACATAGGACTGATAATCGGCAAAGAGCATATAGGGGTCGCTGTACATTAAGGAGTCTACTAAGGGCTTAAACAAATTGCGATCGCCATAGGAGAAAAATCCAGACGCAATCCGGTCAATTACCTGCTTCAATTCCGCATTTTGTTCATAATATTCCCAAGGTCGATAGCCTTGTTGTTTCAAGTCCGCCACTTCATGAGCTGTTAAACCAAACAGGAAGAAATTCTCCTCACCTGCTTCTTCACGGATTTCAATATTCGCACCATCTAGGGTCCCAATGGTTAAAGCACCATTCATGGAAAACTTCATATTTCCCGTTCCTGACGCTTCCTTACCCGCAGTAGAAATTTGTTCAGAAAGATCCGCACAGGGATAAATTTTTTGACCCAAAGAGGCATTAAAATTAGCCAGGAAAACCACCTTGATTCTACCCCGTACTTCCGGGTCTTTATTGACTACATCGGCCACAGAGTTAATCAGTTTAATGATTAACTTCGCCATGAAATACCCCGGTGCTGCTTTGCCACCAAAAATAAATGTCCTGGGTTGGATTTTCAGATCGGGATTTTGTTTAATCCGGTTGTACAAGGTAATAATATTCAACACATTCAGGTGTTGGCGCTTGTACTCATGAATCCGTTTGACCTGAATATCAAATAAAGAATGGGGGTCAATTTCCAAGCCATTGTGAGAGGAAATATAATCCGCCATCAAGTTTTTGCTATACTGTTTGATATTGCGCCACTCGGAGCGGAATTCTCGATCCTCAATTGCACTCTCTAATTGACGCAACTCATCCAAATTCTTTAGCCAACCTTCTCCCACTTTGCGACTAAACAGTTCTGACAATTTGGGATTACTTAATAAAATCCAACGGCGGGGCGTTACGCCATTGGTTTTGTTGTAGAATTTCTCTGGCCAAAGTTTGTAAAAATCCTTGAGGGTGTCTTGTTTGAGTAGTTCTGTGTGCAAGGCGGCGACACCGTTGATGGCGTGGGAACCCACACAAGCCAGATTCGCCATGCGGACTTTTTTCTCCGCTCCTTCTTCAATTAAAGAAAGACGATTAATGAGTTCCCCATCATTGGGATACCAGTGTTTTACGTCTTCTAGAAATTGATGGTTAATTTCATAGATAATTTCTAGATGTCGGGGTAAGATGGCTTCAAATAGGCTGACTGACCATCGTTCTAGAGCCTCTGGCATGAGGGTGTGGTTGGTGTAGGCGAAGGTTTTTTGAGTAATCCGCCAAGCAATGTTCCAGTCCATGCCATGTTCATCCACGAGTAGGCGCATCATTTCGGCGATCGCCACAGCCGGATGAGTATCATTAAGTTGAATAGCTGCCGCTTCTGGAAGATTATCCAGAGTTTTATAGCGCATCAAATGCACGCGCAAAATGTCTTGCAAAGAGCAAGAAACAAAGAAGAATTGTTGTTCCAGTCTCAGTTGTTTCCCTTGAGGGGTATTGTCATTGGGATAGAGCACTTTCGAGATCGTCTCTGAGCGCATTTTCTCCGAAACTGCACCATCATAATTCCCGGCATTAAATTCGCCGAAATCAAAATCATCACTTGACTCCGCTTTCCACAGCCGCAAGGGATTTACCGTATTGGTGTCGTAACCGGGAACTGGGGTATCGTAAGGAATTCCCATCACGGTATTACCGGGAATCCAACGCACCCGTGTCCGTCCTTTATCATCTCGGTAGGTTTCCGTATGACCCCCAAGTTTGACTTCTACTGCTTGATCGGGACGGGGAATTTCCCAAGGATTGCCTAGTCGTAGCCATTTATCCGGGATTTCTGCTTGCCATCCTCCTTGGATCATTTGGTGGAAAATACCGAATTCATAGCGAATTCCGTAACCTACGGCAGGAATTTCCAGGGTAGCGAGGGAGTCGAGGAAGCAAGCAGCTAATCGACCTAAACCGCCGTTTCCTAAACCTGGATCGGGTTCATGTTCGAGAATTTCTTCCAGATTCAGGCCGGATTCTTCAACGGCTTGACGGACGCGATCATAAAGGTGGAGGTTGATGAGGCTATTGCCTAAGTGCCTACCCATGAGGAATTCGGCAGACAGGTAGTAGACGGTTTTGACTTTGTTTTCGTGGTAGGTTTTGAGGGTTTTGAGCCAACGGCTGAGGAGGCGATCGCGTAAGGTATAAGCAAGCGCCATGTAGAAGTCATCCTTGGTCGCTAAGGATTCATACTTTCCTTGTAGGTAGAATAAGTTATCGGCAAAAGCGCGCTTCAGAGTTTCTACGCTCATGCCGGTGCGGTCATCTTCCACTTGGATCGGACATTGATCTGGGGAAATCATTGGTTCGTTCATAAATTCTCGCCTAAGGGTGATGTGCCATTCTACAGTTTATTGAAAATTGAGATCTGGACTTTTGATGCATTTTTAAGGTTTTATTTACTCCTACCATCCCAAGGTGGAAACGGCTGACTCTTTTTCCCAGGATGTTTTTAGGGTTTCGGGGAGGGAGGTAGGATGGGTATCAGCAGGCGATCCGATCCGAGTTTCAATGCAAAATGAGGCGGTGTTAAATCCCCCAAATCGTTTCACGGTGCTGGTGCGCAGCCGGATGTCGTTGGAGGTAAAAGAAAATCGCTCGATCGCACTCATGGTTTCATATTCTGTGGTCAATACCAGTCCATCGGCTGCGTCCAACTCATAGCGTCCTGCTACTGGCATCAGTTCGGCGTAGCCTTTTTCCCGCAGGAGTTTGCCTTGGCGGGGGTTTTCCTCGTTGGGAATTAACACCATGATCGTCGAGTCTTCATGACCTTCTCCTTCTCGATCCCAACCCATGGTGCCGTGCCATTGAACTAGTGCACCCCCTGCGGCTAGGTTGGGGTTGACTTCATGGAGTTCACAGATTTCTTTGACTCTGGCATCTTCCGCACTTAAGGCGGTGACGGTAATTTCCAGTTCTCCCAGTTCGGCACGCCGAAAGGCGAGGTGATGGGTTGAGCGCCGCGATCGCCATTTGCCTGCACTACGCCGAAAAAATTCCATCCCATCCATCTCCATTAACCTCCTACCTCTATTTGTAACGATTTTGACTTTTTTCCCTTGGGCTTCCTTTGATGATTATAGGCACAATTGGCCATGACCCCTCATGTAAATTTTTGTAACTTTAATAAGTTTTTACTTGACAAAGTAGACAAACTAATATCCATATGCTAGATTGGTTGGCAACTTAGGCCACAGGAAGCAAGTCACTGCTTCCGTCTTCTCAATAACGAAGGAGGAGTGAAGATGGAAATGCCCGGAAATCTAACCCTAGAGCAGCAATTTAAGCTCAAGGTGTATCAAGATCAAGTGAAGTCTTTAACCCACGAACAAGCTCAAACCTATCTTTTGGAAGTGCTACGCCAAATGATGGTCAAGGATAATATTGTCAAGCACTTGCTCAAGAATGCCTAGTATTGCTCGTCTCAATCATTGTTAAAATCGTCCTTAGCCCCTCTCCCCACTCAGGAAAGGGGTTTTCCTTTCCTGAGTAGGACATCACAGACTTAAACGGGAAAGGCTGTACCTACGCCCCACTCAGGTGCCACCAACTGATTCTCTTGGCGGAGATAAGCCTCAATAAAAGGCATAATTTCCCCATTCATCACCTCACTAATCGCCGTGGTTTCTACCCCCGTGCGTACATCCTTCACCATCTGATAGGGATGAAAGACATAATTGCGAATTTGATTACCCCAAGCCGCTTCCACCATATCGCCACGAATATCCGCAATCTTTTGAGCGTGCTGCTCTTGAGCAATAATCAACAACTTCGCCTTCAAAAGAGCTAAAGCCTTTTCCTTATTTTGCAACTGAGAGCGCTCCTGAGTACAGCGTACTGCTAACCCCGTCGGTAAATGCACAATTCGCACAGCAGTTTCCACCTTGTTTACATTTTGTCCGCCTTTCCCTCCAGAGCGAGAAGTCGTAATTTCCAAATCTTTGTCAGGGATATCAAGTTGTACCTCTTCGTGCAAAAGGGGCATTACTTCTACTCCGGCAAAGCTCGTTTGCCGCTTTCCATTGGCGTTAAAGGGGGAGATTCTTACTAGGCGATGAGTCCCTTTTTCCGCCTTCAGATAACCGTAGGCGTAGCGTCCCTCAATTTCCACGGTGACTGATTTAATTCCCGCTTCATCCCCTTCCGAAATTTCCGCTAAGGCAACCTTGTAGCCTTGAGCATTGGCCCAGCGCTCGTACATTCGCAGTAGCATTTCTGCCCAATCTTGAGCGTCAGTACCTCCGGCTCCGGCATTGATGGTGAGGATAGCTCCCTGTTTATCGTAAGGGCCAGATAATAATTGTTGCAGTTCCCATTGATCGAGATCGTGGTGAAGATGGGAAACATGAGATTGGGCCTCTTGGAGCAGGGATGGATCGGCTTCTAGCTCTAATAGCTCCAAGATGGCCCTCATTTCTGCTAGAGTGCTTTGCCATTGTTGAAATTGTTGTAGGGATGATTTCAGGTCATTGAGTGCCTGAAGGGTACGTCCAGCCTGGGTTTGATCGCTCCAGAAGTCGGGTTGAGTGGCCAGTTGTTCGAGATCTTGGATTTTGGCGGTGAGAATAGGTAGTTCAAAGATAGTCCTGGGTTTTACCCAGGCGATCGCACAACACTTCTACTTCTCGTTTGAGCATCAGAGTATCCATAGGGTTAATCGGGTTGTCTCTACAATTACTAGTGAAACTATCTTACCGAAAAGTCTACAGAGGGGGGAATCGGTATTTCCATAACAGTTCTTCATCGTCTTTGGGGTCAGATCTCTAGATCTCTACGGAGATTTTCATAAACTTTTGTGAATTTTTCAGTAGGTTTGCGGAATCGAGACCTGGAGGAGAGTAGTTGAGTAAAATATCAAAATGCAATTTTCTAGTGAATTAACCGCAAATTTTGAGTAAATTCACTAGCACACTCAGGAAGTTTGCGGTTATGATATGCAAAACTTAAGAAAACATTAAAGTGAACACATCTATCCCCCTGTCACCGCCTCCCTTACTCAGGAAATCTACTCAACAGGAGCCACTCTACCCCATGTTAATTCGAGATATTGTTCGGGAAAGCCTCACCTTGGGCTATTTGAGCCGGGAAGCAGAAGAGCAACTGCGGTCTAATTTAACCCATAAGTACGAACAAGAGGATTTGAGAGCATTTATCCGACTCCAGTTTGCGATTATGGAAGGACAAGTCAAACAAGAGTCTCGTGAAGGATTAGTGCTGGGGATCGGCCGGAGTTAAGTTTAGGTAGGAATCATTTCAACAATTAACTGAGCAAGTTTTTGGGCGCTGTCGGGTACAGCCAGAGCAGCCATAGCAGTTTTCATCTGAGCAAGAGTTTCTGGAGCGTTCAGTAATGCTAACACTTGGCGGCTCAGAAGAGAGGGAGTGAGTTCATTTTGGGGAAAAATGAGGGCGGCTCCAGCTTGAGCAAAGATTTTGGCATTATAGGTTTGATGATCGTCGGCAGCATAGGGATAGGGAATGAGTATCGCTGGGGTTTGGGCGATCGCCAACTCTGTCAGCGTCCCCGCACCAGCCCGACTAATCACCAAAGTAGCTCGAGCGAGCAACGCCGCCATATCCTCATAAAAAGGCAAAGGAAAATAGCCGGGAAGACTCAGCGACGAACCCTCTGGATCGTGAGCACCCGTCAAATGAACCACCACTATCCCTGGTGCCAACCAATCCGCCACACAGTCTCGCACCAAACGATTCACCGCCCCCGCCCCTTGCGAACCCCCCCCCCCCCCCATCACC
>CAZTRW010000123.1:0-12159 GCA_964616725.1 uncultured bacterium
TCAGAAGTGTCGCTCCAGCATAATCATAATCAAGATCCCAATCAGGATTAATCCAATTACCGGCTTCTTCTAACTGATCTGGGCTATAGGTTAAAATCCGCTCATCATACCGGTTCGCCGCTACCTGTAGAGCAACCGTCCGGGGATAATCTCCATATTGATAGCCACGAGAGACAAGAGTATCTTTCCATAGACTCCAAATATGGAGTCTACCTGCCACATACCGCCAATCAGGCTCTTCCGGGCTACACATCTCTAAGCTACAGTTAATCAGATTTTCCTGGATTTCTCTGGTAGTGACTCCATTTCGCAGGCGTGTAGTTAATCCAGCTTCTAGGGAGATAGGGCTGGCTGCGGTTCCATGGCAAGCCCATTCTACTACTGCCCTAATTTTCTTGATGTCCAGGGGCGCGGTAGTGCCATTCCGCTTGCTCACGTGAATCGATGTTATCTGAGAGCAAGGGATTGTCATGGAGAGCGTTGATTGGATCATGTTAATGGGGTACTACGTTCATGTCGATGAAGTGATGAGATCCTAATGTACTCTATTTCTATATCTAGTCAAATAAGTTGACAAATTTAGTTTTTTGCGCTATATGTGGTGTTGTATTTGAGATAAAAACTAAACCAAAAGTCAGGGCGAAAGGCGTTTCGCCTCTACAGGGTTGTGGGAAAAAAGTGGTTGCCAGAAGAAAGGCGATCGCCTATAATGAAAGTCTCTAAACTGAACCTAAAGGTGACTAGCTCAACGGTAGAGCAGGAGACTCTTAATCTCTTGGTTCAGGGTTCGAGTCCCTGGTCACCTATGGAGTGATAATCATATGGTGGGTTGACGAGTAAGGGGGCGATCGCCGATAATTTTATTCAAGTTCCGTAACTGGAAAAATAGGCCCTTTCTCTACACTCTACAATAGCCAGTATAGCCCTCACCCTAAATCCCCTTCTTCTCGTCCCCATAGCATCACATCTGCGATCTGAATTTTGCAACAAAGCAACAGGAATGATCCAGCAGAAGTAAATCGGTAAAATCACAATTGAACTGACAAACAGTGAGGGCGATCGCCCGCAGCCAAGTCTCTAGATTACCCATTACTCCGTAGCCATCACCAATATGGCACAATAGGTGAGAAGCAAAAGCCAGAGGACAGAGTTGGAGAAAAACGAATGACCAAATTCGTATTTGTCACAGGAGGGGTAGTCTCCAGTATTGGAAAAGGAATCCTCGCAGCCAGCTTAGGAAGATTACTCAAGTCACGAGATTATTCCGTCTCTATCCTAAAACTTGACCCGTATATTAACGTAGACCCCGGTACCATGAGTCCCTTTCAACACGGGGAAGTTTTTGTCACCGAAGATGGAGCCGAAACCGACTTAGACTTAGGACATTATGAACGGTTTACAGATACTTCCATGTCACGCCTCAATAGTGTTACCCAAGGATCAATCTATCAGGCAGTGATTAACAAAGAGCGCCGGGGAGACTACCAGGGAGGAACAGTACAGGTGATTCCCCACATTACCCATGAAATCAAAGAACGAATTCATCGGGTGGCCAGAAATTCTAATCCTGATGTGCTGATTACAGAAATTGGTGGCACAGTTGGGGATATTGAATCTCAGCCTTTTTTAGAGGCAATTCGCCAGTTTCGTAAAGAATTTGGACTAAATCAGGTGGTATATATTCATGTGACTCTGGTGCCCTGGATTCCTTCGGCAGGAGAAATGAAGACAAAACCAACCCAGCACTCGGTGAAGGAATTGCGCTCGATTGGCATTCAACCAGATATTTTAGTCTGCCGGTGCGATCGCCCTCTCCCCCAATCCCTCAAGTCCAAAGTCTCAGAATTCTGCGATGTCCCCGTAGAATGCGTGATTCCCGCCCAAGATGTCACCAGCATCTACGAAGTCCCCCTGAAAATGGAAGCAGAAGGGTTAGCCACTCAAGTCCTCGATTTACTCAGCCTCGAACAGCGCCCCCCCCAACTCCAACAATGGCAAACCCTAGTGAACCGCCTCTCCCATTCTACCCATGTTCTCGATATTGCGATCGTCGGTAAATACGTACGTCTCACTGACGCTTATCTTTCCGTCATCGAAGCCCTGCGCCATGCCGCCATCACCATTAACTGTGATGTTAATATTCGTTGGATCAACTCCGAAGAACTAGAACAAAAAGAACCCCACACCTATCTAGAAGGCATTCACGGCTTAATTGTCCCCGGAGGATTTGGAATTCGGGGTGTCGATGGTAAAATTCGCTCCGTAGAATATGCTCGACTCGCCCAAATTCCCTTTCTCGGGCTGTGCTTAGGAATGCAATGTTCAGTCATTGAATGGGCGAGAAATATTGCCCATCTCCCCCATGCCCATAGCGCTGAATTTGAACCCAATAGTCCCAATCCCGTCATTAACTTATTACCCGAACAAGAGGATGTCGTTGATTTAGGAGGAACCATGCGTTTAGGACTTTATCCCTGTCGCATTCTCCCCCATACCCTAGCCGCTCAACTCTACCAACAAGAAGTAATTTATGAACGCCATCGCCATCGCTATGAATTCAATAATGCCTATCGCAATCTCTTCTTAGAAACCGGTTATGTGATTAGTGGGACTTCTCCCGATGGTCGATTAGTAGAAATTATCGAATATCCCCAACATCCGTTCTTTATTGCCAGTCAATTTCATCCCGAATTTCAATCTCGCCCCAGTCACCCCCATCCCCTATTTCAAGGATTTATTGCCGCTGCCCAGTTGTATACTGGAGAATCTCTAGAACCTATTAATCATAGTTCTCCAGTAGACACCCTATTTCCTGCTCATGTAGTTTAAGGTTTCCCTGGAGTCAACCGGTGTCTTTTTGGGCTAAAATTCCATTTGAACGCCAGATTTATGTGATCGATTTAGACCGCATTGATACATTTATTTGTGCTGCTAATGGAAAAATTTCCTTTTGGCTACCAGAGAGTAAAGCCGCGATTATTATCACTCCTGACACCGCACCAGACAGTTACCATCAAGTCAAAGATTATATCCATCAGTGTATGGAAAAACAGCAAGAAAAAAAATGGTTAAAGTTTCAATATGAACGCCATGATTATTTGATTAATATCCGGCAAATCAGTCTATTTGCTTATCATCCTGTCAACAAAAAAATTACCTTTTGGTTGCCTAATAGTCACGGAGAAATCGTGCTCCATCCCCATACTAATGAAGCAGCCTATGAACAAGTGATTGAGTATATTCGAGAACAAACCAATTACTGTTTAGAGGATGAGTAAGAGAAACAACAAAAATCTTTATGTTTTCTTCGGATTTAGTTGCCAAAGCCCAGGGTTATGATAGCTTAAAATAATTTTAGTGACTTGTAGAACGAACTATGACGACTTCAGCCCATCATCAAATTGTTATTATTGGCGGAGGATCGGCAGGAATAACAGTTGCATCTCAGCTTTTAATGGCTAATTCCAGTCTAGATGTGGCGATTATTGAACCTTCAGATAAACATTACTATCAACCGGCTTGGACTTTAGTGGGTGGGGGAGTGTTTGCCGCCGAAGATACGGTGAAGTCTGAGGGAGAGTGTATTCCGAAAAAGGCGACTTGGATTCAGGCTTATTGTCAAGAATTTGTCCCGGATCAAAATCAGGTAAAGACTCAGGATGGCCAAACCATCAGTTATGATTATCTGGTGGTTTGCCCTGGGATTCAACTGGATTGGCATTTAGTGGAGGGTTTGCCAGCAGCGCTGGGAAAGGAGGGAGTTTGTAGTAATTATCTTTATGAGCAAGCGCCAAAAACCTGGGAAATGATCGAGAGTTTTCAGGGAGGGACAGCGATTTTTACTTATCCAAATACGGCGATTAAGTGTGCGGGTGCGCCTCAGAAGATTATGTATCTGGCGGATGAAGTGTTTCGGAAAAAGGGAGTACGCGATCGCACTAAAATGATTTACTGTACCGCTGGACCTAGTATCTTCGGTGTACCTGCCTATGCCAAACCCTTGATGGCGATCGTCAAACGCAAAAACATTGATCTCAAAGTCAAATACAACCTCAAAGCCATCAAAGCCCCACAAAAAGAAGCTATTTTTGAAGTAACTACAGAAACCGGAGTAGAGTTAGTGACTATTCCCTACAATTTCATCCATGTGACTCCTCCCATGAGCGCCCCTGATTTTATCAAGAGCAGTCCCTTAGTAGGAACTCAAGGAGAAGCCAAAGGTTGGGTAGAAGTAGACAAATACACCCTGCAACATCCTCGCTATCCTAACGTTTTTTCCTTGGGAGATGCCTCCTCCCTACCCACCTCCAAAACCGCTGCCGCTGTGCGTGCTGAAGCTCCTGTGCTAGTGAAGAATTTACTGGCTCAGATGAAATCCCAACCCTTGTCAGAGCGTTATGATGGCTATGCTTGCTGTCCCTTAATCACTGGATATGGGAAGGTAATTTTTGCGGAATTTGATTATGATAAAAATCCTACTCCTACTTTTCCCCTTGATCCTACGCAAGAACGGTATACCATGTGGTTACTCAAACGCTATGGCTTACCCTTTCTCTATTGGCATCGTATGCTGAAGGGTCAGCGGTTTGAAAGGTCTCTGCTGAAAAAATAGGGGCATGGGGTAGGGATAGATAGGAAGCCCCTACCTCTACCTCTTCTCATTATTGACTGCGATCGGCCCAAATCAACGCCGAATTAGCATTCTCCCCATAACTAATTACTCGGTCTTGAGCTGCTGCATAATTAGGATCACCCTCTGGCACTTGACTCATGAAATCTCTTGCCATTTGCCATTGACGAGCCACCTCTTCCCATTGGGCACGAGTGCCCCCATCTTTAGCCTGGAGAGCTAACTGAGCTGCACTGGTGGCCATATTAATCCCATCTCGCCAGGGATTGGCAGAAGGGGGAGCTGAAGCGGGAGAAGCGGGTACAGGGGAGGGAGAGGTTTCGGTAGCGCTTGGCTCTGGAGAGGTTTCTGGAGCCGAAGCGGGAGTGATGGGGGCATCTCCAGGACGCAGGAACACCCACCATAGCGCTCCTCCAATGATGGCTAATAGGGGAATAGCAAGTAAGGGCAACAACTTGCTGATCGGCATCTTAGGAGTTGAACCTTTGCCTGTTTGGTTGGGTTCGGCGCTATCCGGGGAATGATGGTTATAAGAATCTACTTCATCATCTGAATCATCTAGGGCAAAATTAGGTAGATCCTCTTCATTGTCTCTGCTTTGCAAGAGGTCAATGGTTTCACTCCAGCTCGGTTTTTTTGCCCCCATTTGACGGCCGTAAATTTGTAGGGTGGGAACCGAATCAACCCCAGAATTCAAGATTTCATCGTGGACAAGGGCTACATATTGTTCTTTTTCTGGTGTTTGCTCTCCTTCGAGAAGAATGTGTAAACACCCTTCTTTTACCAGTGCCTTGGCGGTTACCCCTTGGGGTTGTAAGACACTGTTAAGCATATCGGTAATTTCTGTTGGATTGGGCTGTGGCATGGTGCTGAGTACCCTGAACCTGACGAAGTTTTTGAGAGGACAAGGATGAGGTGAGGGGGCGGCTGTCTTGGGCACTATTCCTAGGAGAGCCGTTACCACTCGCCGTCAATAGTAGCAGAGTTTGGGAGGTCTGTGGGAATCTCTGGTGCTTCAATCTCTCTCTGGCAGGAGATGGGGTGCTCTTGTGCTAAACCACTGAAAGTATAAGGAGGTGCAAAGTTCTTTGAGGGGAAGGGCGATGAAGGTGATGGGGTTGATGGTGACGATGATGTTGCGACTATCGGCTTGTGCTTGATGAAGGATTTGCTGGGCTACCCAGTCGGGAGAGAGGATGCCAATGGGATTGAGGTTGCTTTTGAAGGGGCCTAAGATGAGTTTGCGTATGATGCAGGGAGCGTCTAAGCGTCGCAGGGTGATTAATTCTCCTAGGGTGCGTTTGCTGAGTTCGTAGAGGGGGCTGAAGGCGGGTGAGACTTCGGCTTCTGAGGTATTTACCCAAATTTCTTTGCAGGCGATATCGCGGTTGGTGCGAATGGTTTTGAGGAAGTTTTCTAGTAGGCGCCAACTGGAGAAGGTGTTGATTTCGTAGGAGTTGGTAATGGCTTGTGGGGTGCGATCGCCGTGAACGTTGATACCATGATTGATAATGAGAATGTCGATGGTCTCTAGAAGTTCTTGTAGCTGTTCTTCTTGACCTATTTGCCAGAAAACGGTATGGACAGGTACTACTTGATCTTTAATTGTCAGTTCAATTTTGTGGGTGCTAGAGGTGAGGGCGATGACTTTGGCTCCTTTGAGGTGGAGATGGTATAGTAGCGATCGCCCCAAACTTCCTGAAGCTCCTGTTACTGCTACTGTTTTTCCTTTCAGTGATAATGCTGTTCCCATCAGTTGATCTACCCAGGTAAAAGTTCCGCAAAAATAAGCGTTTTGATTGTCAAAATGATGTCTCCAGTGGTACGTGCGATTGACGAGATGGCGGGCAGGAATCTCGGTAAAAAGTCCAGGACGATGGGTGCTATCAGTTAATTCATCCATGCCAGGAATGCCGGAACCTCTGGCGATGGCCATGAGCAAAAAACTCCCAGCATAAAGAATACCAGCAGTGGTTCCCCAGAGGCGATCGCTGCCTAGGATGGCACTTCCCCACGCCAAAACACTAAAGAGAAGCATTACTAGACTTTCCGGTACATCATTATACCAGTGGGCTTTTTGATAAATTTCTGTACTTACGGGCGTGAGGTCGGGACGGAATACCCGATGATGCCAAAGGTGGAGACGATAGAGAGGTTTCCAATAATGAGCTAAGGTATGGTAGCTATCCCGGACACATTCTACCAAGGCGATCGCCCCTAACCCCGCCACAAGACTAACCCCCGTAAGTTGGTGAAGCGAACTCATCCAAACGCTCCAGAGCAACATATTTACAGCACATAGCACCAGGGTGAACCAACTGAGCATAGAGACTTCCTACAGACCACAATCAAAATTTGGCCCTCTCAGTTTACAATCCCTAGAGGGGAATGGGTATCCTTTCCGGGTAAAAACCTATTCATGATCTCGCAGAGAACAGGGCAAACAATTCTAAAATGGGATGTTGATCGTTACTTAGATACTCTCTGGTTGTGAAACTCTTCGTTTACCATACGCCCGAACTAACCCCCACCGACAGCTTACCGGAATGCGCGATCGCTGTAGACGTTCTCCGAGCGACTAGCACCATTGCCACCGCCCTCAACGCTGGCGCTGAAGCCGTCCAAGTGTTCAGTGACCTACAAATCCTGATGGCAGTGAGTGAAGAATGGCCCGCTGACAAACGCCTTCGTTTTGGAGAGCGGGGAGGCTCAAAAGTAGAGGAATGCGACTTTGGTAATTCTCCCCTAACTTGTACCCCAGAAGTGGTGAAAGACCGGCGTATTTTTATGAGTACCACGAATGGCACCCGCGCCCTTCAACGGATAGAAAAGTCTGCCACTGTACTTACAGGAGCCTTAATTAATCGCCAAGCTGTCGTCAATTATGTCATGAGCCATCAACCGGAAAGCATTTGGATTGTTGGCTCTGGATGGGAAGGGAGTTTTTCTTTAGAAGATACCACCTGTGCCGGTGCGATCGCCCACAGCCTCTTAACCGAATTTACCCTCTCATCCCCCATAACCGAGGTCAACGATGAAGTCATCGGTGCTGTAGCCCTTTATCGACAATGGCAAGACAGACTGGTAGATTTACTCCAACAAGCCAGCCACGGCAAACGCCTCCTCAACTTGAATGGAGATGCTGATATCGAATATTGCGCCCAACTCGATACCGTCAAAGTCTTACCCATCCAACGGGAACCAGGACTGTTAGTCTCTTATCGTCATCGTTAACTTGTGCACATGAAAGCGATTGTCATGACAGCCTCTGGAGGGCCGGAAGTCCTAAAACTCCAGAATGTACCAGAACCCCAGCTAAAAGGAGAACGCCAACTCCTGATTCGCCTCAAAGCCGCAGGCGTAAACCCCATCGATACCAAACTCCGTCAACGGGGAACCTTCTACCCCCATCAAATGCCCGCCATCCTCGGTTGCGATGGGGCGGGCATCGTAGAAGCAGTAGGAGCCGGTGTACAAAACTTCCAAGTGGGCGATGCCGTCTATTTTTGCAACGGCGGACTAGGCGCACAGCCTGGCAACTACGCCCAATTCACCACGGTTGATGAGCGCTTCGTTGCCCACAAACCCAACTCCCTCAGCTTTGCTGAAGCTGCTGCCGCTCCCCTTGTCCTCATCACTGCTTGGGAATCCTTATATGATCGGGCCCATCTCCAACCTGGCCAAACTGTCCTCATCCATGCTGGGGCAGGCGGTGTTGGTCATGTCGCCATTCAACTGGCTAAACTCCAAGGGGCTTCAGTCTGTACTACTATTGCTTCCACTGAACAGGCTAACTTGGCCCGCCGCCTGGGAGCAGACCAAGCCATATTTTATTCACTTACAGAGGTAGTTGAAGCGGTTTTGGAGTGGACCAATGGAGAAGGGGTTGATGTAGCTTTCGATACTGTAGGGGGTTCTACTTTTGCTCAAACTTTTGGGGCTGTCCGTATTTACGGTCATTTAGTCACTCTTCTGTCTCCGCCTACAGAGACTAACTGGAAAGTGGCTAGAGATCGAAATCTGAGCATTAGTTTGGAATTGATGCTCACACCGATGCTTCAAGGTTTGGTCAGTGCCCAGCAAGATCAAGCTAGAATTCTGCATCAATGCGCTCGCCTGATTGATCAGGGACAACTAAAGATTCACTTGATGACTACGTTTGCTCTTGAGGAAGCTGCTGCTGCTCATCAGCGATTGAAGAAAGGCTCAATGATCGGAAAAATAGCTTTGTTGATTGAACCGTAGGTAGTATTTGCAGATTTTAGAGGTGATTAGGATCAATGTTAAGTTCTCTGAGTTTGGCGGCTAGACGCTCTGCTCGTTGAGCTTCTGAGTTGGCTCGTTGAGTTTCTCGGAGAGCGAATTCTTCGGGAGTGGGAACTAAATCTCCAGTGGCGGTGAAAAATCTGAGTTGGCGATCGCTCACTCCCAGATATAATTGTAACTGTTCACTCCACAAATATCCTGATGGATTGGGACTCAGAGCTGCGTATTGCCCCTTCACCAGCACAAATCCACAAAACTCCAGGGTTTCTGGATCAAACCAGAAATACTCCTGTGTCCCAAAAATGTTCTGATATATCTGTTTTTTCTCTTCTCGATCTACCCGTGCGGTTTTCTTGGATAAGATTTCGATAATCATTTGGGGATATTGACCATTTTCTTGCCATACTACCCAACTTTTGCGGGGACGGCGTTCGGCACCGAGCACCACAAAAAAATCAGGGCCTCTAAATTCTTCTGATTTGCGTTGTTCGGGGCTATAGTAGATGGTCAGGTTACCAGCGGCATAAAAATCTTGGCGATCGCGCCATTGCCATTCTAGACCTTGTAGTAGTAGGATAATTTGTCGTAGATGTAGGTCACTTTCCACAGGCGGTTCGTCACTGTAAAGATCCGAGTCTGACCAGAGGGTTTCTGGTTCAGTTAAGGGAGTAGATAGAAGAGCTTGAGAAGGAGTCATGGCAATGAGGAGAGATCGGAGTATAATGGAGGCGATCGCTTGGATCAAAAGCAATCCAATCTTGTATAATTATAGCCAGTTTTCAATTTTCTATAGCAAGAGATGCAAGATTTATATTTTTCCGAGGCTAACTCCGATCAAATTCCTGATATTGTTGACATCCATAACTCCCATGTTTTAAATCGAGAAGTGCCTAATCCTGATGGTTTTTTACTCTGTCATACCGATCGGGAAGAAATTCAGCGTAACTTGAGAGATTCAAAACAATATTTTGTAGCGGTAAATCCAGCAGAAAAAGTGCTTGGTTTTATTCTATTGTCTCAGCCAAAAATCAGCGAACAAATTATTCAAGAGTTGGCTTGGAAAGAGAATAATTTTATTGAAAAAATCATGAATAAAAATCATATTTTTATTAACATAATTTCAACTCATAAAGACTATATGGGACAAGGAATCGGTAAATTTATGTATGAGTCAATTTTTGCTAAACTTCCTGCATCTTTTCTGTCAGCTTTTATTGTCGCTAAACCCATTGCTAATGAGCGATCGCTGATTTTTCACGAAAAGCAAGGCTTTCAAAAAATAGCCATCTTAAAGAAAGACTCTTTTCTTGACTTTAAAAACTACGAAAGTATTCTCATGGGCAAAGAAATCTTGTGAGAGGATTGATCTCTCTTCTCTCACTGGGAGCATGGGGATATGTTCGCATCTCCTATTTTTTTGACACAGACTGAAGATGTTGACAGACTTGGGGAGTGAGGACTTGGGCAGCGATCGCATGACCGCGATCGTTCCAATGTCCT
The DNA here is from genome assembly GCA_964616725.1 of uncultured bacterium. Lineage (GTDB taxonomy): Bacteria > Cyanobacteriota > Cyanobacteriia > Cyanobacteriales > Desertifilaceae > Roseofilum. The sequence continues at coordinate 10,397 of CAZTRW010000123.1, forward strand.
CCACATTCTACCCCATTGCCAAACCCATGTAAACAGACTTGATTTTCTTGGGCATACGTTTGCAGAGTGGGTGCTAAAGTAATGACAGGAAACTGAAGGCGATCGCCCCATGCCTTAATCCGATTATCTGGATAAAATAAATCCGTAATCCCATTACTCGCCACAAACCCATCTCGAAACGCTGGATCAGGATTAACTTGGGCCTCATTACTTAACGTCACCACCAAAAAATCGGCGTTTTTCCTCTGGACTTCTGCGTGCATTAACGCAATTAAATCCTCGGTAATTCGCCATGCTTGTTGCCAAGTCTCATCGATAGGTTCTCGATACAAATAGTTATAAGTATACTGGCGTAAAGCTTCCAGTTTGCGGTTTTTGATATCCTTTTCTACCTTCCTCACCAACTGTAAAATCCGGGAATGATCCACTAAAAATCCGGGCAATAAATCCACCCTCGATAAGTTATAAGGAGGCAGGGTTTTATCAGGATTGCGGAAAGACATATCCGGCACTAATTTGCCCTCACTGTTATAGACAAAATAAGGACGATTACGAGCATCTAATGGTTTATAATTATCGGGGATATCATTGCCCGTAAAAATAGCGAGGATTACCATATCGGGGTCATAATTCCAAACATCTCGGCGCAAGCGCAATAGTTGTTGTCCTGTGCCATAATTAGTGACACCAAAATTAATGATTTCTAGAGTTTTTCCCTGAAGTCCAGGACAAGTTTGTAACTGTTCTTGCATTAACCACCAAAAGGTTTGTTCGAGGGGAACTTGCAGTGCTTCCGTAAAGGAATCTCCTAAGATAGCGATGCGAAAAGTTTGAGGGGGTTTAGAGAGGGAATGTTCGCGATCGCGCAATCCCCTACTATTAATCTCAATATAAGCTTCCCCTTCCGCTGTCCACCATCCCGACACCCCCGGTTTATGACTCCATCCCAAATCCTCATCCGTTTGAAAGAAATTCACCCCAGGAGTTCCCGGTATCGGTTTTGGCGGTGCATTTCTCTGGGAAGGCAAAACATTCTCCTCTACTGGAGCAGGTGAAGGGGTTGGAGTCGGAGAGGATTCTACAGGAGAAAGAGTCGGTTGTGGAGAAGTGGATGCTTGGGGTTGGGGTTTGCCTTGAGGGGGAATATTGGCAATGCGTAACCCCATTTCAGCCATGAAGAGGGCAAACAGCACGCTACCAGCCGCTAACCCCAGATTACCCATCCATGTTTTTAACCCGTTTGTCTTCATTGAAAATCAGAGCGTTGAGAGTTCAAACCTTCGATTCTATCAGGAGGATGAACTGATTGTTTGAAAATGCTTAAGATAGAGAGCAGAAAAAACTCAAAAGATACGTTCAAGTTTGTTTCAATGATGATCAATTAACAATTAACAGTGGGTTGGTAGAGGTAGGTTTGAAAACCGCCTTTACCCCTACCATTGTAAGATCTATCTCATGTAAGATCTATCTCATCATCTCCTACCACGCCAGAGGATTATTTCCGAATGACCTTTAATAGCACAATACCCTCTTTTTGTCAAGGAATTCAGTATTTTGCCGATCGCCTACCAGAATTCGCTCAATATGGAAAACAACCAGTCATTGCCGAGGGAAACACCGCGATCGCCTCACCTAACGACCTAACCGCAGCCTACCAAACCCTCCTCGCCGCCGATGCCCTACGCTATTTAACCCTACAAATCACCGCCTCCAAAGAATCAGGACACCCAGGAGGATTTGCCAGCATCGCCGAGGCGATCGGC
>CAZTRW010000124.1:0-12144 GCA_964616725.1 uncultured bacterium
CTCAATAAGACTCACTCTTGCCTTTTGCCTTTTGCCTAGCGCAAAGCGCTATATCAGAAACTAGGTTTCTCAGCGCTAGGAAACTAGCTTCTTAAGCCCCACCTAATTTTATGCTCATCCAAGCGTTCCATTTCTCAATCGAAAAATTGGCTTCTTTCTTAAAGTTAAATTCTCTACAATTTCGTCTCACGGTAGGGATTGCTTTAGTGTCTGGAGCGGGTTTAGGAGGAGTAGCGATCGCCACGGGATTAAAAATGCAACAACAGTTGGTACTTAACCACAAACAAAATATCGAATATATTGCCGAGCGTTTCCCGAAAGATGTTACTGTTTACAGCCAAAAATTCCCCCTTCAGGAAGGGTTGAAAATGGTGATTAATGATGTTAGTGCTGATACTATTTTCGTCTGGATTCAATCTCCTGAAGGACAAATAATCGCTCGCTCAGATAACTTCAACCATAGTTTATATCCTGAGAATGCTAATTTACTCAACATCAGCTACGCGCCAGTTCAACCGGAGGTTTATCCCTATCAGGGACGATATTTTGTCCTGTGCGGTAGTCCTTTAGTGATTAATCAAAAGAAACTGGGAAAAGTGTATATTGCCCAAGACATTACCATGCAGCAAAAAATGCTGCTGGACGGCGTAAGAAATCTGATGATTATCAGCAGTTTAACCTTACTACTGATGATAGTAATTATAGGGATCTATATTCGGCGATCGCTCAAACCCGTCCGCCAAATTAGTCAATATGCAGGCACCATTTCAGCCCAAGATCTCGGCCAATTTTGCCTGCAAGTAGAACCCGCCCCCTCCGAAGTCCAAGAACTGGTAAGAACTCTGGAAATTATGCTCTCTCGTCTCTCCGAATCTTGGGAGCATCAACGACAATTTGTGAGCAACGTTTCCCATGAACTGCGAACCCCTTTAACCATTGTTCATGGCTATCTCCAAAGCACACTGAGAAGGGGGAAAAATTTAACTGAAGCCCAGAGAGAAGCTCTAGAAACTGCTGCGGGTGAAGCCGATAGAACCATTCAACTCTTACAAGACTTACTCGAACTAGCTAGAGCCGACAGTGGTCAAATTCACTTTGACATGGAAATTCTAGACTACCAAGAGCTAATTTTAGAAGTAATGGAAATGGCGCAACAATATAGTAACCGTATCATCGAGCTAGAACTGGGCAACGAACCAATACAGATTAAAGCCGATCGCAATCGTCTGAAACAAGTCTTACTCAACCTGATTGATAATGCCGTTAAATACTCAGAACCAACGACTCCTATTACCATAAAACTGGAAAAACAACCGGGACAAATTCTCCTACAAGTGTGCGATCGCGGTGAAGGCATTCCCCTCTCCCATCAAGCTCGTATTTTTGAACGATTCTACCGCATTGACGATGCTCGCTCCCGTACCACAGGCGGAACCGGATTAGGCCTATCCATCGTCAAAACCCTCGTTGAAGGTATGGGAGGACGAGTGGCAGTGGTCTCCAAATTAGGAGAAGGCAGTACTTTTACCATCTGTCTACCCACTTTTAATTAAAACGATTAGAATTTCAGGTAAACTAAAGAGCGACTACACTCGATCCTGGAACCATTGGCTAAACCCCTGCGTCATGACGGAGTGCAGTGTTCAAGCACTAAATTCCGTCCATGAGTCAGTCTGTTTCATTGTCTTGGCCAACGGTTGGGGCAGGAGTTCCTCAAGCACCTGTGCAGCCAGAAAAACTCTCGAACTACGATCTGATTGTGCGCTGTCAGGCGGGTATTCGCCCTGACAAAATGGCGTTTGCTGAATTAGTCCGACGCTACCAACCTCACGTGAATCGGATGCTCTATCACCTAGCTCCTGATTGGCAAGATCGGGCGGATTTAGGGCAAGAGGTGTGGATTCGAGTGTATCGAAACGTTAAACGTCTCAATGATCCCGCTAAGTTTCGGGGCTGGTTAAGCCGAATTACCACTAATCTGTTTTACGATGAATTGCGAAAACGGAAACGAGTTCGTCCAGCTATCTCCCTAGATGCTCCCCGAATGTTTGAAGATGAGGAAATGAGTTGGGAGATTCCTGCGGAAACCCCAGGACCAGAGGAAAATTTAACTACAACTGAGTTTTACGAGCAGCTCCAACAGGCGATCGCTGATTTACCCGAAACCTTCCGTACCACTATCGTCTTACGCGAGATCGAAGGAATGGCTTATGAAGAAATTGCAGAAATTACCGGAGTTTCCCTTGGAACCGTAAAATCTCGCATTGCTAGAGCGCGCCAAAGGCTCCAAATTCAGCTCCAAAACTATCTCAATAGCTAGATGATCCCCTGGGCAGTTTAGCCAAACGCGAGAGAAACTTTAAACTTGATGGGAAACTCATATACCCCTTTTCGGATCGTTAGTAGTACACTATTCTGGGTTAGTGACTAAGTGTGATCCCCGTCTATCAACTTGGTAGGTGACCCAATAATGACTCCTCACTTCGATCCTCAGCCTAATTCCCAGAAGTCTTGGCATTCATGCCCGGCTCCTTTTTGGAACCTTACTAACCCTAATCCCTACCTGGGTGTACCTGATATGTTAAAACGCGATCGCTTTGAACTCCTAAGTGCTTACCTCGATGGTGAAGTCAGTGCTTCCGAAAGCAAACAAGTGGAAGAATGGCTAGACACTGATCCCTCAGTTCAATGTCTCTATCAACGACTGTTGAAACTCCGTCGAGGGTTTCAAACTTTGCCAACTCCTCAGGAAGATCACTTGGCCCGTGAAATGGTCTCTCAAGTGATGGAACGCTTAAATCAACCACCGAAGAAAACGGCTTGGTGGTGGGGAGGGGGAGCGATCGCGGCAGCGGTGATCGCGGCTGTATCTAGCGCCATCTCTAACCCAGGACAATTGATCCCCCAAATCGCGAAAAGTCCCATTCCTCAAGAAATGACTCCAGTGATGAGGATTGCCCTTGACCAACCCCTCATTACTATCCCCAAATCTGAGCCGAGTCCCTTAGTCGTACCGAATGCTACTGGGGATCTCCATAAAATGCTGAACTCAACTCCCTAACCGCCTTTCCCTTCTCTATCCCTTGCATAAACTCCCTCAAACTCTGATTATACTCCAGCCGACTTCCCATCCAATCATTATGCTGTAAACCTTCTATAGGCACAAAGACTTTAGGATCAGAAGCTTGCTGAAAGAGTTGCTCACCGTGGCGAAAAGGAATCATCTCATCTAAAGTTGCATGGAAGATCAGCACGGGACAACTCACTCGCCGGATTTTGGCAATATTATTAAACTTATCAAACGGGAAGAGAGAAATTCGGGTCACTACGCGAAAAGCGGAAACAAACGTATTTTCTACAATTAATCCCGCCGTTTGCGTCTGAGCCGCTAAGTGAACTGATGGGCCACCCCCGACAGAACGCCCATACAGAATAATACGATGAGGGGGAATTTTTAGGGTTTGATTTAAATAATCATAAGCACTTTGAATATCTTGATAGCTACCTCGCTCTGTCGGTTTTCCTTGGCTAGTGCCATAGCCTTGATAGTCATAAGCTAATACACTGAAGCTGAAATTGTAGAGATGATTTAAAACCGGCTGAATCATACCTAAATCTTCGGCATTGCCATGGCTATACAGGAGGGTATAGGTGGCGGTGGGATGGGGGAAATATTGGGCGGTAATGGTAGTCCCTGGAGTAGGGGTGAGGGAGATTGTCTGGGGGAGAGTTTGATAGCTTGATGGTGGCGGTAAAAATATTTTTGAGTCGGTAAAGCCAAAGGCGTAAATGCAGAGGATACTATAAATAATGAAAGTAGAGCGAGCTAAACGCATCCAGGAAAATTTACCAATCAGGTATTTTTGCATAGAGGGCAGATTGATCGCGTAAAAGAGGTATTGGGGATTGAAGAAACGGTTTTCTCCAATCCCAGTCGTGAATTTCTTAGATCAGTTTAATGGCGCGCAGACCCAACCAAAGGGTAATAGCCAAGCCAATCATTCCTGCCAGAAAAACGATGTAGGCAATGGTAGCATCAATAGTCATGGTTGCTTCTCCTAAAATAGAAACTACAAAATCTTGAGATGAATCCCTGGTAAACTAGAATACAGTGAATCGAGGACATGAGCAGCAGAAAATGATCACGGATAGATTACCCTTTGAGTCTACAGTTAAGGTGGAGTTGGGGCTATTCTCTTATGAGATTGCGATCGCCCCTGGCTCTCTTGACCAATTAGGCGATCGCATGGCAGCCTTAAACTTGGGCAAAAAAGTTCTCCTCATCTCCAATCCCCTCATTGCCCAATACTACGAACCCCAAGCACGCTCTGCCCTCACCCAAGCCGGATTTGAGGTCATCACTCATCTGATTCCCGCCGGAGAGCGCTACAAAACCCTAGACTCCATTCAACACATTTATGATTGTGCCTTAGAACATCGCCTCGAACGTTCTTCTACCCTCCTAGCATTAGGCGGTGGTGTTATTGGAGATATGACGGGTTTTGCGGCTGCTACTTGGCTCAGAGGGATTCATTTTGTCCAAGTCCCCACTTCCCTATTAGCCATGGTAGATGCTTCCGTGGGAGGGAAAACTGGAGTTAATCACCCCCAAGGCAAAAATCTGATTGGAGCCTTCTATCAACCCCGCCTCGTGTTGATTGATCCAGCAGTACTCAAAACCCTACCAGATCGAGAATTTCGGGCAGGAATGGCAGAAGTGATCAAATATGGAGTGATTTGGGATCGAGATCTGTTTCGGCAGCTAGAACAGGCACAACGGTTAGATGAATTTAGTGCTCTTGACCCAGATTTGTTGCACTTCATTTTAACTCGCGCTTGTCAAACCAAGGCTAATATTGTCAGTCAAGATGAAAAAGAATCGGGATTACGGGCAATTTTGAATTATGGTCATACGATTGGTCATGGGATTGAAAGTTTAACCGGATATGAACAGATTAATCATGGGGAGGCGGTGGCGATCGGCATGGTAGCGGCCAGTCAACTGGCAGTAGAATTAGGCTTATGGACTCTAGACTGTCACGATCGCCAGTTCGCTCTTTTACAAAAAACTCACTTACCCACTCGTATCCCTGCCGAAGTGGCGATCGCAGGAATTCTTGATACCTTACAAACCGATAAAAAAGTTAAATCTGGTCGAGTTCGCTTTATTTTACCCACCGATATTGGTCAGGTCAAAATTACCGATCAAGTTCCTCCTGATACTTTGCGTCAAGTGTTAGCGAGCTTAGGAGCCTCCTAATTGAATACAATCGACTATTTTTTTAGAAATCAAAGTAAATGTAGGGGAGTGCGCCCTGGGGAGCGAGGAGCCACACCAGATAGAGACTAATGGGAATTAGGACTAATTTGATGGGCCAATTGAGGTTAAGTTTCATTTGGTTGTGGAATAAAAAGAGAATGGTCATGGTGAGGGTGAGTGCGCCTAAAACTAAGCCAAATTGTAGGCGATCGATACCGAGGGTATCGAGATAGATTTTCTGGGTAAATTGGGGATCGGATGGTTGTGCAAACAGGTGGGCGATCGCTAAACTAGAGTCTTTTAAATTCGGGAGGCGAAAAAAGATCCAGGCAGTAAATACCATCAGTTGCGTGATTGCCCAAGCGAGTAGGGTTCCGGGTAAACTTTGCCAAAATGCCTGGAGCTTTTGGTGTTGTTTTGACCAGTGATCGATCCAGCGATGGACGACGAGAGCAAGTCCGTGGTATGCTCCCCAGACGATAAATCCCCAAGCGGCTCCGTGCCAAATTCCGGCAATGATCATCACTAAGAGGAGGTTGATACAAGTGCGGATCAATCCTAAGCGAGAGCCTCCCAGGGGAAAGTAAAGATAGTTGCGTAACCAGTTGCCTAGGGTGATGTGCCATCTGCGCCAAAAGTCGGCAATGCTGGTGGTAAAGTAGGGGTCTTGAAAGTTTTCTGGGAGTTGTAACCCAAGGAGGAGGGCGCTACCGCGGACGATATCGACGTAGCCGCTAAAGTCAAGATAAAGTTGGAGTCCGTAGGCGAGAGTGGCTAACCATATATCCCAGCTGCCTGCACGGGTTAGATGGGTAAAGCTGAGATCGACAACGATCGCTAATCGATCAGCGATGAGGGCTTTTTTAGTTGCGCCTAAAGCGATTAACCAGAGTCCTTCGGTGAAGAGTTCGATGGTGGGAAATGGGGGATCTTTGAGGGGATTAGCGATTTGATGGTAAAGGGTGATTGGGCCGGAGATGAGTTTGGGAAAAAAGAGTTTGTAGGCGGAAAATTTGAGGAAGCTTTGGGCGCAGGGTGCGCCTCGGTAAACATCGACGAGGTAGGCGATCGCCTCAAAACAGAAGAAGCTTAATCCGAGGGGAGCAACTACATTGTCGTCTACCCAATTGGCATAAGTTTGGACTTCGGGAAGCTGAAAAGTCTCGGCAATGGTTCCTAGGACAAAGGGGATATATTTAAACCCAAATAATAATACCACATTTAGGATAATTCCGGCAATTAAAATTAGGGATCGACGTTGGTTCCAATCGGCTTGGGCAAATTGCCATTCTTGGTTAGAGAGTTGCCAATTATCGGCATGATTGCTGTAGGCTGAATGGGGCACTAAAACCTTGGCTAAGGTATAGTTAATCCAGGTCATCACCAGGAGGAGGGGAATATATTGTGGTTGCCAAGAGGCGTAGAAAATGAGGGAGGCGATCGCCAAAATTACCCATCGCGTTTGTCTAGTGTAGGAATGAGTTTGAAACCCACCCCTACTGGCCCAATACAAAATGCCAACACTGAGTAAAAATAAACCGTATAATGCCGAAGTAAAACTCATACAATATTGTCACGGTAAGTGCTCGGTTGAGGGATAACTAGGGGTTTAATTTTTCTGCCCAATTAATGTCGGGATCGTGGGCTAAGGTAGTGGCGATCACCTCTGCACCATAACGATTTAAGTGACTCGGATCGGAAAAATAACCGTGCTCTCCACCTGACCATAATCCGATCCAGTCTTTTACCTGAAAACCGGGTTGTTGATAACTCTGAATATAGGTCTGAAATTCCTGTTCATAGCTGGTACGAATGGGATCTAAATACACTTGAGTCAAAGGCATATTTACAAACAGCAAATTGACTCCCATTGACTGGGTATAGGCAATGAGGTTTTTCAGGGCTTCATCCTGTTCTCCGGCCAAGCTAAAAAACTCATAATCTCGATCGTAAGCTCCAGACACTTGGGGATGATGTTGATAGTAGGTATCGGGATCAAAACGGACTGTAAAGGGTAGAAACCCATCGGGATTGAGCACTGCTGGTTGGAGCATTTCTGGGTCTTCAGCCGTGTTCCGTTGGGAGGGGTCTTGGGGAAGTACCGTTGAGAGGGTATCCTGAATCTGGGTATGGAGGCGATCGCGCTGGGGATAAACGGCTGATAAGGTTCCCAACCCTTTCTCTAGCCAATCATTGGCCCTTTCATAGCTGGTGGTAATCGAAAAAGCTGGTAACTTAGGTTCTTCTTGCTGATGGTGACTTTGGGCTGACCAAGGTTGACCATAGAGAGGCCGCACCAAGGTTTGAGCGCGTAACTCTTGATACCCGACGGAAGTGGCGATCGCCTCATACGTCAGATCCTCCCGACCACTATTAAACGCTCGCGCCCCATCTGCCCAAATAATCAACTTCGGTAACTGCTCCTGTACCAGTAAATCTCGAATCGCCCAATCCACCACCTTAGCTGTCGCCCCATTAATCCCAAAATTGTAAATCTTCACCTCACCATAGCCCAGTGCCGCCAATTCCTCCCGCAATCGCTGCGGATCAATCCCTCTGAGGGCACGAGAGCTACCAATGATTAAAATATCTGCTGGGCCTGACTCTAGCATCTGAGCGTGATATCGCCCCAAATGCTCATTGACTAACTGATTATTGAAACTGGGATAAGGAGAAGGAGTGCTCAACAAGCACTCTCCCGTCGGGCACTCTCCTGAAGAACCAGACTTTCCTAACAAGCTCTCATCACTAGCATTGGCTGGATTTCCTCCTAAATTAATCGGCATCGGTGGATAAACAGCACCATAGTCACCGCCACTGCTTTTGGTGAGGTGATACCCCAATAACCAATCAATTTCCAGAGTCAGCAACAGTCCCAAGGTTCCCCAAACCAAAGCAATCCAGACTTGAGGACTGGTTTGCCACTGCCTGGGCGGGGGAGATACTGGGGCTGACTGGTGGACTAAACTGGTGCTGGAGTGGCCATTCACCAAACGAGTTTCCTGCTCTAATCCTCCTTTTGGGGCTAACAAACCTGTATGAATGAGTACCTGCTGACACTGATCGAGGAGAGAGCGTTTGCGAGGCCGGGGAGATTTTGAGGAGGGTTGAGGAGCCGTGGACAGTTCTTGAGAGGCTGGGGGAGTCAAGGGGGATTTCCCGGCGGTAGAAGAGATGCTGCCACTGGTGGCGGTGGATTCGTGTAGGCTTTGGGGAGAGCGGTCTAGGGCGATGAGGTCACCCACATAGGCGCTGCTGGCGGCAAATTCTGGGGGTGCTTCGGGAACCAGTCGTTTTCTGGGTTTAAAGTCAACTCCGTAGTGCCATCGAGGTAATTTTTGTCCACATCTGCGTCCGTATACCCGCAGGCCAGCGATGCGGGGAATTTTCAGTTGGCGTAGAAATTTGGCAACGAGGGGCCCGACTTGTCGTTGGTTGGGGCAGCCAGGCGCGTCGGTCATCACGTGCAGGAGGTCTTCTTTGAGGAGCAGTTGAATGCGAATGCCGCCGGTGCTGAGTTGTTGGTCGATTTCTGGGTTGAGGAGGCGATTGAGTAGGAATTGGAGGGCGGTTTGATGGCCTTGTTTGGCTAATTCTAGGGTAGATAGGTGGCGATCGCCTGGAGAGCGGCCTGGCAGATCGATCCAATCTACCCAAACTGGACTAGATTGGTGGTTTAAGTGGCCGTAGATCGTCGCGGCGTGAATCCCTTGGGGGGCAACGATATTTAGCAGGTTTTGTATCCGTGCGACGACGTTTTTTTGGTGGGGAACACTGGTTCCTCGACAAAACAGGTGGAGGGTTGATTCTTTGAGGATGGCCGAAATGTTGAGACATTCGTGGGCCAGCCGTTGGTCGAGCAGGCGGTTAATGGCGGGTACGTCTCCCCACCGGGCCCATTGATTAAGCATGACAGAGCGAGGGGTCAAATCCACCAGAAGTACCCAGTCTGGGGAATTTTCTCCGTGGACTTGACAGGCGATCGCCGCATCTCGAAACCCGATTAGCTCTAACTCGCGCAGTTGCCTGGCAATATTTGGACCAAGTAAACTTGGATCTGGACTATAGTTACTATAACAGCCGACATGGAGCCTTTTTACGGGTAAGTCTCTTTCGGTCGTTTTTTTGAGTGTCTTAATTTTTACTTTAACTCCAATCCCTAGAGGACTGAGGGTTTCACTGAGATAGCGGGCGATCGCATGGGGATTACCCTCCGCCGCCAAATTCCGATTAGAAACCACAATCCCCCCACGAGAGGATGTCACCGTCTCCATCCGATCAGCCACAGCCACAGAGAAGCTAGGGGGAGTCTCTGTGTGCGATCCTCCGGCACCGTCGCAGCGCGAAGGCGTAACAGTCTGTTCCTCTAAGCTTTCAGAACCATGGCGTTCCACCACCGCCGCTGCCTCTGAAGAGCCAGGGAGATGGTTTTTCAATAACTGCTGTACATCAATTTCCTGAGTCCAGTCAGGATAATTCGGCCCACTCACCCGACCATAGAGCCAAATTTGATAAATGGGAGGCTGATCCGCTGGCAGCAAAGAATCTAGGGACGCGGTGACTAACCCCTCAATCAAGCGCGATTCTACTACATCTTGGGGAGGGCAATGGGGCGTACTCTCACAGAGAATATGGAGAATATTTCCTCGTACTCGGACCTTAACTTTCCCCATCTCTGACCCAATTTGTGCTTGGGCCCACTGGGTAATAGCTGTCCAATTCCCGATTGTGCGAGTAGAATTTAGAGGTGACATAGGGGGAAGATGACTTGACTAGCAGGATCAGATGAGCAAAAGTGGTCTCCAGGCATGGTATTACACAATGGCAGGAAATAGGGGATGGTGGCATTAGTCATTACACAGCGCACAGAAACCTATCAGGGTGACAGAGAGACTCAGAGTGATCTTTTGGACTGCCTCCGACAGGAAAGGAATATTTCCCCTAGTTTATATCTCTTTACGTTTAGAATAGGCAAGTGATTATGGCTCGATACTCCTTCGGAGTCGCTGTGCGATCGCAAGAGGTTTCAGTTCTATTAAGTTTATCTACGTTGCCATTACTGATGGGCATGGTGACGCTGAAAAGTTTCGGGAAGTTCTGGCAAGAGGTAGGGGTGGGCACGGAAGAGGTGTTTCGTGGCGATCGCCTGCCATTGCTGACTTCCCCACCGGCTGTGGCAGACAGTCCAGAAAGAGAAAAATAACGTTACAAAAGATTGAGAAACGGCTCAGGGGTGTCAGGACAGAGGAGCGATCGCTATACAATACTTCCTACAACCGTTCTTTGATCATCACTTGTAACCTCCTGTAACTATGTTTCCCATTCATCGTCCTCGCCGCCTTCGCACCTCCCCCGCTTTGCGCCGGATGGTTCAAGAAAATGTGCTCACACCCAGTGACTTGATCTATCCTCTCTTTGCGATTCCCGGTGAAGGAGTGTCCAAAGAAGTGCGCTCTATGCCGGGGGTTTATCAACTCTCAGTCGATAAAATTGTGGCAGAAGCTAAGGAGGTTTATGACTTGGGGATTCCTGCCATTATCCTATTTGGGATTCCCGAAACTAAGGATATGGACGCGACAGGTGCTTGGCATCACTGCGGTATGATTCAGAAGGCTGCCACAGCCGTGAAAGAAGCGGTGCCGGATCTGGTGGTAATTGCAGATACTTGTCTGTGCGAATATACCACTCATGGCCACTGTGGCTATCTGCAAGTGGGAGATCTCACTGGCAGGGTACTTAATGATCCTACTTTAGAACTATTGAAGAAAACAGCCGTGGCTCAAGCCAAAGCGGGAGCAGATATTATTGCACCGTCGGGGATGATGGATGGATTTGTGCAAGCAATTCGGACAGGGTTGGATGAAGCGGGATTTGAGGAGATCCCGATTATGTCTTATGCGGCCAAGTATGCCTCAGCCTATTATGGCCCATTTCGGGATGCGGCGGAGTCTGCCCCTCAATTTGGCGATCGCCGCACCTACCAAATGGACCCCGCCAATAGCCGCGAAGCCCTCAAAGAAATTGCCCTCGATATCGCCGAAGGCGCAGATATGCTCATGGTCAAACCCGCTCTAGCCTACATGGACATTATCTGGCAAGTCAAACAAGCATCGAATTTACCCGTCGCCGCCTATAACGTATCGGGCGAATATGCCATGGTGAAAGCAGCTGCCCTCAATAATTGGATTGACGAACAGCGCGTCGTCATGGAAACCCTCACTGGATTTAAGCGCGCCGGAGCAGATTTGATTCTCACCTATCACGCCAAAGATGCCGCCCGCTGGCTGCATAGTTAAATCTCTAGAGACGTTCCCCTCGAGCGTCTCTAATTCCTCTCTTTAATAAATTGCTGTTTCAGCAAATCAATAAAATCTAAAATATTCTCTTGTAATTGAAGCTCAAAAGACGAAAGATCAACAACCAAAATTTTGTAAGAATGATCGCCATCACTTAATAATATCAGGGTATCGGCTTGCAAAAATTCACCTTACGGGGTCAATCTAGAGCAAGGCAATCCGAGTGAATGCCTGATTCATTTTGGGCAAGGACACGATGCAAAGTTTGCTGATTTCGTGAGTACGATGATTCCCGAAAACGGCATTGGCATCATGGATAGAGGCTTGGCAAGCTGGGAGCTTCTTGATGAAATGAGCCTCGCCAAAACGCTGTTTGTGGTGCGGATCAAGAATAATATGAAAACTGAATTTGACCCTGACCGATATCGGGTCGTTTGGTTTGGTGATTGGGAGAGTCGGAGCGAATTTCGTCTGGCGACCAACGTGGATGAGATGACCAATGAACAAGTCAGTGAAACCTATTGGTATCGGTGGCAGATTGAGGTGTTATGGCAGTTTCTTAAAATGCACTTGAAACTCGACAAGTTG
>CAZTRW010000125.1:0-11989 GCA_964616725.1 uncultured bacterium
GGTAAGGTGGGGGAGGGGGAGCAGGAGTTGATGGAGTTGCGCTTTGAGGGTTTTTTCCTGGGGTTCGAGTTCTGCCAGTTGGGTTTTGATGCGGTTGCCTTCGTCTTTGAGGGCTTGAATTTCGGGGGATTGGGGGGAAATTCCGGCTTTCATTTTTTGACCAACTTGTTTGCCAATGTCGTTGCTTTTGGCTTGGAGTTGGCTGCGTTGGTTTTCTAGGTCGCGCTGTTGGCGATCGCACTGTAAAATAGAATCGAGGTCATACCCTGGGCCTCGACTGCTAAGTTTGGCTAACACCTGCTCTGGGTTATCGCGAATTTGTTTAATGTCCAGCACAAGAAGTGTCCTGTAAACTATTGCTCTACACTGATCAGAATATCATCTGCTCTCTTGGCGTGAGTCTTTATGTTAGATCTAACTGAACGTTTAGCAATTCTTCGACAAGTGCCTATTTTCCAGGAAATTGAGCATGAGGAGATGCTTGAGCAACTCAATGCAGCGTTGCTAGAGTTATGGTATCCTGCGGGTCATTTGATTCTTGACCAAGGACGTAAAGGGGGATTGTTGTATATCCTATTGTCAGGACGGGTGGAAGTTTTAAAAGATAATGCGGTATTGGCAGAACTGAAGAAAGGAGATTTTTTCGGGGAGATGTCGATTTTTAATGCCGCACCTTTGTCTGCTTCCGTCAAAGCGGTGGAGGAATGTGAGGTGCTGTTGCTGACTCAGCAGCAGTTGTATCAGGCGATCGAGGCTTCTCCGGGGGTGGCTGTTTATATTATCCGTATTTTGTGTAAGCGAATCAATCAGATGAATCAAACTCTGTCTGCCTTGCAACCGGGGCAATCTTCTTAATTAAACTCCCACTTCTCGGAATAGAGCTTCTAGGGCTTCTAGGGTTAATCCTTGTTGGATATAGCGGGGATGATTGGGATGATAGGGACTGTGGAGGCGATCAATGGTAGCGATCGCTGCTGTTTCTGGTAAAACCGGAATATCAGGATCAAATGCCGTTGATCGCATCAAGGAGCTAGAAAATCCCTTAAATATGAGAATTTGATCTTCTTCCCCAGCCAGATCAACCGTGACTAAGAGCACTTCGTGGGGGCGTTTGAGGGTATAGTGTTCTAAACGACGAGAGAGCATAAACTAGTACAGATCACAACGATTACTGTCCCACGGCTGATCTTCCTTGTTTCCCAAGGCGAATCAACACAAAGTAACTCAAGTAGGCGGCATAGATAGTCACTGCCAGAATACCGATCAGTCCCAAGGATTGTTCGCTGGTATTTTTATGGAAAAGGTCTTTGTATGCCCAGGGTGCTTCTAGCCAGACTCGGCATAGCTCATTTTGGATGAGCTGGGCTTTTGGTAAGAGAGCGCATTGCAGAGAGGGAAGTTGAGCGATCGCACTGATCCCCATATACAGGCTAACACCCCAACGCCAAGCGGTAAAGCAGAGTTTGAGGGGACGGGAGGCAGGAATATCCTCGATTTCCTCGTTTAAGTCAATCCAAAACCACAGAGACAGGGGAATGAGGAAGCGAGCTACTATCCCACTGACAAAACTAATGGGCACTGCGGCAATCATCAGATATAGGGTAATTGCCAGTAAACTGGCCACACGAGCGTAGATAATCATTAATCGGATCACTGCTTCCGATTGCTTCACTACCGCCCAAATCAAGAGCACCAGGGGAACCCCCAAAGCAATAAACACAGATAACCGATAGTCCATCCAAACGAGCGATCGCATCCAATCCATCATCCCTTCACCTCAACAATTACTCCAGCCTCTAACCATACCAGAAAACTCCCCTCATCCCCTCACCATCAGTCAGAGATAAGGATTATGATTTGAAAGGCACAACTGCTAGAGTCAAGCACGCCCATCTCACCCTTTGCTATAATCACACCTTCTCTCGCAGACAGATTAAACATAACCTATGGGATACATTATTTCCACCGTCAATATGAAAGGAGGGGTTGGCAAAACCACCCTCACCGTTAATCTAGCAGCCTGTCTTGCCAAATACCACGACAAGCGGGTGTTGATTGTAGATTTAGATACTCAAATCAGCGCCACCCTCAGTATGATGTCTCCCTCCGACTTTGCCAAACTGCGACGAGATCAGCGAACTTTGAGACAACTGGTAAAAGAAGCCATTAATCCAGCAGCTAAAGCATCTTTTCCTATTCAAGATATTATTATCCCCTATGCTTGTAATCTTCCCAAACTCCATTTATTGCCTGGGGATATTGATATGTATGATGAATTTTCTGTCTCGGAAATGCTCTATGAAAAAGCGGTTCATCGCGATCGGGTCTCCTTTGAGACTGTCTGGAACCGCTTTGAGCGTATTCTCATTGATGGGATCTTAAAGCCAGTGATTGGCGAATATGACTACATTATTTTAGATTGTGCCCCAGGCTATACCCTATTAACTCGAAGTGCCCTCACTGCGAGTCATTTTTATTTACTTCCGGCTCGCCCAGAGCCTCTTTCTTTAATTGGGATTCAGCTTTTAGAGAGGCGTTTAGCCAAACTGAGAGAAGTCCATCAAAATGAAAATCCGCTTGATATTGAAATGTTGGGAATTGTCTTCACAATGGCGGGAGGATTTATGGGACGATATTATCGCCAAGTAATGAATCGGGTGCGGACTGATTACAGCGAGGCTAAACTGTTTAAAATTCGGATTCCCGCTGATGTGAATGTTTCTAAATCAGTAGATAGTTTTTTACCGGTGGTGTTGGCTCATCCCCATACGAGCGGAGCGAAAGCTTTTCAAAAATTGACGGAAGAATTGCTGGGTAAATTGAATGTGACTATTGGGAGAAAATATCGGCAATCAGCAATTAAAATGTCAGATTTAGATTAATTCTGGTATGCAGAAGCCGGACTCTGCAAGCAATCTGACTTCTGCATTAGGGAGCGATCGCCTTATACAGAGCTTCTAATTTTGCTTCGACAGCAGGGGGTTTAGAGGTAAACCGAATCACAAATTGATTGGGGTGATCGTCCGTATTTTTTTCCAACACCTTAGCGTAAGCATCTTCACGGTTTTCAGGTTTCTCGTCTTGGAAAAAATTAATTTTTAAGTTAGTTAATGCGAGCGGAATTTGATTAGAATTATCTATTTCTATCCTAATTTTGCCGCATTTTTCTGAGAGGGCAATTAACTGACCATGATTGAGGCGATCGCTAATATTTTTTCCCTCTAAAAAGACATACTGCACAGGAATTAATTCAGGTAAGGGAAAGAAATGCTCCTCTTCTTGGGGTAGATATAACTCATATTTACAATCAATTCCACCCACATCGTAAATCGTGATCGGCTGTTTGACTCCTTTGGGAGTCACCTGTTTTTCCCCATTAATTTTGACAATTGGCCCAGCGGCGGCGATCGTTGACTCCGACACTAAAATCTGTCCGGCTGTAGTGTAGGATTCGATCCGATAGGTTAAATTAACCTGAGAACCGACAACTCCATATTTTGTTCGTTTTTCTGAGCCAATATTGCCGACTACCACTTCTCCTGTGTTAATGCCTACCCCCATTTCCAGGGAAGATAATCCCCATTTCTGCATTTGAGTATTGACGGGTTTCATCGCGAGTTGCATAGCAACAGCACAGGCGATCGCCCGTTGAGCATCATCTTCACGGGGAACCGGCGCACCAAATAATACCAAAATCCCATCGCCCATAAACTCATCAATCGTACCCTGATAGTCGGTAATCACATCCGCCATATAGCCAAGATAGAAATTGAGGATTTTAATCACTTCCTCTGGCGAAAGTCGTTCCGAAAGGGCTGTAAATCCCCTTAAATCTGAGGTAAGAATCGTAATTTTGCGCCGCTCTCCTCCTAACTTTAATCCTTCTGGATGTTCCAGGAGAGTTGCCACAATTTCCTGACTGAGATAGCGCCCAAAGGTTTTACGAATATCCCCAGCACTACGTGCAATATAGGCTGTAATGGTGGTAAATGAACTCACCAAACCCAAAAGCGGAGGAACCACGGGAAGCCACCATCCCAGTAAGAACGCCCCGTAGGTGACTAAAATGAGGAGGGGAAGAGTAGCGAAGATCCTCACTGCCTTGCGAATTGCCATGGCATTCAATCCTCCGGTATGGCGTAATTGCCAGGTGAGCAAGGCTCCTAACCATACCCAGGCAAAAATCCACAGGATTTCTACCAGTTCTGGCCAAGTTTTAATCAGAGGTCGTCCCTCTAGGGCGGCACTGACAATCAAGCTGGTAATATTGGCATGGATTTCTACTCCGGCCATGCGTTGGGAAGGACTGATGGTGTAGGGAGTGGGAAAGAGATCTTGAAAGCTTTCGCCTACGGCTCCGATGAGGACGATGCGATCGCGCGCCCAATCTGGAGCTACCCGATTCTCCAGAATATCCATCATCGCCACTGTCTCAAAAGACTCATTAGGGCCGCGATAATTCAGTAAGACTTGATAACCGCCATCAACTCCCCTGACATATCCTCCCGCATTGGGAGGAATGGCAGAAAACACAGTTTTTCCTAAGCGCCAGGTTTGATCGCCCATTACTTCTGGCTTGATTCCTTCTGGGTAAAGATAGAGAAGAGCTAAGTAGAGGGGGAGTCCGTAAATGGTTTCCCCTGTAGAAGTATCTAGAGATATGAGGGCACGGCGAACTTTGCTATCGGCATCGGGAACTAAATCATTGGCACCGACTTGATTTTTAGCTTTTAGGGCGGGAGGGGGATCGACGCGATCGCGTTCATTATTCCCAGCGGCTTTCTGAATTCCCACGAGATAGGGAGTAGAATCAAACACCTCCACCAACTCTTCATGACCGGGTTCAACGGGTAAATCGCGGTAGATATCCAAACCAATGGCCCTCGGTTTCATCGCCATCAGCTTTTTGAGTAACTCAGCATAGAGGCGATCGGGAATAATCGCTTGGCCAATCTCCTGCACATCTGCTTCATTAATCCCCACAATCACCACGCGCTCATCACGAGATTCCAGGGGCCGCCAGCGCATATACAAATCAAAAAACGCCCATTCTCCACCCTGCAATGCACCCATCAATCGCAATAGTACCACCACTATAGTGACGGCAGGAGCCGCAATGCACACTCCTCGCTGTTGCCATAGCCAATCTTTAACAGTTGCCCACATAGAATCCGGGGTTACAGTATCTTAAATTACACCATGAGAATCTGCACCCTGCGATTCGTCTGAACTAAGGACTGCCTACCCTGCTTGACAAAGGAAGCAGTGGGGTTTCACTCAGTTTCTCTAGATTCACTGATTTTAGCAAACTTTTCCAGGGCTGAGAGTCCACACTTCGTAACTGAGCTGCTATGGCTAGGGTATCGTACCAAATTTTAGCATCAGCAAG
Organism: uncultured bacterium; assembly: GCA_964616725.1. GTDB lineage: Bacteria > Cyanobacteriota > Cyanobacteriia > Cyanobacteriales > Desertifilaceae > Roseofilum. The sequence continues at coordinate 5,390 of CAZTRW010000125.1, forward strand.
CAGTTCAGCTTTTTTGAGCAAATCTTTTTCTGCGGCTAGGGCGGCTGTTTGTTCTGAACTTAAGCTGACATGGCGAATTTGGCCTTCCACCCACATATCTGCCCCTCGGTCATTGGGATTGCATACAAGGACAAATTGCCAAGTATACTCAGTACCCATCACGCCTTGGGGCAGTTGAGGTAATTTCATTTTTACATCCACTAATCCACTTTTGTCAGAGAGTTTTAGCTCCTGTGTGTAGACTTCATTTCCTTTTTGGTCTACCAAAGCAAATTCAGCCGTGAGAGCTTGGGTTTTGGGCACATAAAAGAATATGGTGGGAGTGTCTGTAGCAGTTGTACCGATATAATTCTCTGGCTGAGAAGGTTTTAGGGCCATTAAGGATAATCCTGGTTCTGAAGTGACACAAGCGGATGATCCTCGGACTCCACCGCCAGAGGTTCCTCCAGAAGGAGAGCCAGCACCGCCGGTGGGAGGAAATTCTAGGGCAAAAGCGCCAGGGGATAGGAGAACGGGAGCTAGAACAAGACTGAGAATTTTTAGGGGAAAAGGGTTCAAGGCCATAGCGTCAATACATCTCCTTTGGGGGAACGGATGGGTAACTTTCTGGAGGGTGATTGTGCATCACTAGTCCGGTTTTTACCCAATAGGCTACTGTGTTTTTATCTACTATCTTTGTCTGACTCTTCCCCATGTGATTATGGTGAGGAGAGTGTGAGACCTGGTATATCTTAAAATTACCTGATAGTGGCATGTCTTGGTCAGAAGACGAGGGGATGGGTTGGGAGTTCCAGTTTGATGAATATTAATACTTCAGAAAGTTATGAGTGCTTTGTCTAATTTTTCTCTGTCTTGTCCGATACCGATTCAGCGGTATCCCCAGGTGTTGTTGGCTCATGGTGGGGGGGGAAAATTGATGCATCAGTTGATTGAGCAGCTGTTTTTGCCGGTGTTTGGTCGTTCTGAGGTGTGCCATGATGCTACTGTCCTGAAACTGGAGGGCGATCGCCTCGCTTTCACTACTGATTCTTATGTAGTCAATCCTTTGATCTTTCCCGGAGGCGATATTGGCTCCATGGCCGTGTATGGCACGGTGAATGATTTGGCCATGGCAGGGGCGAGACCCTTGTATCTGAGTGTGGGGTTTATTTTAGAGGAAGGGTTACCGATGACAACTCTATGGCACGTGGTGCAATCAATGCAACTCGCTGCCCAGAAGACGGGAGTTCGCATTGTTACCGGAGATACGAAGGTGGTGGAGCGTGGCAAAGGAGATGGGATATTTATTAATACTTCTGGAGTAGGCAGGGTGGAATCGGAGCAGGAAATTTCGCCTCGGCAAGTGCAACCTGGGGATGCCATTTTGATTAATGGGGATTTGGGTAGGCATGGGATGGCAATTATGGCGATGCGGGAAGGTTTGTCATTTGAAACGACGATTGAGAGTGATTCGGCTCCTGTGGCGACTACGGTTTTGAGGTTACTGGCAGAGGGGGTGCGGGTGCATTGTTTGCGGGATTTGACGCGGGGAGGATTAGCAAGTGCGTTAAATGAAATTGCTTTGAGTGCTGGGGTGACTTTAAATATTGATGAGTCTTTGATTCCGGTGACGGAAGAGGTGCGCGGCGCTTGTGAGATTTTGGGGTTTGATCCGCTGTATGTGGCTAATGAGGGGCGCTTTGTGGCGTTTGTGCCTCAGTCGGATGTAGAGTTGGCTTTGGGAATTTTACAGGCAGAAATGGGGGGATGGTTAATTGGAGTGGTGGGCGATCGCCCCATTTCTAACTCCCCCAGTTTAGTCACCGTTAAAAGTAAAATTGGATCGAGCCGCATTCTCGATTGGCTCAGTGGTGAACAACTCCCTAGAATTTGTTAAGTTGGCAAGGTTAGTTGTGCGGCATACTGGGTCATCTGCTGGATGAAACGCAGGGGAATTTGTGGTTGATTTCCCCAGTGGAGGTGGAGGTAAGAAGCATGAACTTGAGCCGTTGTCCATCCTTCTAAAAAGGGGGTTTGATCCGTACCAGTTAACTGAAATAGGGGATAATGGTTTTGGCCTATTTTGCCCACAGGAACTGGTGGAGTCAGTTGGGAGCGGTGGAATTCATGACCTCGTAGTTGAGTCCCCGATTTGACCAGAGGGCTATCATTTAAAACGGTGGCTTGTCGATAGCCTAGGGTGAGTTTTTTAGCCATGGTGACTGTGGGGGGAAAGAGACCGATCATCTCAAAGGTTTCCTGAGCAAAATTGGTCAAGGTTTGACACAGATACATTAATCCTCCGCATTCGGCATAGGTGGGAATTCCGCTGGTAATGGCTTGACGAATAGCGTTTTTGAGGGGATAATTCTCAGAGAGTTGTTGAGCAAAGACTTCGGGGAATCCGCCGCCAAAATAGAGTCCGTGAATGGCGGGAGGAAGGGCGCGATCGCCTAAAGGACTCCAGGGAATTAATTCCACACCAAATGCTTGTAAATGGTCACAATTATCAGCATAATAGAAACTAAAGGCTTTGTCTTGGGCGATCGCCAATCGGACTGGTGATCGCATTTCCAGGTTGTGGCTAAACAGAGCGCACGGGTGAGGCGGTTCTGGAGACAAATACAAAGCCAATTTTTCCCAATCAAAACTTGTTTTTCCCCACTCCGCTAATCGATCTAAAATGGAGTTTAATTGGGGGAGTTCCTCCGTAGGAATTAATCCTAAATGTCGATCGGGAATAGTAACCGCTTGATCTCGATAAAATACCCCCATTATGGCAATACCAAGGGATGCTAAGGCAGCTTCTAAGTGATTTTGGTGAGTGAAACTCGCGACTTTATTGAGAATAACACCTCCCCAATGTAGTTGGGGATCGAGATGTCGAAAACCATGGGCGATCGCTGCCACTGAACCAGAGAGACGAGAACAGTCGATCACCAAAATTACTGGCAAAGATAATAATCGTGCCACATGAGCCGTTGACCCAAAAAAAGGATAAGATAAATTGGCATTGTAGGGCAGACCATCAAACAATCCCATTACCCCTTCTACAACGGCACAATCTGCAGTTTGACTGTGATAGCGATAACAGGATTGGACATATTCTGGAGAAGTTAATACGGGATCTAAATTGCGGCAAAATCGATCCGTCACATAGGTATGAAACATGGGATCGATATAATCAGGGCCTACCTTAAACGATTGTATGGATTTGCCTTGATTTCGTAAACTAGCTAACAAAGCCAAAGTAATCGTAGTTTTTCCCGATCCAGAGCGATCGCCTGCTATGATCAGTCCCATACAACTATGCCGAATTCTCCCCAGATAACGCCGCTTGCATTTGGGAAAACCAACCAATCAACTGCTCTAATTGCTGATTGGGTTTCAATACCCCTAATCCGCGCACGGTTACCTTTTTCGGAGTATACACGAAGCGATCGCGAACACGGCGATCAAGTTTTTCCTTGAGTAAATTCCACGCCGGTTCCTCCATTGGCGTTTCTAAAATTACGTGCTGTTTCCCTTCTGGTTTGATTCGAGAAAATCCTAAAGACTTCCCTAATTGTTTTAACTCCATCACCCGAATTAACTGTTGAGCTGGTAGCGGGATTGATCCATAACGATCATGCCATTCCATCTCAATTAAGCGCAACTCATCTCGGCATTGGGTTGTAGCCACAGAGCGATAGGCGCTCATTTTTTGCTCTAAATCAGGAATATAATCGGCGGGAATAAATGCGGTGACGGGTAAATCAATAGTGGTGTCTTCCACTTGGGGAATTTTTTGTCCTTGAATTTCCCGAATGGCTTCTTGTAACATTTCCATGTACAAGTCAAACCCAATGGCCTCCATTTGACCAGATTGTTTGGTTCCCAACAAATTCCCGACACCGCGAATCTCCATATCCCGCATTGCCAATTGATACCCTGATCCCAACTGAGTAAACTCCTGTATAGCTCGCAGACGTTTCTCGGCTGCTTCGGGGAGAGCACGGCGATCGGGATAAAATAACCAAGCATGGGCCTGAATGCCCGATCGCCCTACTCGTCCACGCAACTGATACAATTGAGACAGGCCAAACTTATGGGCCTCCTCAATTAAGATCGTATTTACCCTGGGAATATCCAACCCTGACTCAATAATCGTGGTACAAACCAATACATCTGCTTCTCCATTACTAAAACTGAGCATCGTCGCTTCCAGTTCAGTTTCCGGCATTTGACCATGGGCGATCGCCAAACGAACCCCCGGTACTTTCTCGCGAATTCGGCTACTAATTTCTTCAATCCCCTCCACCCTAGGAACCACGTAAAAGATTTGACCGCCTCGATCCAACTCCTGACGAATCGCCATCCGCACCGTCTCCAAATCATAGGCAACCAAATGGGTTTTAATCGCACGACGCGCCGGAGGAGGAGTCGTAATCAAGCTCATTTCCCGCACTCCAGATAGGGACATATACAACGTGCGGGGAATTGGAGTAGCACTGAGGGTTAACACATCCACCTGAGTTTTCAGCGCCTTAATTTTCTCCTTTTGATTCACACCAAATCGCTGCTCTTCATCCACCACTAATAACCCTAAATCTCGATATCGAATCTCCTTACTTAACAGAGCTTGAGTGCCCACCACCACATCTAATTCTCCTGTAGCTAAACGCTGCTGAATCTCTTTTCGCTCCCCAGGCGTGCGAAATCGATTTAACAATCCTACCTCAATTGGGTAAGGAGCAAATCGCTCTTTGAGAGTATGATAATGTTGCTGAGTTAAAATCGTTGTCGGTGCTAACACTGCCACTTGTTTTCCCGCAGTAACTGCCTTAAAAATCGCGCGAATTGCCACTTCAGTTTTGCCAAATCCCACATCTCCACAAACTAACCGATCCATAGGACGAGGAGATTCCATATCTCGTTTAATATCTTGAGTGGCTTTGAGTTGATCAGGAGTGGGTTGATAGGGAAAAGATTCTTCTAATTCCTGTTGCCAAGGGGAATCGATGGGAAAAGCAAAGCCTTCTTGTTGCGATCGCGCTGCATACAGCTTAATCAAATCCACCGCCAATTTCTTAATACTTTTGCGGACTTTATTCTTGGTCTGATCCCAGGCTTTGCTGGTTAATTTATGCAGAGTAGGTCGATTTCCATCAACCGATCGAAATCGCGATAACGATCCCACTTGATCGGCAGCAACTCTGAGTAAACCATCTTCATATTTAATCACCAGATATTCTCTGGTTTCATCACTAATCGTCAAACTTTCGAGCTTGAGAAATCGCCCTACTCCATGTTGGCGATGAACCACATAATCACCCGGTTGTAAGGTGTTGGGATCGACTTGCGTGGATTGAGCGCGGCGACGTTTGCGGATATAGCTGGGGCTGGCGAGGCTATGCTGACCATAAAATTCGCGATCGCTGACAACAATAATCCGAAAAGTTGGTAAAATAAAGCCTTCTAACTCCGCTACTCCTGAATATTTCAACGCCACAGGAGTATAATGCACTTGCAAAGAATCAATCGCTTGATAATCTTCTGAGTTGGGGATAAACTTCGCCGGGCAATCATGTTCTTGCAGCAACGAAACCGAGCGCGAGGGCTGAGCCGAAACGAGGAAGATCAAATAGCGATTTTTGCTTTCTTCCCGCAAAGTTTCTGCTAATTTGGCAAACTGATGAGGTAGGATCGGGACAGGACGACTCGCCAGATTTATCGCTCCGGGAATATTACTTTCTGCCAGTTCCGATAATTGCAGATAAGGATATTTTGTCACTTCTGTCAAGCAGTCAGTAAAGGAACGATGGATTTTAGGGAAATCACTCTTTAAGCTTTGCCAATGTTCGTCAATTTGCTGTACCCAATTATCACTGTGAGCCTGACATTGTGTGGGTTCGTCAAGAGCAATTAAAGTGTTTTCGGGCAAGTAGTCTAACAAAGAATAGGTGAGGGTGAGGGCGGGTTTATTGTTTTCCCCAACTCCGATCGCCCCAAAATTTGTAGGAGTTAAAATCACCCGATCTACTGCATCAAGTGATCTTTGGGTTGCCGGATCAAACTCCTTAATTTTCTCTAATTTATCTCCTTTTCCCTCAGTAGGAAACCATTCTAAACGCACAGGTAATTCCGAAGCGACGGGGAAGATATCCACAATATCGCCCCGACGACTCCATTGTCCTTCAGTTTGCACTAAAGGGACTCGCTCATAACCCAATTGTGCTAATTTTTGATCAAGAACTTTACTCTCCCAAATCTCCTGCTTTTGCAAACTGAGAGTGTAGGTTTTGAAGGTTTCCCCAGCAGGAAGATGGGGTTGTAGGGCACGCTCCGTACAGACGATCGCCATTTTTCCCTGGGCAGATCCTAACACCAATTCCGCCAAAACCTGCATTTGTCCCCAAACCATCTCCGATTCCGGTAAAGCGGTTTCGTAGGGAGACGCTTCTGTGGTGGGATAAAATAATACTTTTTGCCAATCCATCGCCTCCAGTTGAGCACTCCAGCGATTGGCTTCCTCAGTAGTGGCAGTAATCACTAACAGGGAGTAAGATTGGGCTTGTGCCAAGTCAGAGTTTAACAAACCCTTGGGAAACCGTGGTAAACCATTGAGAGTGACGGGAGATG
>CAZTRW010000126.1:0-11988 GCA_964616725.1 uncultured bacterium
GTCTAACGCGCTCTGCCTGTTGGGAACCTGCATGAACGAGTCTTCTTCCGTCTACCCTCAACGAGCTTGGGTGATCCTCCAGTGGTGGTTAGGAATATTTGTCTACAGTCCCTTGATCGGAGGACTCTTTGGTCTGGTGGTACTCATGACTGTGGTAAAGTCCCATGGTCAAGCTCTGATCAACCGTCCGTTAACGCAAGTCTTGGGTACGTTAGGCCTTGGTTTAGCGATCTCCTGTGCCTTAGCTGAAGATCCTCCATCGGCGTTTCTGGGGTTGAGCCATTTTTGGCCTTTTTTTATCTTTCTTGTTTCCCTGGCAGAGTTGATCGAGCATCCCCATCAACTCAGACGCATGGCTCAAATTTTAGTTTTCTCCTCAATTCCTGTGGCGATGATTGGGTTAGGACAATTATTCTGGGGATGGTCTGGGCCGATTCGCTGGTTGGGAATTGTGATTAACTGGGACTTGGCCGCTGGTGGTGCTCCTTCAGGGCGAATGTCGGCGGTATTTGGGTATGCCAATGATTTGGGGTGTTATTTGGCAGTGGTGTTTATTTTAGCTGTGGGTCTATGGCTGGAAGCAAGACGAAAAAAACGCTGGGTGTGGATGTTGTTGGGGTTAGCGATCGCCTTAGATGGCATGGCCTTATTTTTTACCCATTCTCGCAATACTTGGGCGATCGCTATGTTAGCCCTCCTTGCCTATGGCATCTACTGGGGATGGCACGCCCTAGTCACCGCCCTAGTCGCACTCCTGGGGATCATTGGCTGGTGTGCCTTTGGCGTTGATCCGTCTCGACAATGGTTACGGGGGATTGTTCCTCCCTACATTTGGGCCAGACTCACTGACGATCTCTTTCCCAACCGTCCCATCGCTCAGTTACGATCTACCCAATGGGAATTTGCTCTCAATTTAGTACAACAACGACCCTCCACAGGATGGGGACTACGGAGTTTTTCCACCCTCTATGAAAGCCAGATGAACTATTGGGTTGGTCATCCTCACAACTTGCTGCTGATGCTCCTGGCGGAAATTGGTATTCCCCTGACTCTAGGATTAGTCTGCTTAGTAGCTTGGATCTTAGCACAGGGAGTTGGGTTATGGGCCCGGTTACCTCAGCGCCAAGAAGGGGTGATTGTGTTGAGTTATCTGATGGCGTTTGCCGGACTCACCCTATTTCACCTGCTCGATATTCCCCTGTTTGACTCTCGCATTAATTTCCTGGGCTGGTGGCTCTTGGGGTCTATTCTGGGATGCACTTACCATACCCGAAAAGGGGTCTGAAAAACCTTAGGGCGTAGCGCTGTGGGATTTTGACCCAGATTTAGATGGTAAGGAGGCATCCAGGATTTTGGCGATGCGATCGCGGTTTTTCTCTAAATGGGCCCTAGTATAGAGGTCTAATCTTTTTCCTTCTCGGCGTAAGGTCGTTGTAATCTGATGGTGCAATGCTCGTAAATGATACCAAGCTAGCGTGACCGCATCTTCAGGAACCCTGATTTGTCGCCGACTGAGAGCACTGAGGATTTCTATATAGTCTTGTTGCAGAGCACGGCGAATACTAGAGGGATTGGTTCCTGGCTTGGTAATCACTTCTGTCCAAATATGATTGTGTAACGTTTCAAACAGTTCTGGAAGTCTTAAAACCGGTTCCTGGGGAGCTGCTTTTAGCTCTAGATCCTGGAGACGAGCCAGACGCTGGGGAGATAGCAGAGAGCGCAATACTATCTGTTGTAACCGTAATAGACGATCGCTGATCGGATAATCCAAGAACCAATCGGGGAATACTCCCCAATGGCTCCAACGAGAGGGGGCTAATTGGTTCAGCAACTGGGGAGAAAACTGAAAAGCCTCTTCCGAAAACACATACTTGTTAATCGCCGCTAACGCCTCTCTTTGCTCCTCTACTGGGATCGGCTCAAAGGGCAACCCGCCGAGGCGATCGCCCGCATAATGGCGATTAAAGGACTGGCCTCCCACATAGAGAGTCAAATTCATCACATTACCAAAATAATAGAAAAAGATGGCATCAAACAAGTCTCGCATTTCGCTAAAACTTTCTCCAGGGGCAGGCGATCGCCGATTCAACCGAGACCACATCGCCTCCGCATTTTGCAACTGCCATTGAGAATATTTTAACGGATTACTACTGAGGTCAAACACATTCACCGCTGGATCGAGATCGCTGATGAAATCCTCATCCGTACCATAAGCCAATGCCGGTTCCCCAGCCCGTTGGGCAATCTGCCGCAACTCTCGTAATTGAGCCTCTGGAGAAATCCCCTCAATCTGCTTATAGCCATATTCAATGGCCCAGCGATCATAAGGCCCCACTTTCATGGGAAAATAATCTCCTTGGGGTTGGCCGGGAGGCGCTAAATTAGGGGGGACATAATCCATTATGGAGCCAATCATCCCGACGGTGCGAGTAATTTCTGGATTTTGCAGCTCTTCTGGAGTCAGTAATGTACTGCCATGAAAATTATGCCGCAATCCCAGGGTATGCCCCACTTCATGGCCCACCAAAAATCGGATAAACTGCTGAACATAGGTTTCCATTTCTGGCCCGCTCGGCAAAACATGATCCTGAATCAACAAAGAGGTTGCGCCGATTGCCAACTGCCGGTTAAACTCTCCGATCGAACAGAAATCTTCATCCAGGAGAGCGCGAGCGATGGGGAATCTTTGGGGGATAGGTTTCGCTGGAGGCATCACCCCATCATCGGGTAAAATCGCTCCACGGAAGTAAGTTTTTTGCCAAGTTTCTCCACACACTCCTTGCCAAAAGGAGGAGAGATTTGTCTCGGTTGATCCTCCCCTCACTAAGGTTTGATATTGGCCTTTAATCAAACGGATAATATTGGCATCAATTAAAATATCTGCATCTAAAATTTGTCCGGTTAAGGGATTGGTACGAGTGGGACCTAAGCCATAGAAACTAGGCTCGAAGGAACTAGACCAGCGAATCACATTGTAGCGGACATCGGCTGGACTCCAGTCGGGATGATCGGGCATTTGTCGCACTTCTATGGCATGGGGAAAACCGGCTTGAGCAAAGGCTTCATTCCACATTAAGATGCCATCGCGCACGGCCTCTCGATAGGCGAGGGGAACGGTATTTTCGATCCAAAAGACTAAAGGTTGATCGGGTTGCAGATGCCAACGGTTAATGTAGCGGACAAAGGGATCGCGGCGATCGCTATTGCTAAAATTCTTATAGGCAGTGAGAAAATAACCGATTCTTTCGTCTGCTAATCGGGGACGATAGCCGTTATTGGTAGGCAGTTCTGAGAAGCTATAGTGGAATCCCAGGTTAAAGGCTCGGCTATCGGGTACTGTGGGTAAATAGGTGAGATCTCCTCCTCCAGAAAATCCATAAGTCACTTCAATTTCTACATTGTTGGGAAAGGTTGCCACTTCCTTAATGTAGGAGATTTCTGGTGCAATGGTGTAGGCTCCATCGAGGAGATAGAGGAGAAAGTTAGAAAAGCCACCGAGATCTCCTTTTCCCATCAGTAAATCGGTGGCATCGATGAGAAAAGATTGGCGTTCTGGATGGGTACTTTGGATGTCGAGAGCGTAGAGGACGGAATCGCTAAAGCCTTGATTGAGCGATCGCTGCACGGGATCGCCAGCCGTCGTGCGAAAATTCACCTGGGGAACTACAAATTGAATCCGATCTTGTACCTGGCGAAATTGGAATAGCAACTCTCCCATCGGCATTCCATTCACTAACCACCCTTCCCCAATGCCGCTAGAGAGAGTCATGATACACAAGTAATTCCGATTCAGTTGTTCGGGTAAAATTTCTAAATACAGATGGGAATCTTCTGGGTTTTCGTAAACCGTAAATAATCCCTCGTGCTTACGAGTTTCTTTGATTAAACTCTCAAAATCTTTGGATTCTGAAGTTTTTTCGGAGGGTTCCGGTTTAGGGGAAGTGGTAATCTGGATCTGGGGAGGGAGGGCGGAACGGACAGTAGGGGTTAAACTAGGGAGGATGAATACGGCCATCAATCCTAGGAGTAAACAGCTAATTAAGAAGAGTTTTTTGAGACCCTGATTCATATTTTCATCTCCCTAGTTTACCCTTTGACCCAAACCTGATAGAGTCCCCAGATGGCCATTGCTCTTAAGTAATGACTGGCGCGAAAGGTTCCCGCAGCCGTGAGGGCTTCTGGAGTCCGAAATTGTAGTCCATGGGTGTACACTTGATTGACTACGGCTTGAGCGATTTCTAATCCTTCGGCTTTCATTCCCTGTTGTAGCATAAAGGCGGCTAATCCAAAGTTAATGCCTGTCCAAATTTCTAGGGGATGGGTGGCTTGGGGGTTTTCGGGGGTTCCGTCGGGGTTAACTCCGTTGGCGGCTCCGAGTGGGGGGCGATCGCCATTTTGGGATCGGTTAAACTCTTGAAAACAAGATCGATACACTGTCTTGAGGGTGGTTTGGGTACAGTCTAGGGGGACGATGGGAGGTAATTCTAGTAACTGGGCATAGAATTGACCGCAGAGTTGATCGGCCATCACCACCTTTGATTGGCTTTGGCTGTCGAGGTTGTAGTATGCTCCATTCCACAGGGTTTGTTGATAGAGAGGTTGGGCTTGTGCGAGCCAAGTAGACCACTGTTCTATTTGCTGTTGGGGATCGGGAGAGAGGGGCTGAGTGCTATGCTGGCTGAGGGATTGAGCGATGGCGATCGCCGCTTCTAGGGCGGCGAGCCATAAGCCACCACAATAGGCACTAATGCCTTTTAATTGCCAATCATCAAAGGTTTGATCGGGTGCGCCTGAGTTTTCGGGGATGCCATCTCCATCTTGATCGAAGGTTTTGAGATAGTCTAGGGTTTCGGCGATCGCACTCCAACACTCTTCCAGAAACTCCCGATCTTCTCCCCCTGTCCAGAGAAAATCCCGATACACTAACAACACAAAATCACACCCTAAATCTTTCCACAAATTGCAATCTTGATAGCTGGTGTAATTGGTTTTTTCCCACGGATGTTCATTGGGAGCGCCTAAGTCATGGGGAGTGGCACTAGCAATTTTCCTGACGGCTGAGGCTCGGTTGTAGCCAATAATTCTGGGGGTATTATCTTCTTGGGGAATGGCACGAGCAAAGGCTAACATGACAGCTTTTTCCAATTTCGGCCAGAGCAAACTCAGGCCAAATGATCCATACAAGCGCACATCTAAACTTTCATACCAGCGATAGTCCAGACATTCCAGTACCCCGAATTGACCAATGGGGTCATTTTCTGTGGCGGCTGTCCACAGGGTGCCCCCATCGGCGAGAAGATAGAGTTCGTTAAAGAGGGCCATTTTCAGGGTTTCGGGAAATCCTGTATCGGCTAAAATGGGTTGGCGCCATTGGTGAATCCACTCTTTCCAGGTATCAGAATGTTTGAGAGCAGTACGGACAATTGACCAGGCATTTTTGCCATTGCGTCCGAAAAAGTCGGTATAGCGTCGATAGTAGCTAATGGGAATGCCCTGGGTTTCGTTGCTGATGGGCAAGTCGGGGGAATCGGTGGTGGTTTGAGTGAGACCAAACTGGGTGACGGGAAAATCCCAGGCGAGGATAAAGGGAATTTTAGCCGTGCGTCCGGGTCTGAGGGTAAAGCGGACGGCGATCGCGCAGGCGAGGCGTTCTCCTGAGGCGGCGGGAGTTTCATCTTCCGAGTCGGATAAGGAGCCATCGGTAGCGAAGGCAGACCACACCGCTTCTCCATTGCTGGTGGGGTCCCACCGGGTATGATAAAATACTTCTACACTGGGATTAGAAATGGTGGCGATCGCCCATTGCCCCTCCCCTTCTTCTGGTAAATCGTTGGTACTGAGGCGACTCATCAAGCAACCCACTCGAAAGTTATTTTCAATCCAGCGGTTGTAATTATCCGTACTCTGGCCCCATTGGGGTTGATACTCATAAATGGGCGATCCATCATCCCGAACGGTCACTTGAGGGGTTTTGATGGTATTGGTAAACCAGCCGACTGTATTTTCCCAGGTAAACATGATACTCAGGGTCAGGAGGCGATCAGTGGGATTATGGGCTGTCCATTCAAAAATTGCTACCGGATAGCTGGTTTCTTGGTAATTGTGGGGAATAATCGGGGAAAATTGCTCGCACACTAACTGGGAGAAAAACACCCCTTCATAGTGATACCAACTTTGGGGATAGAGAGCGCTATAGGTTCCCGTCTGCTGAATGGCGATCGTCGGAGGATACCATTGCCAACTGCTCAGAGTCCCATCCGTAGGGGGTTGAGTGCTCAGAGCATAGGTTTTACAATGACCCGCTTCTGTTTGCTCAAACACACTAAATTGACACGCTGGTAAGGTTTTGAAGATATGTTCTCCCCCGTCAATGTGCCAGAGATTAAACTCTCCTCGCGGCGATCGGCCAATACATCCGGCACCAAATCCACCCAAAGGCATTCCATGCCAAGGGCCATCATCCAGATTAGAAGGATAACGTACGATATAAGGATTGTCCCACCCTAAACCGAGGGGACGTTGCCAAACACAGGAGGGAAGTTTTGGAGGAAACAGTGGATTAGTCATAGAATTGATTTTACCAGCATCCGCGCGAGTCAGGACCAAAACACCCGTGATTACCCACAGGAATAGAGATTATAATACACAGATTTTCTGCTTGAACAGCGCTACCGAAAGGTGGAGAGTACTATAGTACCCTCCACTACATCAACTACATAATGATGTTGAATCAAGGCTTTTTTAATCGCATTCTCTAGATCTTGTTCATCTTCAACTAATAAAATTCGCATTTTTCGCTCTATTTATTTGACCAATCTCGACGGGAGAGTAAGGCAATTCTCCAAGTACCGAGCACAAAAGAAAAGCACTGCTGATCACCTACAGGCATGAGAAATTTTACGGCGGGTAAATGACCCAAGGGTGCTTCTAGGCTAAAGGTAAGCTGCTCATAATTTAACCAGATTTCTTGCGATCGCCATCCTACTTTTTCGCCAAAGATGGCATAATTTTGATGACTCAATTCCCATAAACCCCGTTGGATAAGAAACCCAAAGTGACTTTGGCTATGCTCTGTCCACAGGCAATCCACCGTTTCTAAAACACTAGCCGGAATACTGGCGACCTCTTTTTTGGTTAAGTAGCCTTTCGCTTCGCGATCGCATAATTTCAGTAACACCTGAGCAGTCTCTTCATCTGCTTCTTGCCACCGTTGTTCCCTTAATAAATATTCCAATCGATCATAAATCAATTCCCCTTTTACCATCAAAGGCTCCATCGCTTCCCCACGTCCTTGCATTTTGGGTTTTCTTTGATCATAGCTCCTGTATTATCCCAATTGATCTTGTCATTAGTCAACTCCTTATGGTATAAGCAATTTGATCAAGCTTTTGCCTATTGATGACATGAACATCCCTTCTGATTTTCCTTTACCGACCCTAGCTAGTTTAGAGTTTATCCCCTACTTGGATCAGCAGGGAAAATTGCCGACACAATTGGCGAAACAGATTGGGGTATATGCTATTTTCGATCGCGATCGCAGTTTGCAGTTTATTCACTATTCACGAGATATCGGTGTTAGCCTCAAACAACACCTCATCCGTCAACCCCAACAATGTTATTGGGTGAAGGCAGAAACGATTGAAAAACCGAACCGGACTCAACTAGAATCGATCAAACAAGCTTGGATCGAAGAAAACGGTAGCCTTCCCCCAGGCAATGGAGCAGAGTTAAGTCAATGGACAGAGCCAATTGACACGAAAACCTTAATGACAGAGGCAGAAAAACAGATCTATAATATCACTGACGATCCAGGAAAATCTCAACTCCTCAAAACTATTTTGCAACGAGCCGAAGCACAAATTATGGAGGTACTGAACTCCCGCAATCTTCAGGAGCCAATTCGCTTTCACCCCAAATTGAAAGAACAAGGATTGTTAGACTTGAAATGACCTTTGATGGGTTAGTTCTTTTCTCTCTTATCTGCCCGGTATAAACGGGTATCATAAACTAGCCGAACTAAACCTTGTGGATTAGAAAAATTGTCACAAAGTTTTGATAGCTGGGAATTGAGAGCTTGTAGTGCTTCCCCTGACTGAGGGGTAAATCCTTGACTTTGTGCTAGTCCGATCAAACCCTGTCGATCCAGCCATTGCTGAAATTTGAAGTTATATCGTTTGAGATTTTGGAAATAGGGTAACCACAATCCCTGCCAGAAGAGTTGATAACAAAGAGACTGAAAACTGGTTTCAAATTTTTTCAAATTTACTGTTTCAGCTTGGGATGACATTTGATAGAGCAGTTGAGTGTAGTGTCGAGAGAGATGATCTTTCTGATCCCAAAAATTCCAGATTAATGCTAATCGACCGTTGGGGGTGAGAATGCGGTGAAATTCCCGTAAACTTGGCAGAAAGTCAAACCAGTGAAATGCTTGAAATGAGGTTACTAAATTGACGGAGGCAGTTGCCAGGGGGATTTGCTCAGCAGTTCCCGAAATAAATTGAATTTTGGGGTGAGCAGTGGCAGCATTGCTCATGGCAGTAATGGGTTCAATTGCCATGACTCGAACTCCTTGATCGGCTAGTAATCGAGAACCGATGCCAGTACCTGCTCCGATATCTGCTGCCACGATTTGAGTGGGGTTTAAGCCTTGCAGAATTTTGGCGATCGCCGCTTGAGGATAGGTGGGTCGATACTGATTATACCCCGGAAAGTTGTCTAGTTTCTCAAACATCAGAATGTCTTCAAATTCACTCTTGTATTCTCAAAAGGTAAGAGGGTTTCTGGGATGAGAAACCCTCTATACAGCAACCAGATTTTGGCGATCGTCTTAACTCACTTGTGCTGTTAATCGAGTTAACACCTGAGTGGAACGATCCACAAAAGTCTTCATGCCATTACTATCAAATCCTTTCTGAGCCATTAAGGCTAAATCATAGATTTGATGGCAAATGAGATTGGCTAATTGCGCCGAAGGAGAAGTACCTTGATCGGTAATAATACTGCCTTGGCTCAAGCGTAATAAATCCTGAATTAAGGGATGAGCCGTATTCACCAACAGGATATGTTCTTCTGGAAATTTAACCGTTTCCTGCTGGAACATGGCATTCATTTCTTGCAACCGGCGCATAAATTCGGGTAATAACACGATCGCCGGAGGATTTTGCTCATTATTATTCCCTTTCAGAGATTCCGTGCGGATCTGGAGTTTCGGTTTATTCAGAGCCTTTTGGAACAGTTCTTTAATCTGTTCGCTGGGAGTAGTATTGGTTTTAGGATCGACAATTTCCTTGTCTTTTTCTTTGTCTAACAAATGCTCATCAATTTCTGCATCTACGCGAGAAAATTTCACGTCTTTATGTTCCCGCTCTAGGAAACTGATGAAGTGAGGGTCAATGAAAGAATCCATAAACAGGACTTCTAAACCCTGATTTTGGTGCAATTGAATATAGGTGCTTTGGGTGACTTCATCGGTGCAGTAGAAGACACGGTTTTCATGGCGTTCTTTATTGCGTTCCAGGTATTCTTTGAGAGTAGTATAGGGATACCCTTGATCGTCTGTATTGGCAGTCGGAACATCTTGCCATGCATCTCCCGATTCTGACTGCACTTGAACTTCTGGGGGTTTTTCTTCTGCCTTGTTTTCCCAAGTGGTACGATAGATGATGATATCTTCTACTTGGCTTTTGAATTTGTCGTCGTTGAGGCAACCGAACTTAACAAAAGTCCCTAAATCTTTCCAACTCTTGATGTATTCATTGCGAGAATCTCGGTATTGTTCTTTCAGGCGATCGCCCACTTTTTTCGCCACAAAATCGGCAATTCTGCGGACAGTTCGATCCATCTGCAAAGCAGAACGAGACACATTCAGAGGAATATCAGGACTATCAATCACCCCTCGCATTGGCAGCAAAAACTTAGGGATAATTTCCTCACAGTGATCGGAAACAAAAACCTGATTACAGAACAGCTTGATCTGTCCCTTCGTCACATCCACATCTGGCTTCAATTTGGGAAAATACAGAATCCCATTCAGCAGAAACGGATAATCCGTTTTCAAATGAATCCACAGCAGCGGCTCTTCCTGAAAAGGATAAAGATAGCGATAAAAGTCCAGATAATCTTCATTTTTTAGATCTTGAGGAGATTGGCGCCACAAAGCATCCCGTTTATTAATTTGCTCACCCTCAAGCTTAATTGAAGCGGGCATAAAATCACAGTAAGTTTTCACCAACTGCTTAATCCGGGAAGGCTCTAAATATTCTTCTTCCTCATCCATTAACGTCAGAGTAATAGTAGTGCCACGGGTGGTACGCTCCGAGTTTTCTAGCTTAAATTCCGGTGAACCATCACAACTCCAGTGGACTGCTTGTGCGCCTTCTCGATAGGAGAGAGTATCAATTTCTACTTTTTTAGCCACCATGAAAGAGGAATAAAACCCTAATCCAAAATGACCAATAATCCCTTCCTCTGAACTGCCTTTATACTTTTGCAGAAATTCTTCAGCACTGGAAAAAGCGACTTGATTAATGTACTTTTTCACTTCTTCTGCCGTCATCCCAATGCCATTATCACTAATGGACAGAGTTTTGTTCTCTTTATCCAGGGTAATTTCGATTTCTGGTTCTCCCACCTCTCCCGAAAATTCATCAGTATGGGAAATCATTTTTAGTTTAGAGATGGCATCTACACCATTGGAAACTAACTCTCGGAAAAATACTTCATGATCCGAGTAAAGGGATTTTTTGATAATGGGGAAAATATTTTCAGTATGAATACTGATTTGGCCTTGTTCTAGTATGGTAGTCATCTTTGATAGCAACCGATCGCGAGAAGTGACATTGACAGAGAATTCACTGTACAATTTTGAAAGATTAATCCTCATTTGCCTAGAGGACTCACCGTACCCTTGATTCGGATCTCCCTACTTTCTGCTCCCTACCAGACAATACAGGTAGTGAATGGCTGTTTTTGAAGATAGCCATAATAGCTCACTGCCTCGATTGAGTCTATTCTTCACTCTCCCCCATCTCTGTATCCCCTCACCCTAGCCCCAAGCTATGACTGAATTGATTGCTACCCCTAACCCAGACACTCAGTTACGTTGGACAAGTGCCGATCTGGATTTACTCCCTGACAATGGCAACCGCTATGAAATTATTGATGGAGAATTGTTGGTGACTAGAGCGCCCCATAATAAGCATCAAGATACCTGTGGGAATATTTACTATGAGTTGAAATCCTGGTCAAAAAGAACTGGGTTAGGTTATGCGGTTATCGGTGCAGGTGTATTGTTTAGTGAGGGGGATGATGTGATTCCAGATGTGATTTGGATGAACCAAGAAACCTATCATTCTTTAATTGATGAATCTGGACATTTTCAAGGTGCACCTGAACTGGCGATTGAGGTTCTATCCCCAGGTACAGAGAATGAGAGATGCGATCGCCAAGTGAAGTTAAAACTCTATTCATCCAGGGGAGTATTAGAATATTGGATTGCTAACTGGAGATCTCAACAGATGGAAATTTATCGCCGCAGTAATGGAGTTCTGAAATTAGAATTAACTTTATTTATTGATGATGTGTTGACCTCTCCTTTGTTACCTGATTTTGCGTGTCCTCTATCGCAACTTTTTACAGGAGAGTAGGCGCTGGAGCGATTTTTATCGGTTGGGGAAACCTCAGGAGACGGAAATCTTGCCTATGGGGGTAACGGAAGGGAGAGCGATCGCCCCCTCAACCAAAAGCTATTCACAAAACTTCATAAGTCGGAAATCCGCTAAAACTCTCTCCTCGAAAAGGATTGGGAAAATATAGCTGAAATTACTGTGCAGACAAAATATGAAGTTTTATTACAATTTTCTCCATTTTGCATAAAACTACCCCCCGAAAACCTGAGAAAACAATAGAAGGCAATGCTCTTCTGCAATCAACTCAGGTAACTACTCAGGCTTAAATAAATCCCTATTTTTCAAACTTATCGCAAAAAAC
>CAZTRW010000127.1:0-11847 GCA_964616725.1 uncultured bacterium
GGCTTGTTTGATCGCTTTTTCGAGGCGGGTGATGGCGAGGGGATATTCGGCGCGAACGTAGATGTAGCCTTGATTGGCTCCGACGGCGTAGCCAGCGATCGCCATTCCTTCTAAAATACGATGGGGATCGCTTTCGAGCACGGAACGATCCATGAAGGCTCCGGGATCACCTTCGTCGGCATTGCAAATCACGTACTTCTGTCCGGGGGGCATTTTGGCGATCGTGGCCCATTTTAACCCCGTTGGATACCCCGCACCCCCTCGCCCTCTCAGTCCCGATTTGGTAATTTCCCCAATCACTTCTTCAGCAGAGAGTTCATACAGGGCATGATACAGGGCTTGATACCCTCCCATCGCTAAATATTCACCAATTTTTTCTGGGTCGATTTTGCCACTATATTCCCGCACAATTTTCAGTTGGCGGCTAAAGAAGGGGTGATGAGGATCTCCCTGATGAGCTGTTACCGTTTTGCCATTGAGTCCTTCAATAATCGAGGGAGCTTGGTCGGGGGTGACTTTTTCATAGTACAGTCCATGGGGATCGATATCGACAATGGGCCCTTGGCCGCAAAATCCCATACACCCCACACCGACAACTTCTACTTCCTCCTCTAATCCTTCTTTTTTAATCGCTTGTTCCATATTTTTTTTCACTGCCAAGGATTGGGCTGCTTGGCATCCTGTTGAGGTGCAACAATGAACTCGAATTCTTTTTTGTGCCGTTCGATGCTGTTGCGCGAGATCTTGTAGTTCACTCAATTCCATAGGGTTCTCCAGTCGGTAATATCATCGGTAATGGCTCTGAGCCGTGAGTTAATCTAGCCCTCCTGCCAGGGTTTAATGCGTTCAATCACTGATTCTGGGGTTTGTTGGGGTGCGACTTGACCGTCAAAAACCACGGCTGGGGCAATGCCACAGGCTCCTATACATCGAGCCGTGACGAGGGAAATTTGGCCATCCGGGGTGGTTTCGCCAGAGTGAATCCCTGTATGTTCTTCTAGGGTAGCAAGCACTTTATCTCCCCCTTTGACGTAACAGGCAGTTCCCATGCACACTATGCAGGTATGAGCGCCAGCGGGTTTGAGCGAAAAGAGATGATAGAAGGTGGCGACTCCGTAGACTCGACTCAGGGGAAGTTTGAGTTGGTGGGCGATATAGGTGAGGACTTCTTCTTCTAAATAACCAAATGCACCTTGAGCCTTATGGAGGATTTCAATGAGAGCGTCTTGGCGATATTGGTTGCGCTTCATGGTGACATCTAGTGCTTTGAAGCGTTTGTCTGGGGCGGCAGGATTGGTGGCGCTCTCTTGGGGTTTTGTGGAGGGAGGGGAGGCGGTAGAGGGTTGCATAGGGTCTCTCGCTGCTTGGGTGTTTTCTTATTTCTATTGAAGCGCTAAATGGGCAAGTAATCCTCAAATTTTTATGAAGTTTTTTGATTAATTAGCAGTCTTTTTTGACAACTTTTTTGTTGTTTAATTATCAATTAATGTTTGCTTATTCTTTTGGATATGGACTGAGTGTGACAGAGATCTCTCTTGTGAGCCGATCGCTCTCACGCTCAGGAATGTAAATTTATGTAAAGATCTGATCGATTACGTTAAACAAGATTGGGGTAGATCAAGCCATGCCTGTATCCTCAAACCCTGTAGAACGAGAGCAAACTCCTATGGATCTGAAACACTGGCAGGAAGAGCAAGAACTGATTTTATCTCAGGTGGATAATGCGATCGCCCTGTTCGACGCATGCCATCACCTAGTATTGTTTAACCAAAAACTCGCTCAAATGTGGGGGCTGGATCTCCCCTTCCTGCAACGCCAACCCCATATTGAAACCGTGATCTGCTCTTTGATGAACCAAGGTCATTGGCCGGACGATCGCTGTCTGGAACTCAAACAAAGAATTGTGGAATGCCCGACTACAGAAATGGTGATTGAAGTGGAACAGTCCGATGGCATTTATCTAGAAATCTCAACAACGATCACTTCTAACCAAGGTCGTTTACTGATCTTCCGTGATGTTACCCGCGATCGCCGTGCCCTACAACACGCAGCCCTGATGCAAGAGAGCCTCAATGCCGAAGTCAAACGGCTGAGATTTCTGCTCGGACTCAACGAACGTCTGCAAACCTCAGCTTCCCTCAAAAACATTGGTAAATATGCCCTCAATTACCTCCTCGAATCCATGGATTCCGCCTTTGGAGATATCAAAGTCATTCAAGGGGAAGGAGAAGAACAACTGGCTGGCCCCTTAACGAATAACATTTCCGGGCAATTTATCGCCAGCTATGGTGAACCCGTAATTGCGGAAATGGAAGCCGTACTCAAACAAGGAATTCCCCAAGGGCAAGGTTTACTCTGGGAAGTGGTGCGTACTGGTGAACCCCTATTTGTCCAAGACTATGCCAATCATCCTAATGCTGTCCACGCTTTTCGTCATCCCGGAATCGGCCAAGTGGGCATTTTCCCGATTCCCACTTCTGATGGGCGAGTGATTGGGGTACTCACGTTAGAATCGAGGAATTTGTACAAACTCCAAGAGTCTCCGCAACAGGATATGCTGCAAGCAGCCTGTCGCACTCTAGGAGTAGCGATTGAACGTGCCAGCGCTCAAGAACAGCTTTATCGCATCAACCAGGATTTAGAGCGAGCGTCGCAATTGAAATCTGAGTTTCTGGCTTCTATGTCCCATGAATTGAGAACTCCCCTCAATAGTATTTTGGGATTTTCCGATCTGTTGTTGCGCCAGCGCTCTGGAGAGTTAAATGAACGACAACAAAATCAGGTGAAGGCGATCGCTGCCAGTGGCAAACATCTGTTAGCTTTAATCAACGATATCCTGGATTTGTCTAAAATTGAAGCGGGCAAAACGGATCTAGACCTTCAACCCCTCTCCATTCATCATCTCTGCTCGGACTCTCTGAAGATGATCCAACCCCGTGCCGAGAAAAAACGCCAAACCCTCTCTCTAGAATTGGATTATCGTCTTGATCAAGCGATTCTTGATGAACGGCGCATTCGGCAAATTTTGGTCAATCTGCTCTCGAATGCGGTTAAATTTACCCCAGAAGGAGGGCGAATTAAACTAAAAGGACGGTTAGCCTATGGTGAAGAATTAGTTCAAGATAACCGTTGCGATCGCTCTGTGATCAACCAAAGCACCCCTTACCTGTGCCTAGAAATCGAAGATAACGGTATTGGGATTCCCTTTGCTCAACAACACCTCCTCTTCCAACCCTTCCAACAAATCGACTCTTCCCTCACCCGTCGTCATGAAGGCACTGGACTAGGATTATCCCTCACCAAACGTTTAGCGGAACTCCATGGTGGCACTCTCTCCTTTCAGTCTGAAGAAGGCAAAGGCAGCATCTTTCGGGTGTGGTTACCCCTGACAGGGATGAACCCCTCTCCTGCTGCGGAAGAAGATCCTTTTGATCAAGGTTTCCTTCCCCTTGGTGCGCCGCCGAAGGCAGTCAACGGCAAACGCATCTTGGTAGTAGAAGACCAACCCTACAATCAAGCCTTAATTTCTGAGATTCTAGAATTAGAAGGCTATATGGTGGAATTGGTGGCTGATGGGCAGATGATGGCGGAAATGATTGAATCGCCTTGGGTAAAACCGGAAAATCTCCCCGAAATGATTTTTATGGATGTGCAGCTCCCGGAAGTAGATGGATTAGAGTTAGTTCGCCGCCTGAAAGCTCACCCGGTTTGGCAAAATGTACCAGTAGCAATCGTAACAGCTATGGCTATGGCAGGCGATCGCGAACAATGTCTGGCTGCTGGAGCCAATGCCTATTTAAGCAAGCCTCTAGAGTTTGAGCAAGTCCTAGAAACCTTGAAACAAATTTTGCCCCCTCGACAGGATCATTCCCCCTCCTCCGCAGTTGATCATTGGTAATGAATCGTTAATAATTGGAGGTATTACTGGCTTGCTTCTGAACAGAACACCGCCAGTGAGAGGGGCATCAAATCGGGAAAGGTAGCAAAAAAAAGCGATCGTGAGGCCGATTAGGAAGACAGATGGGGAACCCTGAGCACCGAATTTTGATGGTCGATGACGACCCTGGTAATCTGTTTTTACTCGCAGAATTGCTGGACTTGGAAGGCTATCAAACTCAAGCAGCACAGTCGGGTGAACAGGCATTGGCTATGGCAGCCCAGATTAACCCCGATTTAATTCTCCTGGATATTATGATGCCAGGAATGGATGGCTATGAAGTGTGTCGCCGTCTGCGAGAAGATGAGGGGCTGCAAAGCATTCCGATTATCTTTTTAACGGCTCTCGATGACGATTGCTCTCGCCTTCGAGCACTCCAGTTAATGGGCGATGATTTCATGACTAAGCCCATTGATAATGAACTGTTACTCACTAAAATCGCTAGTCTGCTTCGTCTCTCTCAGCTACGCTTAGAATCTGCCCAAAAAAGAGCGCGCCAGCAAGTAGAAGCCACCCATCAAAAACGGCTATCTGCTGCTTGGGAAATTAGCGAACAACTCTCCGAAAAATTTCGTCTCTTCGTGCCAGAACAGTATCTTCAGCGCATTGCCCCTCAAGGGGTAGAATCGATTCAATTAGGCAATGGGATTGAAGAAGAGTTAACTATTTTATTTTGTGATATTCGTAATTTTACCAGTATTTCTGAAAGCCAAGGAGCCAAACAAACATTTATTTGGCTGAATGCTTTTTTTACTGAAATGAGTGAGGTGATTTCTGCACACCATGGCTTTATTGATAAGTTTTTAGGGGATGCGATTATGGCTGTATTTGATCGTCCTGAATTCCATGCGGTTGATGGTCTGCAAGCTGCTGTGACTCTCCAAAAAAGGTTGGCAGAATTTAATCAGAATCGTCATGGTTTGGGGCTAGAAGACCCTCTGAAGATTGGGATCGGGCTTCATACGGGCGTAGGGATTGTCGGCACTCTAGGAGCTAATAGTCGTATGGATTCGACGGTAATTGGGGATGTGGTGAATACGGCGGCGCGAATTGAGGGATTAACTAAGACTTATGGGTGTGTGGCGATCGCCAGTGAGGCAGTAATTAGTCGGATGAAAGAACAGTTTCCGAATGGAGAACAATTTGGTTTACGCTGGATTGATTTTATTCGACCTCGCGGGAAACAGCAAGGGATTGGTTTATATGAAATTTTGTGGGACGCAGAGAAATCGACGCTCTGAGGTTTCTGGGAGAATCCACTAGCTAGTTGTGGCGAAAGCCCCTCTGCTTTGGTGAAAGGAGAGGGGCTTTTTCGTCAGAGGATAGGCAAACCTATTCTGGAACTGATGGCATTTAGAAATTCATTTCGGCTGCTTGTACTTTCTCAATTTGTTTCTTCTTCAAGACTAAGAAGATTTGAGTGAGCATGATCAAGGCTAAAAAGGCAATCATGCCTTGAATTCGAGTAGAGTCTTGGAGAACGATTTCGGTATCGACTTGGCCAAAACCACCCACATTGGGGTTATTGGTTAAGGCTTGTCCAGCGGTGACTTCTTGGCCTTCAGAGACAATTAGTTCAGGACCAGCTGGAATGGTGACGATTACCGGGTCTTGATTAGTGGCGGGTTGAATGGTTACTTCATAACCACCGTATTCTAACGGAGTGGTTGAGGCGATCGCCCCAGCCACAGAGGCCGTATAAACCGTATTATTAGTGTTATCTCCCGTGGGATAGACTTGACCGCGACCGCGATTTCCGCCCACATGAATGGCATATTTACCATAGTGAATGGATTTATCGGTATTGGGGTCGGGGGAAAGTACGGGAAAGACGATTTCTTGATGCTCGTCCCCAGGAAGGGGGCCAATAATGACCACATTTTCCTGATCTTCACGGTAGGTTTGATAATAAAGTCCTTCGATCTCTTCTTTCATTTCTTCAGAGAGTCGGTCTTCGGGGGCAATTTTGAAGCCTTCAGGAAGCATGAGGACAGCTCCCACATTCAAACTGCCTTTGCTGCCATCGCCTAAAATCTGTTGTGCGCTCAGATCGTAGGGGACTTTAACGATCGCCTTGAATACGGTATCGGGGAGAACCGAGTGGGGGACTTCCACTTCTGTGGGTTTGGCAGCGAGGTGACAGTTGGCACAGACGATGCGTCCTGTGGCTTCCCGGGGAGTTTCAGGAGCCGTTTGTTGGGCCCAAAAAGGATAGGCGGCAGCGGGTTGGGGGTTCATTAGATCAACCGTAGTAAATACTACAAGGGTGGCGATCGCCATTAATACCAACTTGCGCCAGGTTGCTAAAACAGAACGGTATTTCATTAGTGATAAACAGGGGTTAGATTCTATGCATGACTAGAGAGGGGATGGGCTTTAAGTCCACCAGGGGGCTTCATTGGTGCGGAAGTCGGTTTCTTCCCAGTTGGTAAGCACCACTTTATCGTCAGCCACATCAGCATGGACGAGGGCTAAGGATAGGGGAGCGGGCCCACGGACGACTTTCCCTTCTGAGTTATATTGGGAGCCATGACAAGGACAGATAAATTTGTTTTCGCTGGCGTTCCAGGGCACAACGCATCCTAAGTGGGTGCAGACGGCGTTGAGTCCATAGCTGGCTAGGGTTTTGTCCTGTTGGATGACGAGATAGGTGGGGTCTCCTTTGAGTCCTTGAACGAGGGAGCGATCGCCTGGGGCATGATTGGCTAAATACTCACTGGCACGTACATCATTGCCCGCCGAGTCCTTCGCTGTGACACCGCCTCCAGCGCCACCACTGGAAGGGGGAATAAAATACTTGACTACCGGATAAAGAGCGCCCAGAGCGACTCCGGTTGCCGAACCGAAGGTTAAGAGGTTCATAAATTGTCGTCGTCCCATATCGGGGACATCCGCCGAGCCGGAAAGTTGAGTCATCAGTTCTTTTCTTAATCGATTAACTTTATTTAGAGTGTACTGGGAATGGGGACTGAATTTCTGATCAATCCTTAGTTTACACTTTCTCTGAGAGCATTATTACATTTTTTTAACACCCCTTCGCAGGAAGATGAGGAATCGACGATGACCGCAGAGGAGTTACATCAATTACTACTGAATAAGTGGGGGCGTTCCTATGATATCCAAATTCGCAGAAGCCAGGGCAAAATCTTGGTACAGATTATGTGGAAATATTTGGAACAAGCCTCTTTCCCTTGGTCTTATGAGGATTATTTAGATCATTTGGGGAAAGTGGCTCTCTATCTAGAGGGTTGGGGAGCGACGGCGCAGTTCCAATCTTATGTAGCACAAACGGGCGATCGCCCCCGATTGGGCAAAGCATTGACGATGATCGTTGATTTGGGCGATCGCGCCTCAGAATGGATCGTTGATGAAAGGTAAACGGAGCAACCACGGATTTGGAGAACTTTTGTAAGGATGTGTGAAGTTTTACGGAGGAATCGGTTTAAGTTGTCCTAATCACAATACAACAGGGATAAGTAGAGATATTAATCCCACTTTAAGAAGATGATGATCGCCACTCCTGCTCCCAAGCCCGAAATCGAAACTCGCACCCGCATCCTGCAAGCTGCTCAACGACTCTTTGCTCGTCAAGGTTATGATGGCACAACCACACGAGATTTAGCTCAAGCTGCTGGTGTTGCTGAAGGTACTTTATTTAGACATTTTAGCAATAAGAAAGCAATTTTATTAGAAATAGCAATCCAAGGTTGGGTGGATATTTTGACGGATTTGTTAACGGAATTGAGCGAAATGGGCAGTTATCGAGATATTGCCCAAGTGATGCGACGACGGATGATGAGTCTACATCGCAATAGCGATCGCCTGAGAATTTGTTTTATGGAGGCGCAGTTTCATCCAGAATTGCGCGATCGCATCCAAGCCGATGTGATCGATAAAATGACCAGCGTCGCCGAAGCTTTCTTTCAAACTGCCATGGATCGCGGAGTCTATCGCCCCATGAATCCTAAAATCGTCGCCCAAGTCTTTCTAGGAATGTTTGTCATTTCCGGCTTTAGCCAAACCACCATCGTCGAACCCGATGCCTCTCCCCAATCCATGCGTGAAATGGCAGAAGGCATGGCTGATATTTTTCTCTATGGGGTATTAGCAAAATAGTCTTTTCGCTCAAAAAGAGGAAAGTCTGAGATCGGATTGCAGTCGGAGCTTAAGATCGGTATTGGGGTTGATGATGAATACTTGGTTTTTATGACGACCTAAAAAGACTCCGGCTAAGGCACCGACACCAGCCCCCCCCAGGATTTCTTCTGTCGCGATCGCGCGATCGCCCGTGACTCCTGCTAAAATAGCTGCTGCCCCTGCGCCAATGGCTGCCCCTTTGAGTACAGAAGCTCCGCGAATTCCTCCATTGACTGGTTCGGTTTTAGTCAAGGTTTGGGAAACAGCTGCTAAAGGCGATCGCGTACCATTGGTTAAAATTAATTCTTGAGCCACAAACCGTGTTCCCAGAGTATCTGCTGATACTGGCTCTAATTGCCCCCTCACTTGACTTCCCCTAGGAATCAAGACGCGACCTTGGCGAGAGGTGATATCATCAGGAATAGTCAGTGTTAATGGTAACGTTTCATTAGGAGCAATGATAATTTTTTCGGCGCGATTGTACACCACCGGAAGCACGACTCCCCCTGGAATCACCACATCATTCACATCAGGAAATAATTGGGTTACAGAGCGAGGCATTTGAGCGAGAGCCGGAACCATTCCCCCTGCTAAACTCACCGCGAGAACTGTCCCCAAAATCCCTCGGATTTGCAGGGCCAGTGTTTTCACTTGATGGGATGGAGATAATTGAGTCAACCGTTTCATCTTTGATTCTCCCTTGTCCAATAAGCATTATCCTCCCTAAAGACTTCCTCCATTCTCCTAGGTTCCCTAATACAAAGCAGAGACTAATTGTTGGCGATATTGCTGAGTTAAAGGATGATCGTTGCCCAAGAGGTCAAATAAGGCTAACATTCCTTTCCGTCCCGCATCCTGCTGATAGGATCGATGGTGGGAAACTAAATCGAGTAAGCCTTGTAATGCCGCCTCATAATTCTCGCTTAAAACCGCCAGACAAGCCTGTACATACTGTTGATCTAAATCGCTTTCAACTGGAGTACGCACTTGACGTTGGAAATAGAAAAATGCTTTCATTGACAAGGCTTGAGCAAAAACTTCCGGGGGTTCTTTCCCCACGGTGGCTAACATTTTTTCTCCTTCTTCCCATTGACCTAAATGGCCAAGAAATTCAGCAGCGATTAAGACAATTCTGGGGTCTTGATGATAGGTTTCAAAGAGATGGTCTAGAATTTGTTTTACTTGGGGATAATTTTTCTGAGCGATCGCCACTTTCACCGCCTCTAAATCCCGATCTAGGCTAGACTGGAGATTAAACTTTCCCAACATTTCCCGGATTTTTGCTTCTGGCAAAGCCCCCACAAAGCCAGGAATTACCTCTCCCTGATAAACCATCCGCACATCAGGAACTCCTTCCACATGATAGCGATTAGCCAACTCTGGGTTACGGTCAATATCAATGGTGGCTAAGATAATCTCATATTCCTGGGCGAGCCGTTCTAAAATGGGCTTTACCATCTGACAAGGCCCACACCAGGTAGCAAAAAAATCCAGCAAGACCGGGTGATGATAAGATACTTCCAGAACTTCAGTGGCAAAGTTGGCTTGATCGATAACAACAGTCTGGCCCATTGCTTTGTGCTCCTCATTAAGGGTTTCGTTTAAAATTATGCCTTTAAAATTATGATGGAGTTCGCTAAATTCCCTCTAATTACTCAGTTGGGATCTTAACCATTGTTGTAGCAAAAATTTCAGGCGATCGCTGATGGATTTGATCGTCACGGCAGACTGGGCTGGAGGCAGCATGGGTAACGGGGGTGGGGTATAAGGCTTGAGGTAGGCTCGCAAGTGCAGTCCTTGATAGCTACTCAAATCACTACAGCGCACACAGTGTAACCCCTCAAAAATCACCCGACCTTGTTTTTGGGCCAGTTTTTCCGAGCCAGTGAGGTAAGGAAAAAGATTTTGGGGAGAGAGTCGTTTCAAGGGTTGTTTACAGTCTCGGCAACAAAAGGTAGGATGCGATCGCAACCGCTTCATCACCACCACCGAAAACGGAATACTCATCAATCCCGCCGACAGAAAAGCCGCCAACATGGCCAACCCAGAAGGCCCCGTCATTGACTGTACTAAAATAAACACTAAAGGCAAGGCAACCAAACTTGTAGACCACAGCACCATCTCTGCCAAGTCCGAACTTAACAACACAAAACTCACAAACGTTAACGCACACCCCACCATCACCATCACTGCCAACCCTACATAAGCGGTGGGAGACATCGCCGCCACAACTAGCATCAACGATGATACCAAACAAAACGATCCCCAATACACCTGTTGATAGGCTTGACGATACTTAGGGGTTCCTCTGTAAGGATACCAAAATGCTGCAATCGGTTTTTGGGAACGACCTTGGGGCGGAATTAACACAGGAATTCTGCCCATACGATAGGCTTTAAGGTACATTAGGGCAGAGAGGACAAATCCCAAACTTGCTACTACCCCAATGATCCCCAATGGCAGGGGGACAGCAGCAATGAGGTTTGCTGAAAACCCCAATCTGGGTAAGCTAGAAAGCCAGGTGAAAGTGAAATCGCTCATCAGAATCGTTGGCTAGAAGTTGGGGGCTGTAGGTGAATTGTAGGTGAGTTGGGGGATCTGTGCCAAACTTTTCTGTGATATCGCGTTGATTCAGTAGGAGTATTACCTATGGCTGTTTATCCCATTCCCTCTTTTTTTAATGCTGATCAAGTGTCTCAAGTGTGGCGAGTCCCCTATCAGAAGCGCGCTCAGGAGGCGAGTATCTGGGCGAAATCTCACCAAATTTTACCGGCTGCTGAAGATAGTTTGCGGGTTGGTTTGTTACTGATTGATGTGCAAAATACTTTTTGTTTGCCTGAGTTTGAGCTATTTGTGGGGGGACTTTCAGGGCGAGGAGCAATTGAAGATAATCAGCGATTGTGCGAGTTTATCTATGGGAATTTAGGGACAATTACGGTAATCGCAGCTACACTAGATACTCACACTGCTATGCAGATTTTTCATCCTCTCTTTTGGATCAATTCTGCTGGAGAACATCCGGCTCCAGCGATTACTAACATTACCTTAGAAGCGGTTACCCAAGGAGTCTGGCAAGTTAACCCGGCTGTGGCTGAGAGTATTATGGGTGGTGATCGCGCCGCCTTAGAAAACTATGCTCTGCATTATGTGCGTACCCTCAGCGATGCCGGGAAATATCCCCTTACCATTTGGCCCTATCATTCCATGTTAGGAGGTATTGGTCACGCCCTGGTCTCCTCTGTCGAAGAAGCCCTCTTTTTCCATAACCTCGCTCGTTATAGCCAAACTCTTTTTGAGATTAAGGGCAATCATCCCTTAACAGAAAATTATTCGATCTTGCGTGCGGAGGTACTGACCGGAGAAAATGGAGAGGCGATCGCCCAAAAAAACGATCCATTTCTGCATACTCTTCTAAGTTTTGATCGTCTCATTATCGCTGGTCAAGCGAAAAGCCACTGTGTGGCTTGGACTGTTTCTGACTTATTGAGTGAAATTCTCCAGCGCGATCCTCAATTAGCCCGAAAAGTCTACCTTCTCGAAGATTGTACCTCTCCAGTCGTTGTTCCTGGCGCTGTCGATTTTACCGACCAAGCTAATGCCATTTTTCAACGATTTGCGGATGCAGGAATGCACCGCGTTTACTCCACACAACCCATAGAAACTTGGCCCCAGTGGTAGAGATCAAAATTGCCTCCGAAAATGCTATACTATTTGCTATCCCTGCGATGAGACCCTCTTCCCTATGACCATCGCCCCATCATTAAAACGAGAAA
>CAZTRW010000128.1:0-11755 GCA_964616725.1 uncultured bacterium
CCTCAAGCGTTAGCCGCTAGCTTAATTGGCATTGCCAAAACTGATATGCCCCCTCCTACAGATGAAGAGGTAAAAGCAATGTTAGATGAGCGATTGATGCAGAAATATTTGTGATGCGTATTTTATTTGACACAAATGTTTTGTTGGATGCGGTGCTAGCAAGGGAGCCTTTTGTCGCTGATGCTGCTTTTTTGCTGGCAGCAGTTGACTCAGGGCAAATTGAGGGATTTTTATCGGCGACAACGGTTACAGATGTACACTATGTCGTGAAAAGACAAACAAGAAGTGCTGAAACTGCAATGATAGCGGTAACGCAGTTGATCAGGGTGATGGAGGTTTGTGTCGTGGATCGCAGGGTGTTAGAGCAAGCGATCGCGCTTGGATCTGATGATTTCGAGGATGGCATCCAGATAACATGTGCGATCGCGCTTGGGTTGGAGGCAATTGTGACCCGTGACGTGAATGGATTTGCAAAATCACCCATCATTGCGCTCTCCCCTGAAGAACTAAGAAAGCGTTTAGTATCACAAGCCTGAATGCGCTCCCTCCTTTCTTTCACCCCATCCCCTCATCCCCTACTGGTGTGTTGATAAGGTATGTTTCCATGTCATCCAGGATAGCGATCGCACTCAACCCACGGCTGGGATCTTGGCAATGCTGACCGACTGTAACACTTCAGGAAACTGTTTCCAGGGTATATCGCCTGTGTTGCTACTGAGATAAAGCTTGCCAAACTCAAGCAGGGCAAGAGCCACATCATCGGCTGGCAAATGGGTAAACAAATAGGTCGGTTTGTGGGGGGCGGAGAGGGCAGCAGCACAAGGTCTGTCGCACGTCCACAAGCAGCCGACGGGCTGAATTTCAAACTCGTTGGACTGGATGTGTTCAGTGTCTAGTGTGTTGAGTTGTTCGAGTAAACGAGTGCCATCGGCAGGTTGGTCTTTAGGACGCTCGGAGGAGTGATGGCAGGACTGGCAGACAAAGAGGGTGGATTTGGACATAGAATTAGGGTATGTTGACAAGGTTGTTTTTCGAGATCATCCAAAACAACAATCTCATACACATTTTTGCCCATCGTTATGGCAGGTTAGATAGGTATCGATAGAGGTCATCAAGAACAACATCTGCGGCTAGAAAATTTGAGCCAAACCAAGCGGAAGAGTCTACGCAGTAAACGTGCCCCTGTTGAACTGCTTTCAATTTTTTCCAAAGTGGCTTTTGTATCAGTTCTTCAAAGGCTCTTCTTTCTTTACCATCTTTAGACAAAACAAAGATGATATCTCCATCTAGCATGTCAAGGTTCTCTTCTGAATTAAACACAATATAGCCACTAGGCGTATCGATGTTTTGTATTGTGGGGCGTTGTAACTCAAGATCATTGACAATAGAACCGGAGAAAGAGTTTTTAGCTAAAATAAAGAACCCCCAATCAATGGAGGGAGAAAAGATAGATATGGTTTGGCCTTGGTATTGATTTTGTAAAACCGCCTTCAAAGCATTGATTTTCCGATAGTAATTATTCCAAGCTTGCTCAGATTCTTTCTCTTTTCTAAGTACTTTAGTAACGGATTCAATATGTTCTCGCCAAGCAAATTGCCCATACCAAGGCACAACAACAGTAGGACTAATTTTGGAAAGAAGTGGATAAAATGCTTTCAAGTTTTCATGGACCAGAATTAAATCAGGCTTCAACATTAAAATTTTCTCTAGATTAGGCGCAGTTTGAGAGCCTATCAGTTCCACTCCCTCAGCTTTCTGGCGTAGATATGGAGGAAAAGGCATCTCTGCACTGAATGCAGTCGCTCCCACGGGTTTAGTTCCTAGATAAAGTACATTCCCTAGCGTAGTGTGAAAGGTTGTCACAATACGCTGAGGAACATTAGGGACGCAAGTTTCGCCCATCGTATGTTGTACGATGTGGCAGTTCTGTGGTGTTTGAGTCTGGCTCCTAGCATGGTAATTGTAGCTATGAATCTTTAAGACCAGCACAAATACCACAAAACTGAGAAGTAGAAAATGGCTTAAACGGCGCAGAAACTTGCTCATGCAATTAACTCAGAACCTCCAAGAAATTGTTCCTTGCACTTCAAATGGAGCACCGGGAACAATTCTATTTCTATTTTGAGCAGTTTCAAAGTAATCAACATTAAACAGATTTCTGAAATTTAGAGAAATACGCAATCGATCTTGTTTGTAGAAGATAGAAGCATCAGTGCGAAAATAGCTTGGAATCATAAAACTATTCGCAAGATCACCTGCGCGATCGCCCACATAGAAAAAACCTAGCCCGAACCCAAGCCCTTTCAAATCACCTTTCTGAAGTTCGTAACTTGTCCACAAGCTGAAGGCATTTTGAGGGGAGGTTTGCAAGCGATTACCTACAGGAAAAGTCGTGTCAGAGGTCAAGCGAGCATTCGTATAGGTATAGCCACCATAGATGTTCCAACCTGGTAGAATTTCGCCTGATACGTTGAGTTCGATCCCTTGACTGTTCTGTTCACCCGTCTGTATAGAGAAGCGAGAATCATTTGGATCATCAGTCAGCACATTAGAGCGAGTCAAATCAAAAAATGCCAGAGTTGCTGAGAGTTTATTGCTTAGATCTACTTTGATTCCTACCTCATACTGTCTACCGCGCTCCGGTTTAAAGGGGCTACCGTCGACACGATTGCTAAATACTCCAGAGATCACAGGGGTGAATGATTCGCTATAACTAGCGTAAAGGGAAATAGGCTGAATTGGTTGGTAAACTAAGCCAAAGCGTGGACTCAAGTTACTACCAGATTGAGAAAAACTATCATTGCTCACAAAATCGCGATCGGTTTGCTTATAAGTATCAAATCGTGCTCCTAACAGTAACTTTAGATTCTCTGTCAGCTTGATCTGGTCTTGAACGTATATTCCCAATGAGTCGGTTAAGGATGCTTGATCGAAACGAAATTCTCCTCCTCCAGGAATTATAGAAAAAGGCTGATTGTAGATAGGATTGAAAATATCAAGAGGAGGAATTGTGCCATCACCAAAAAAAGTGCGTGTGTTATCAACACGACTGAGATCAAACCCAAAAAGTAATTTGTGTTCAACTGAGCCAGTATTGAATTTGCCAGTGACATCTGTTACCAGAGTGTAGGCATTATAGTAAGTAATAGTATCGAAAATGTTTCTGCTAACCGTGCGATTATCTGCACCTAGACGACTGACTGAATTGCGAATTTCATCAAGATCATAAAATGATGCACGGAAGACATTGCGAATTGACCAATCATCGCTAAATTTATGTTCAAAATTATAGCCAGCAGAAATGATTTTTGTGTCGGAGAAGAAGTAAGGTTCACCAACGTTTCGGCTCCGAGGAATCTTTCCGTTTGGATTAGAAAGAATTGTGCCTACAAGAGGTAATCCTGTAGAGAAACCATCGGTACGCGCTTCTCGATACTCAAAATCTAGCGTTAATTTTGTGCGATCGCTCAAAGCAAAACTAATAACAGGTGCAACAAGGATATTGCGATTTTCCAAGAAATCGACAAAGCTACCTGAGTCTTGATAAGAAGCATTTAAGCGATACAGAACTGTTTTACTCTCATTCAGAGGTCCTGAAAAATCGATTGCTCCGCGATAGAAATCAAAACTGCCAACGGTTGCTTCAACTTCGTACAGGGGGCTACTCAGAGGTTGTTTCGTGATTAGATTTATCGTTCCCCCTGGAGTGCCACGACCAAAAAGAACAGATGCTGGACCTTTTAGAACTTCTATTCGTTCGATATTAGTAAACTGAACACCAAATAAGTTTGTTGGATCGGCGATGCCATCTTTCAAGATATCTGAATTTGGGCTAAGGTTAACAAAATTCCCAGTTCTAAATCCCCGAATATTAAAAGAAGCATTATTGAATGAGGGGATCAAAGTGGGCACAGCGCCAGGGACGTTTTTTAGAGCGTCATTGATACTGGTTACATTCTGATCGCGAAGCAAATCTCTAGGCAGCACCTGAACTGAAAAGGGAACGTCTCTTGTAGGGGTATCAGTTCGAGTGCCAACAGAAGCATTCGGCACCCGATAGCCCCGCTGCCCTTCACCCGTCACCACAATTTCCTCATCCGGTTCATCGGCTGCTGGGTTGAGGCTATAGGCGAGTTCTCCTGTTTTCAGCGTCACCTCCGTTGTGGGTGGGGCAATGTTCCCCGTCACGCTCACCCGAATGGTGTTGACATCCTGCTGCACCACCTGCACCGTGGCAATATCTGCCGTGGGGTTTTCGGTGCTAAAGCCGGCTGCATCCGGCAATGCCAGCACCGCATTGGGGATATCGGCAATTAGGCTATTGCCCTCAGCGCGAAACTTCGTTGCATCCACTTGTAAGGGTTTGCCCTCGGCGGTTTCCAGCACGATATCCAGTCCGGTTTCGCTGCGTTCCAGTTTCACCGCAGTAACTTGCACGGTGGCGGCTTCGATCTGGGCCAGCCACTCTTTCACAGAAGTCGCTGCTGCGGGCACATCCTGCACCGTGCCTATCGGTGGCTGTATATCAGCATTTTCTGGCACAGCCTTCTCTGGCACCTGTGGATCTGCCGCTGCCGCGATCGCCGACCATCCACCCACCAGCACCAAACTCAATACCAAACCGCCCAGGTCATTCACCTTGCTCATCAGTTTCACACCACCAGATACTTGAGAATAAGTATCAAGAAGTTACCAACATCATCCAGACAAGACAAGCAAAAAGAACGCTAGCCGAAATTATTTTTGAACGCTAAATGACAATTATCCCCTCTGGCACTGCTCCCACAACAATGCTACGATCGTGGTAATTTAACGTTTTTTATCCGATGCCGACGATAACCAACATTGGCACACTTATTAGTGAAACTCCCGGTGTTTGCGGAGGAAGGCCTTGTATTGCAGGCAGTCGAATTACTGTGCAATACATCGTTACTGAAATTAAAGCTGGAGTTACCCCTGAAGAAATCCTTGAAGACAAGCCCTTCCTTAATCTGGCTAGCATTCACGCTGCGATCGCCTACTACTACATCAACAAAGCGGTTCTAGATGCAGAATTCACTGCCCAAACTGAGGAAAATGCCCAGTGGGAACAGCGATACAGCTAGCCTCAATAATTCATCATGATTCGCCTCTACCTGGATGAAGATACGATCAAATGAGCACTCATTAAAGCATTACGCAATGCTGATTTCGATGTACTTACCGTCGCTGAAGCCAATCGATTAGGGATGACCGACGAAGAACAATTAGTCTGGGCAACCGAACAACAGAGAGTCATCTACAGTTTTAATATCGGTGATTTTTGCCGTCTACACAGCGACTTTATGCCTCAAGAACGTGTTCATGCCGGGATCATTCTTGCTCGGCAGCAGCAATATTCGATCGGGCAGCAAGTCAGAGGCTTACTCAAAATTGCAGCCGTTCAGTCAACTGAAACCATCCAAAATCAGCTAATTTTTCTCACTGGCTACATCACCTAAATAGCTCACCGCCTACCCTCACCAAAACTGCTGCTGATAGCGCTGCGGATTCTGCCCAAATTTTTTGCGGAGAGCCGTAGCAAAATAACTGCGCTCGCAAAGCGACTCCGTAGGAGTATCGCGCCACCCGTAATCCGTCCAAGCATGTCACAACCCATTCGCCAAAATCTCGGCGATTTGAGCCTTTAAGATTGGCAATTGCCGCTCCACGATCGACCACACCAATTTCAGATCTACCCGAAAATACTATCCTCAATATCTAATAGTCGCTCCTGATAGCTTCTCATAATTCCACAGACTCTTGGATCACCTGATCCCGAATCCGCGCCTTCAATCCCCCGACCGTCACCACATCGACCCTTGTGCCCAAAGCGCTCTCCAAATCCCGAATTAACCGCACCGGAAACCAGGGTGATACCTTCTCCAAGTCATAATCAACCAAAAAATCAATATCACTCTCCGGTGTTTCCTCTCCTCGCACCACCGAGCCAAACACCCGCAAATTCAATGCTCCATGCCGCGCCGCAATCTCCAGAATCTGCGATCGCTTCGCTCGTAGTACGTCCAATCCCGCCATTGCATCGACCTCCCTAGCTCAGAGCCACGGGTTCAAGGCTCAGCTTTACTAACTCAATCTTAATCGTCTGATCCCACTCCGACGCAAACCAGTTTAACGGCTATGAGCCAAACTGCTGCTGATACTGCTTGGGATTCTGCCCAAACTTGCGCCGAAACGCCGCTGCAAAATAGCTGCGATTCCGCAGACCGATCGCTGCCATCACCTCTGACACCTGCATTGTGCCCCGCTCTAGCATTGCCCGTGCCTGCTCTAGGCGGTAATCCAACAAATAATCAAATACCGTCATGCCAAATTCCTGCTTAAACCCTCGCCGCAGCGTACTTTCATTTAACTGCGATCGCCGCGCCAATTCCTCCAGGGTCAGCGGCTCATGCACCTGTTGCAACAGCAACTCCCGCGCATAATGTACCCGTTCCCTTGTCCCCCTGGGCAAACAAGGGTTCGGCGTTCGTGCAGCGACTCCGCAGGAGTATCGCCCCTGCCGCGCCTGCTCCATCGCCACCACCATCCCCAAAACCTCCAACGCCTTCCCTTCCAAAAATAAGCGTTTCGGCAATCCCTGAAGCGGGCAACGCACAATCTCCCACAACACCCGCTCCAGTTCCGGTGTCACCTTGCCCACCCGGGTATAGCGCAATGCATCCTCGGAGCGCAGCCAATCTGCCAATTCTGGAGATAACTCGCCTGCCCGATCCGCCAGCAGCGATCGCAACACTGCCTCTTCCAACCACAACGACACCTCCAACGCCCGCTGCTCTGCCCCGTAGAGTCGGTGCTTGGGATGCACCCCACCGCCCCGGATACAAAACTCCCGATCGCCCACCTGGGTCAACCCATCGTCATGGTGTCCCTGGATGTGGAAATGAAACTCGACCCCATGATAGGCTTCCTCCGTTACCTTTGTTGAATTCTCATACAGCAGCGGCGCATCTAAAATGTTGAGTGCCATGCCCGATCGCAGTTGCAGCGATCGCTCAATCCCGCGCCCGTGCTCCTTGGCGTAGCACTCCACCACATCCAATGGGTCATGGGGATCAACCTGCACCGTCGCACCTACCTGTGCTTGAGAATCCACCCAGTTTGGCTGTGAAAAGGAAACCATTATCCTGCTTGTTGCTAAATATTATCATTTGAACATAGCGTATTATCCTTGAACAGGCAACCCCAACCGTAGCTAATTTGCCCCTTTAGTGGAACTGGGCGATCGCTGACGGATGAATAAATAGAGAAAAAACGGAGCGCCGATCGCCGCTGTCACCACCCCACAAGGTAATTCAATTGGGGCAAAGAGAATTCTGCCGATTAAATCTGCTAGGGTGACGAGCAAGCCACCCAGGAGTGCGGTGACGGGTAGCAAATTTTGATGATTAGCTCCAATCAGTTGTCGTCCAACGTGGGGGGCGATTAGTCCCACAAAGGCGATTGTACCTGCCGTAGCTACCGACGCGCCCGCTAGAGCAACCGCAATCAGCACTAGAGTACCTCGTTGCCATTCCACCCGACTGCCTAAGCCTTTGGCAACCTCTTCTCCCAAATTGAGGACATTTAAATGCCGGGACAACGATAAGGCGATCGGAATACCGAAAACAACCCAGGGGAGAAACACAAAAAACTGTTCCCAGGTGCGCCCATATACACTGCCCGCTAGCCAAACTAGAGCCTGACTGACATCATAAATCGACCCAAAGGTAATCATTAAACTGGTGAAGGCAGCGGCGATCGCCGCTAAACCAATTCCCAACAAAATCAGCAAGGTGGGAGAACTCCCCCGGTTCCAGGCTAACCCGTAGATCAGCGAAGCAATCGATACTGCTCCCATAAACGCGGCGATCGGCAGCAGATAAAAGGGGGTCGCTGGAAACAGGACAATCACCCCAACTGCTGCCAAACTGGCTCCGGCGTTAATGCCAATGATGCTGGGATCGGCTAAGGGATTGCGCGTCAGTCCTTGAAAGATACACCCAGAAATGGCTAAGGCAATGCCAACCATGAAGGCAACCAGGGTGCGAGGTAAGCGCAAGGTATAAACGACAAAGGGATGATCGGGATTACCTGTGTCAAGGCCGAGTAGTGTTTTGATAATGTCTAGGATCGTGATCGGATACTCTCCCTGCTGTACATTGACCACGATCGCGGCAAAACAGAGCAACCCCAGAATCAGTAATAGCCTGGGTAAGCGGCGATCAACCTGGAATGATAGGAGGGATGATTGAATCAGCAAACGCTCTCTCATCGCTTCACCTTTGATTTGGCTAAATAGACGAATACGGGCGCACCGATGATCGCTGTCATCACGCCCACGGGGATTTCCTGGGGTTTAAATAACACTCGTGCGGCAATGTCTGAGACTAATAATAAGATCGCTCCCCAAATTGCCGCATAAGGGACAATCCAGCGATAATCGGTCTTAATCCAGAACCTAACCATGTGCGGTACGACTAGCCCGACAAAGCCAATGGGACCGGCGATCGCTACAGCACTGCCCGCCAGCAACACTACACTGACAGCGGTGAGCACCTTCACCCACACCGTTTGTTGTCCCAATCCCTTGGCGAGGTCTTCTCCCAAGCTGAGGGTAGTGATCTGCTTGCCCAGAAGCAATGCCAGCAGCAACCCCAGCAGCATAAACGGCAACACCCGGAGAAACAGGTCAAAATCTCGTCCCGCCAGGGAACCGGCTAACCAGAACCGAATTTCTTCTAGGGTGCGCTGACTCACAATCAAAATTGCTGTGGTGATGGCAGAAATAAACCCTGTCATCGCCGCTCCAGCTACCGTCAAATTGAGTGGTGTTGCGCCGCCTCGCCCTAAGCTACCCAACCCATAGACGGAAATGGCGGCGATCGCCGCCCCCAAAAAAGCCACAGCCGCATACACGGTTAGCGAAGAACTGCCCAATAAGAACAACGTCACCACGACAGCTAGGGCACCTCCAGCTTCAATCCCTAAAATGCCTGTCTCGGCTAAGGGGTTGCGGGTTAACCCTTGCATCAGTGCCCCCGATACTGCCAGCGCTGCCCCGACTGCCATTGCCATGAGCGATCGCGGTAGTCTGATCGTCTGAACCACTAAATGGTCAAAGGAGCCATTAAAGGTGACAAAAGATTCAAGAATGGTTGGCAAGGGAATATCGCGAGCACCCAGGGTAATGCTGTAGATCAGACCAATGAGCAGCGCGATCATGCCAAGGCCTAACCCCGCTAACAAAGAGGGTTTCTGCATTTTCGGGGGAATGTTAGAGAGCAGGTCATGAGCCATGAGACACCAATGAGATCCTTCTCACAAATGAGAAATTTTCTTAAATATAAGGCGAAATTTAGTATAGTGTACCATAGTGATACTCCTGCATTGATGGTTGTATTCAAAGCCGATTGGAGGTGCGATTCTGACTTATACTATCTTCCTAGACTTAAAGCTAATTATGACCAAGCGTATTCCCGTAGGATTTGATCTGAAACCGCTGGCTCCCTATGAGGACAGGCTATTGAATGCCTTGGCTTTTTTTCGGACTCAGCGACAACCGGCTGATCAAGCTCGCCATTGTCTCAGTATGTATTTGCGACAATCAGAAGCCAGAATTATGGGGGAAGTAGGATTTTATGCTCGTTTAGTGGGGATGGAACCAGGAGATTTTTTGGAGTTGCTTTATCAATCTCCTGATGAAGCAGAGAATTTGATTGAGCAAGCGACGGGTTTCGGACTGCGTTCGACATGAACGGGTTTGACATACTCACCGCTCCTAAAGGAGCGGTGAGTATGTCAAATTGTTATCTCTCCACGGTTAACTGCTCGATCAAATTCATCACTGCAAGACGGCTGAGCTTTTCTTCCCCTGCTCTGAGGACTTCTAGGGTGGCATAAGCTAAAGCCAAGGGTATTTTACAAAACTCTAAAGCTGGCCCAGGGGGGAGTGACTGCGTATAGGCATTGGCCAAGTGCAGATTTCGGCAAGCGTAGGTATGCATATCTTCGGCAGTCCATCCTTCGGGAAAAAAATCTACCCCTCGTTGCAAATCTTCCTGATGATTGCGGAGAATATTTACTGCCTGTAAGCCGCGGCCAAATGCGATCGCCTCCGTGCGATTCGTCTGAGTCCCATCATACCAAGCCCACAGATCGGAAAGCATTAAACCCACAGCCCCTGCCACACTAAAGGTATAACGATTTAAGTCTCTCTCCGTCAGCACCTGCCAGTGACAATCAGCCCAATCTGCCATGCGATTCGCCATTGCTGCGGTAGCATCCCAAATTCGAGGAGCGATGGACTCTGGCGCTAAAGTTGCCCACTCGTATAACCTTAAACTCACCTCTGGCATTTCCTCTCGATAGAGTCCTCCAGGTTGAGGCATCTGTGCCAAGGTAGTATTATTAACTCCAGACTGCAACCCCTCGCTCATTTCCCGCAGAATCTCGCGCTTGACGCGGGTATCTAGGGTAGGATGATCTTCAATCTCATCAATGGCTCGCATACAGAGATAGCCAGAAGCTACTGCTTCTTGTAATCCAGGTGGAAGACGGATAATGGGAATATAAAACGTTCGACTTGTCTGTTCTAAGATCTCCAAAGCACTGTCTAAGGCACTCATCCGTTCAACTCCTGACGTTGGACTTGTATTAGCTTATAGTTGATTGACGACAGACAAGCAAGTTTTTCGGTTAACTGTTCCCTGTTTGGAGTAGTCCCAGTTCGGTGAGGAGAGGATCGGGGGTACCGGCTACTTGGCGAGCAAACCGAGGGGCGATCGCTGGAACCAGAGTAAATGGGGCTTCAAAGCCAGAAAATACATACAATCCCTCTTTCCCTGGCACAGCCCCCACCAAGGCTAACTGCTGCCTCGAAAACGCTGCCAAACAAGAATGCCACTTTCCTGGCTGTTCAGCCAAAGCTGGTAAAATTCGTCCCACTCCTGCACGCAACTGGCGCTCACTCTCTTGGGCATCCACCTGAGCATAAGGATCGGTTAACACGCGGCTAATTTGTCCAAGGATAACCCGACCCTCTGGAAATTGTACTGCGCCCGGATCGAGAATGGCTGGACTTGGCTCATAGCCTGGCCAATCCCACAGTGCGCCTAAATCAGCTTGACTGGCATCGGCTTCTAGCTGGTATCGCTGAGTTTGAGCCGGAAGGACTAACCCAGATAAACGCAGGGAACAATGAGGAATTTCAATCACTTCTGTGTGGGTAAAGTAGACGGGAACGTTTACACCGGCTTGGTGTAAAAGGCGACGAGTCCATCCCCCGGCACAAACGGCAATATTGGCGGCGTAATAGGTTTGTGCTGAGACCACCACTCCCAAAAGGCGATCGCCTTTTTGTAGTAGAGGAGAACAACCGTTCGCCCCTACTTCTCCTGGGGCAATCACCCCTCCCTGCCGTTGGAAGGCGTGTTGATAAGCCTCATTCAGAGCAATGGGATCAACTTGAGCTTGTGGAAGTAAGATCGCACCAGCGATCGCCTCTGGATTCAGCAAAGGCTCCACCGCCAATGCCTCCCTCTGACTCAACCACTCTCCCCCCTCCTCCGCCTGTACGGATTGCCCTTCTTCTAGAGTCAGTAAAATCGGGAGCACCCGAAACCCCGTCTCCTTTCCCAACTCCTCAGACAACTGCTCATGTCTCGCTTTACCCTCATGGAACAACACTTTGATTTTGCCAGCCGCCCAGTGCCACAAAACCGCACCATAACTATAC
>CAZTRW010000129.1:0-11582 GCA_964616725.1 uncultured bacterium
GAGTTCTTCTGAGGAGGCGATCGCCATTTTACCTGAGAATCCGCTGGTAGATGAGTTAAGAGTGAAGGCGGATTCGGCGTAGTCTTTACGAGTTTTGGTGTCTGAACTGGAGGGGTTACCTGGGGTGGATGAGGTGATTTATGGGGAGGTAGCGGTACAAATGCTCTCGGAGATTAATCGGGGGTTGCGGTGGTTGGGGTTGGGGGTGACGATGGTGTTGATGATCAGTGCGATCGCCGTCATGACCACTACTATTGAGTTAATCGTAGTGTCCCGTCGTCGGGAAATTGAGATTATGCATTTGGTGGGAGCCACTCGTCTATGGATTCAGTTCCCTTTTATGGTACAAGGGATGGTTTTGGGGGGAGTTGGGGGGGCGATCGCTTGGAGTATTGTACAGGGAGTAGAGCAAGCATCTCTAGCTCTGCTGTCAGATCAAATCTCTTTTATACCTTTGTTCTCTCAATTTCAGGGGTCTGATTGGGGCTTTTATACCCATACGATGACGTTGTTTTTCTTGTTGTTAGGCTTTGGAGCCTTCGTCGGCGGTTTGGGGGGATGGTTGGGATTGCGTCGCGTGGGTAGTGTTTGACATGAACTCGATTGGGAAACAACGGTATTGGGTGTGGCGAGGATGGCAGATCCGATACAGTTATCTGCTCCGTGACTCTCGACGGGAAGCAATCCCCATTCTGTTTTTACATGGGTTTGGTTCGAGTTTGGGTCAATGGCGCTATGTTTTGGAGCCGTTGAGTGCTCGGCATGGGGTTTATGCGGTAGATTTGCTGGGATTTGGGCGATCGCAAAAAGCTCCGGAACGCTATGGAGCAGCACTCTGGATGGCTCAGGTGTACGATTTTTGGCGCAGTTGGATTAATCGTCCGATGATTTTGGTGGGTCATTCTCTGGGGGGATCGGTTGCTTTGGCGATCGCCGATACTTATCCAGCGATCGTCCAAGGATTGGTATTATTTACCCTTCCTCCCTCCCGCGCCGAGTTCTTTCGTTCTCCCTTACAAGCTAAATTAGCCTCTTTAGAAAGTATTTTAACTCCCAGTTTTCTCTTACCTCCCCTGTTTCGCCTGCTGTTTTATCGTCCCTGGCTAGAGAGTATCGTTCGGCAGGGATTGCGATCGGTTTATGTGAATAAAACTTTGGTTGATCAAGACTTGGTAAATATGATTGTTACCCCTCCTCAAGATCCTGGTGCAGTAGAAGTTCTCTGTCGTCTTTTTCAATCCAAAAATAAACCAGAGTATATCCCCCATGTGGGACGTACCTTCCCCCGATTGAAAATGCCGATTTTACTGGTTTGGGGACAGCAAGATCCCATTTTTTCAATCGATCAAGGTCGCCAATTAGTAGAGCAAAATCCCTGGGCTACATTGGTAGAAATTGAACAGGCCGGCCATTGTGCTTATGATGAACAACCAGACCGTGTTACTCAAGTTTTGTTAGCCTGGATTG
Organism: uncultured bacterium; assembly: GCA_964616725.1. GTDB lineage: Bacteria > Cyanobacteriota > Cyanobacteriia > Cyanobacteriales > Desertifilaceae > Roseofilum. The sequence goes on from CAZTRW010000129.1 coordinate 1,468, forward strand.
AGGAGATTTGATGGTTCCCTAACCTTCTGGATTTACTCCTAATGCTCGTAATTGTGCCATGAGGCGATCAGCTCGCTCCCGTTCCTGCTCAGCCCGTTCTCGCTCTTGCTCGGCTCGTTGATGTTCTTGCTCAGCCCGTTCTCGCTCTTGTTCAGTCCATTCTTGGCCAGTCAGCAACAAATTCCCCTGAGCGTCCCACCACCGTAGCCAAGGCCATTCTTGATTTTGATATTCTCCTTGCCAAATTCCTAATTCTACCCTTAGCGGTTCGATGGGATAATGACCTCGGCTATTCGGTTTCATTTTCTGATAGCGACCATTGATTAATTGATAGACTTCTATCTGAGCTTTCATGACTTCATAAATGCCATAGAAAGGAATTTGAATAGCTCGTTCGTAGACCCAAAATTTTCCTTTAATGGGAGTTTGATCTCTTTCTTCGGCTCCATTGCCAGAGGCGAATTCTATGGCGATTAAAGGGGGAGTGGGTTCGTGCCACAAAACATAGGAACGGCGCAGTTGACCTGCGATGGTGGCAGGGACATTAGGAATATAACACCAATCGGGAGCTTCTGCACCTTTTTCGGGGGTTTCGGGGGGATCGGGAAGTCGCCAGTAAATGCCAGAGTCTCGACCGATGCAATAGTTCCCATCGGGATGAAGTTCTTTTAAAACGGGGAGGAGGGAGTCGGTAAGCAGGTCACCTTGGGGGGGTTCTTGATAGTTTTTCACAAAGTTGCCATCATGATCGGGGAGTTGGGTATGGTCGGGCAAACGGCTACCCCAATCTACCGTTGGGGTAGATTGGGGATCACCTGCGGACTGCTTGACCATTTGGGGACTTTGACTCATATCAATTATCAGCCCATTTTTGAGTTGGTTATTTCTTATTTTATAATAGGGTTCTTGAGGTTCTCAAAAAGTATGATCGATGTAGTAGGAATTGGATTGGATGGCGCTTTGGGATTATCGGCTTCTGTTCAGCAAATTGTAACTGAGGCGACAGTGCTAGTAGGAAGCGATCGCCACTTAGGATACTTTCCAGAACATCGAGCCAAACGGTTGGTCTTAAACGAAATTTCCCCAACTTTTCGGCAAGTCAAGGACTATCTTCCGGCTGAAAAAATTGTCATCCTTGTCTCTGGTGACCCTCTCTTTTTTGGGCTAGGACGGCTGCTGCTGTCTTATTTTCCACCAGAGCAGCTACACTTCCATCCCCATGTTAGTTCCATTCAATTAGCCTTTAGTCGGATCAAGCTTCCTTGGCAGAATGCCCAGATTATCAGTAGCCATGGTCGCTCTCTGGAGCCGCTAATTGATTTGGTGCAAAAAGGAGAATCTCCCATTGGGATCCTAACCGATCCGATTCATTCTCCTGGGGCGATCGCTCGCTTACTCACCCATCTTGATCTTCCCACCCACTATGAACTTTGGGTGTGCGAAAATCTAGGGGGACCGAATGAACGCCTCCATCACCTCTCCTCAAAACAGGCCCTCACCCAAACCTTTTCTCCCCTCAACGTTGTGATTTTATTACGCACCACCAAAGAAACGCCTTCTCCCTCGCCTCCCTCTCCTCTTCCCGTTTTTGGCATCCCCGATCGGGAATTTTTCACTTTTCCTGACAAACCTGGATTGATGACGAAGCGAGAAATCCGCCTGCTCATCTTGGGAGAACTTGGCCTGCTTCCGGGTCAATTGCTCTGGGATATTGGGGCTGGAACGGGTTCTGTATCGATTGAAATTGCGCGGTTATTTCCCACTTCCCAAATTTATGCGATTGAAAAGACGGCTGCTGGTATCCAACTGATCGAACAAAATACCCGTCACTTCCAAGTTTCTAATGTTACCTCTATTCAAGGCAAGGCCCCGGATATTCTCCGTCAATTGCCTCCCCCTCACCGCATTTTTATTGGCGGTACTGGGGATGCTCTCCAGCCGATTTTAGCTTGTGCTTTGGCGACTCTACTGCCTCTAGGTAAGATTGTTCTGGCCTTAGCAACTGTGGAGCATCTTCAGGAGGCGATCGCCTGGGTTCATCGCCATCAGCTTACTTATCATCTCCTCCAAGTGCAGTTATCTCGCTCTATCCCCGTTGGTCAATTTACCCGCTTTTCTCCTCTCAATCCCCTTACTCTATTGACCATCGAACCCTTTCAGTCAACCCCACTGATGAGCACTTAATCTTAGCATCAAACCTGTAATCACCATGATCAAAATTCCCATCAGTCCACTGAGGGGTTGTCCGTCTAAACCGCTCACCCACCAGGGCATCAGACTTATCTCTTTTTTCTTGAGGACATCAGTCGCTTCTAAACCCATTAACCCCCAAATCCAACCAGTATGCAATCCCCATGCCAATCCCAAATTCCCTCCATCCACCCAACGGGCTAACGCTAAAACTCCTCCCATTAATCCTAATCCGGGCAATTGTCGCCAACCTCCTTGAATATCCCAGATCAGGTGAGACAGGGCGAAAAGGGTACTCGAAATGATTGCCGCCCCCTCTCTAGTGATCTCTTTCTCCAGTTCTGTCAGCAGAAAACCGCGAAAGACAGCTTCTTCTGTGCCACTAATCCATAAACTTAGCCCGAAAATTGGTACTAAAATTTTTACCCAAGAACCCCTTCTTGGGGAAGGTTGCCACTGCAACCCTCCCCAAACAATCTGTAAGCCATAGCCGATAAATAGGGTCAGCAAGCCCAAGCTAACTCCTACTACTAATGAGAGGAAAACTTGCAGGTCTAACCTGAGACCATAGTCAGAAAGGGGACGGCTTTCTCGGGTGGGGATTACTCCTAACAAGAGAGGAACTAACAGGTATAGGGGGATAAGCAAGGAGAGCTTTTGTTGCCCAGTTAAAGGATGGGGAGGTTGCCACTGGAGATAGTGGGCGATGGGGATGGCGATCGGCAACCACAAAATTAGCCAAGATCCAAAAAAGGCAATACTGTTAAACAGTCCTGAATGGGAGAGTAGCCACCCATTGATCCATTGCACCAACATGAGACCTTCAATCTAGACGGAAATGATCTCACTGTAGTCTTTCCTCTAGACTTTGGCTAGGTCTAGTCCGGTTCAGATCCATTTTTGTCACTATCGACTTGAATCAAGTGAATGTGTTTGTAGCCTAATTTAATCTCAAATTCATCTCCTTTCTTCAACCCCATGGCTTCCGTGTAGGTTGAACCAATCACAATTTGGCCATTTTTATGAACACTAACTCGGAAAGTTGGCTCGCGACCGCGACCATCCTTGGATTTTCCGGGTTCGAGATCGATACCTTTCGCCGCAAGAACTGCATCATAGAACTCCGATAGGTTCACACGATACTCGCCCCCTCGTAAGTTATAGTACCCACAATATTTTGCCCTCTCTCTGCGGGATAGATGGGACAGTTCGTTGACTTTGTTCAGCAATGCTTTACCCGTTAAGGGAGCATCAGGCAGTTGTTCATTCATTGACTTATCCTAACTGAAGTGGACTGGCTTGATGACCGTCAATTACAGACCCATAACTAATGACCCTGAAGAAAATTCCTTCAGAGTGGGTTGAACAGGGTCTGGTACCGGTCTCGATCAGGTTTTTCCTGATAGACTTAACAAGTATAGTACACAATTCGACTGTTTTTTTGAACTTTTTTTTGATTTTTTTTCTGAAACTTCCTAAGATCGCTTGCTTCTTTCTTGAACTCTTTTGGATCACCCACCCCAGACAAGTTGGAGTGAGGGGAAAAAGGGGGGTTCAATATATAAGAAGAGCAAGCAGGGTAGAATTAGAAGGTCAGTGTTGGGATCTTCAGCCAAAAGTCTAAAGTCATGGAAGTTGTTTTTCAGATCATTCGCCAAGAGCAAAAGTCTTCTCCTCGGGTTCAGAGTTATTCCTTAGAGGTTGATCCCAGTGAGACGATCTTGAGTTGCCTGAATCGGATTAAGTGGGAACAAGATGGGAGTCTAGCGTTCCGCAAAAATTGCCGCAATACCATTTGTGGTAGTTGTGGGATGCGAATTAATGGCCGTTCTGCTCTGGCTTGTAAAGAAAATGTAGGGGATGAACTCAAGAGACAATCCAGTGAGTATTCTGTACCGACGGTAACCATTGCTCCTTTCGGGAATTTTCCGGTGATTAAGGATTTGGTGGTGGATATGGAGTCTTTTTGGGATAGTCTAGAGAAGGTTGATCCGTATGTGAAGGTGGCTTTAGGCTCAATTCCAGAGCAAGAGTTTCTTCAGTCTCCCCGGGTGCGATCGCAACTGGATCAAGCTAGTAACTGTATTCTCTGTGGGGCGTGCTACTCTGAGTGTAATGCAGTAGAGGTTAACCCTAAGTTCGTTGGCCCCCATGCCCTCGCGAAAGCTTACCGTATGGTGGCTGATTCTCGCGATATCCAAACCTCCGAGCGATTAGATCAATACAATAATGCCAGTAGTGGGGTGTGGGCTTGTACCCGATGTCTCTATTGTGATGCAGTTTGTCCGATGGCAGTCAATCCTCTAGAGCAAATTAGTAAAATTAAAGGGAAAATTTTAGATCGCTATACGGCTCAATCGAGTCGTCCTATCCGCCACCGTAAGGTATTAATTGAGATGGTGAAAGAGGGAGGTTGGGTAGATGAACGTCAATTTGCGCTGAAAGTGGTTGCTGATGGGTTTCGGGATCTGAAGGGTTTGCTCAGTATTGCTCCGATCGGGTTACGCTTGTTGGCACGAGGGAAGTTTCCTTTGACGTTTGAGCCTTCTGAAGGTACTGAGGAAGTGCGATCGCTCATTACATCCGTTCAAGACTTAGAATCTTAACTGATTGGCCTATTGGGAGAAACTATGACTTCTCAAATTCCTGACTCTACGGATCAAACCGCCTCAAACCCCCCTGTTGTACCTCCTGCTGATTCCCCTGAACCCTCCTTTGGATGGACTACCTATGCGGAACAGTTGAATGGTCGCTTTGCCATGATCGGAATTATGATCCTGCTAGCTTTGGAGCTTTTGAGCAACCAAACTTTTTTTGAATGGATTGGGTGGCGATAACTGTTGGGTGGGGGGAGAATCAGATCTCTCCCCTGCTACTCATTAATTCTCTGTCCCATGCGGTTGTAGACAAAGATATCCCATTGACCCTTAGCATTGGCTTCAAAGGCAATGTGAGAGCCGTCAGCACTTAATACGGGATGTTGCACTTGGGTATTTAAGTTACTGGTAAGATTGCGAAGTTGGCGTAGAGAGCGATCATACAGATAGATATCGGTTTTCCCCTGACGATTGCCAGCAAAAACGATGTAGCGCCCATCGACGGAAACATCGGGATGAGAAGCAATCATATCCAAAGAATTCAGACCAGGCAGATCAATTAAGCGGCGCTCTACTAGATCATAGAGGTAGATATCTTGGCTAAATCCTCGGTCGGAGGCAAATACTAGATAGCGATCGCTTAACCGAGGGAGTGATTCACTATAGGTACTATTAAGGCTTCTTCCGCCTGGATCATAAGGTTCTGCCAATACCCTAGGATAGGTACAGCCAATCGCCACATTAGCTAAGAGTAGTATACTGAAAAAGAGCGATCGCCGATATCCCATCACCCGCCAGATCACTTAACACTCCTCATTTAAACTCTTCAGGACTTCAGTCACTGCTACTAAAGGCAGATCTAGCAGTTGAGCAATCACTTCTGGAACTAACCCGTAACTCAACATACGGGGAATCGCCTCCAGTTTGGCCTGCTGCTGTCCAATTTGCTCTCCCCGCTCCAATCCAATCTGCTCCCCTTCAGCAAAGGCCTCTTGATACACCTTCGTTTGCTTGAGTTCACTCAATCCTAACATCGCTTCAATTTCCTCCCGACTTTTTTCAGGCAGTTTATAGACTATGATAGTCTCGATTAAATCAATCAGGGTTTGCTGCACTTCAAGTTTTGCCAGTTGATTTCTCGCTTGCTCAATCAAGGCTTTTGCCCTCTGTGCTGCTGTGGTTTCTTTCTCAATCACCAGTTTAATCACGCCTACCCCTAATGAATCTTGAGGTAATTCATTGAGATAAATCCGGGTCACCTGGGGTAAGGTGAGTTGAGTACCAAAATGGAGAGGATTTTCCCTTTCTGTGGTACGGTTGGGATAAATGACTACAATTTGCCAAGGGTGAGGGGGTTGGTATTGTCTCAGATAGAGAAACAGTTCGCTAAACAGACGATAGTAAAGGCTTTCATCTGGTTGAAATTGGACTTCCGTTAGGTACAGGGGTAACTGGGGATTGTTGGTACTGGGGAGAAATAGGCCATCAAGGCGGAAGGCGAGTTGTTTGACTTCGATGGAGGTAAAGGTATAAAGGTTAGCAGTAGTGGCGGGGAGTCCGCACAGTTCAAAGAAGAATTGAGGAAAGTCTTGAAATATTTTGTAGAAGAGGCTGTCGGTTTTCACTGAGTTACCGAAAAATCGGGGGTTAGTTAGGGATGGGTTGACCATCAGGGAGATCGAGTTCAATATTAGGGCCGCGATCTAGGATTTCGATATCCCACTGTCCTCTACGGTCTGTTTCAAATACGACATAGCGACCGTTGGGACTGATGGCGGGATTTCTGACCCACCCAGGATAAGCCAGGGTGAGGGCTTCTTGTCTACGGGTAATGCGGTCATAAAGGATGATTTCTGGTTTGCCACGAATGCTGCTTAAGTAGACGATGTAGCGAGCATTGTAGCTTAAGCTGGGGGATTCCACGATCGCAGTGGGTTGGTGCAGACGAGGCAGGGCCACAAATTGTCGTTGGGTCAGATGATAGAGAAATATTTGCTGTCGGCGATCGCGATTAGATACAAATGCCAGATATTCGCCGCTCCCACTTAAAGCCGGTTGTTCGTCCCGATAGCGACTATTCATCACTTGTGGCCCTAGGGGAACCTCCAGGTTCGTACATCCTCCCCAGAGCACTGCTAGAGCACCTAGCCTGAGCAATAGTCCCCCCAACTGAGAGCCTCGATTGCGCCAACCGGCCATGCTCCCACTCACTTCCTAGTAATCAAAACTCCCTGGCCGGTCTCCCTGATCCTCACGACTGCCATAGGAATCGGAGCGGGAATCGTCTTGCGTCTCTGCCATTGGCTCAAAATCGACATAATCTTCTTTTCTTGGCTCTCTGGGTTGGCGATTCAAGCCATCACCGCGAGTATTGCTTTCTGAACGCGGCCGTTCTGCTGGGGGACTCCGGCGAGGCTCTACGGGAGGCCGAGGATTGGGATTTTCAGGTCGATAGGGTCGATCCTCTTCCGTTTCCGTTGGCCCATAGGGATCATCATACCGACCGGAACGATAACCAGGAGTTTCCCACCCCTCAGAAGGTCTCGGAGTGCTAGATGGGGAACGACGGGGAGCCCGACTAGAAGGAGGGGGAGTTCGTCGCCGAGGGGGTGAGGATGATCGCCGGGGGGTTTCATCTTCATAGTGATCGCTCCCTTGAGGATAGCGGTCTTCTCTGGTTCCAATCATCCGCCGAGGACGGGCATCTTCTTCTGGTTCCAGTTGATCTAACCGAGGATCGTATCCCTCATAAGTATAAGCTCGACTTATAGGTCGATCTTCATCAATAATTGGGGTATTCTGTTTGGCTCGTGAGGTGGCCAACCCTCTCAGGCGGATACTTTCCACGGCAAAGAAAATGGCAGAGCCAGTCAACAGCAACTGACCAAAGGTCAAAATTGGATCAAGTCGCCAGCCTTGGAAGAACAGAATGCCACCACTGAGCACAGCCACGGCCATGAAAAAGATATCATGATCCCTAGCTAGTTCTGGGCGTACAGACCTCAAAAAATATAATCCAGCGCCGGCGCCAAAGAGGACGATGCCCAATACTGCGCCTGGGTTAAGTCCAATGTTTACCATGATTTCCGTACTCCACCAAACTCCAACATAAGGCGATCGCCTACGTGAACCTTTTGCCTGAATAAATGACCACACCGCAGATCTCTGTGACTGAACACAAAGATCTGCGGCTAATTGTAAGACTCCTGATGGCTTAAGAGCGCTGGATTTTATCCCGTTGACTAATAAAGATCAAGGCCACGGTTGCAGGAATAACCACAATAGCAGCCCCCCAGACCAGGCTCCACAAAAAATTAGCTAAAGAAGGGGTCATAGATCCTCACGCGAGATTACTAAAAGAATAACTTTTCGTTTAATTTTAACAGAGTGTCGGGAAACTCTGAGCAGTTACACCACAAAGACATCAAGATCGCTCTGCCTGGATTGAGATCTTTACCCAGCTACCGAACTCAGGTTGCTTTAAAATCAAGACAGTCTCAACGATCAAGAAAGCCTTATGACTACTCTCAACCTGATTAATCTTAGCCTAGGAGCTATTCTCAGTTTTATGACATTGTTATTTATCTTCCGTATTGTCCTGACTTGGTATCCGCAAGCTAACCTGAACCACTTTCCTTTGAATGTGGTTGCTTGGCCTACAGAACCCTTTTTGAGTCCTCTGCGCCAAATTGTTCCTCCCTTAGGAGGAGTTGATATCACGCCGATTCTCTGGGTAGGCATCTGTAGTCTAATCCGAGAATTGCTTTTGGGTCAGCAAGGATTACTGAAAATGATGCTTTAGCGAAAATGCTCTTCGATAAAATTGGTGTAGACATTCCCTTCTAAAAAGGCTGGTGTTTCTAGGATCTTCTGATGAAAGGCGATCGTTGTGGGCAAACCGGTGATCGCGCATTCTCGTAAAGCTCGTTTCATGCGACGAATGGCACTGTCTCGATCTGCTCCCCACACGATTAATTTGCCAATCAGGGAATCATAGTAAGGGGGAATCTCATAATCTGTGTAGATATGGGAATCAAATCTTACTCCTGGCCCCCCTGGAATGAGACAACCACTGATCCGACCTGGGTGAGGACGGAAGTTGTGGTCTGGATCTTCAGCATTGATGCGGCATTCGATCGCATGACCCCTCAGTTGGACATCTTTTTGGGCTAAGGAGAGCTTTTCTCCTTGAGCAATACGGATTTGTTCGGCAATCAGATCCAATCCGGTCACCATTTCTGTGACCGGATGCTCTACTTGAATCCGGGTATTCATCTCCATGAAGTAAAAATTCCCAAATTGATCCAGCAGAAACTCGATTGTGCCTGCTCCGGTGTAGTTAATCGAACGAGCTGCTTTAACGGCTGCTTCGCCCATTTTTTGCCGGAGTCTGGGATTGAGCGCCGTGCTGGGGGATTCTTCCAGCAGCTTTTGATGTCGTCTTTGGATCGAACATTCCCGCTCTCCGAGGTGAATGACGTTACCATAGCAGTCCGCCAGGATTTGAAATTCGATATGGCGGGGGTTTTCAATGAACTTTTCTAAGTAGATTCCCGCATTGCCAAAGGCGGCTTCTGCTTCTCCTTGGGCCGCTTGAAATAGTTTAATGAGTTGGCTTTCATCTCTTACTAACCTCATGCCGCGCCCGCCACCGCCAGCAGTGGCTTTCAGCATGACGGGGTAGCCAATATGACGAGCTAGGGCGATCGCCTCTTGTTCATTGCTTAACAGTCCTTCACTGCCCGGAACCGTCGGAACTTTGGCTTTTTGCATCGTGGCTTTAGCCGTAGATTTATCCCCCATGGCACGAATGGCTGCTGGAGTAGGCCCAATAAAGGTAATTTGATGATCGGCGCAAATTTCGGAGAATTTGGCATTTTCTGCCAGGAAGCCATATCCAGGATGGATTGCTGTCGCATTGCGTGTGAGAGCAGCAGCGATAATATTCGGGATGTTTAGGTAGCTTTTGTTGCTATTTGGTTCGCCAATACACACCGCCTCATCCGCTAACTGCACGTGGAGCGCGTGACGGTCAATGGTAGAGTGCACGGCAACAGTGGCAATGCCGAGTTCTTCACAAGTGCGGAGAATGCGGAGGGCAATTTCTCCTCGGTTAGCAATCAGGATTTTAGCAAAAGTCATCTTTGAGGGTTCAGAATCATATATGCAGTTAGGATAGGAGGTTTGGGGCCGTTCGGAAAGTTTTTTTGCGAGAATGGATGCGATCGCCGCCCAATCATGGTATGATAAAAAATCGTGGGTGTTACTCACAACTTCTAAGCGGATGTGGCGGAATTGGTATACGCGCACGTTTGAGGGGCGTGTGGC
>CAZTRW010000130.1:0-11462 GCA_964616725.1 uncultured bacterium
AATCGCTCTGACTCAGGACAATGGCACTCAACCGGCTTTAATTATCATTGATCGGATGTTGGTGGGGGATTCGGGTCTGAGGGTTTGTGAAAAAATGAGGGGACAGGGGGTAGTGGCTCCGATTTTGATGTTAATGGCGAAAGATACGATTGAAGATCGGGTGGCGTGTTTGGAGTCAGGGGCGGATGATTATTTTATTAAACCCTATCGGAGTGAGGAATTTTTGGAGCGACTGCGATTGTATCTGAAATCGAGGGTGGACAGTAATGAGCAGTTGCGTTTTAGTGATTTGATTTTGGATTTATCGATGCGCAAGGCGTTTCGGAATGGACGGGGAATTGATTTGACAATGAAAGAGTTTGAGTTGCTCAAGTGTTTAATGGAGCATCCTCGTGATGTGCTCACTCGTGAGCAGATTTTGGAGCAGGTGTGGGGCTATGATTTTATGGGGGAATCGAATGTGATTGAGGTGTATATTCGGTATTTGCGCCTGAAGATTGAGCATGAGGGGGAAAAGCGTTTGATTCAGACGGTACGAGGGGTGGGATATGTGTTGCGAGAACCTTAAGGCGATCGCCTCGTTAGCTTTGACTACACTCTTCAGTGTAGGGATGTTTGGCTGTAGTCATCTCACCATTGCTACTCCCCCTGTGGAAACGGTAGCGCCAACCCTGGGCGTAGGACAGAACCTCGAGGTGACTGCTGAAGTAAAAATAGATACAGAAGTAATTAAACTAGAAGTGGCACAAACTCGCCAGCAACAAGCATTAGGATTAATGTATCGACCAGAGTTGCCTAAAAATCGGGGAATGTTGTTTCCCTTTCCGTCACCGCGAATCGTGACATTTTGGATGCGAAATGTGCCTGTGCCATTAGATATGGTATTTTTATTGAACGGTACAGTTAAAGAAATTGCTGGTTCTGTGCCTCCTTGTGGGACTCCCTCTTGTCCGTTGTATGGGCCAGAAGAGCCGGTGAATCAGGTGATAGAGTTGCGCTCAGGACGGGCAAGGGAGCTAGGATTGAAAGTGGGCGATCGCCTGGAGATTCGGTTTTATCCCCCCAATAATTAAAGTTTTTTAAAATTCCTGCTGCCACCTCACAAAAAAATAAGGGGACTTTACAAAATGTAGAAAATTTGGTAGTCTAGAGGACTTAAAGGATAACACTTTATCGTCCATCACTCTCCTCAGCATCGGAGTAACTGCATCACGTAAGTCCCTCCCAACGCTCTGGAACTTTATCTCCGATTCAGAAGACTCAAACATGAGATCAAGAGGTGATCAAGATCTCATCGATCCCCTGGAGGAGATCACATCAAGTCTAAAATCAACTGATTTATGCTTGTACAACGGGAGACAGATCGTTAACTGTCTCCTGACCATCCCCATTTAAAACCCCCTGATTTCAAAATAATTTTTTAATACGACGAGGTGAAAAACAAAGTTATGTCTCCAGGAAGCTACGCGAAATTAATCCGCTTTTTACAAGATGAGTTATCCATCTCCTCCTCTTCCATCTCTGTAGCGATGAGGCACTGTGAACAAGATCCCGGGCCGTTACCGATGGTCTTGTGGCAATATGGCTTGGTCACATTAGAGCAACTTGATCGGATTTTCGATTGGTTAGAAACAGCCTAGTGACAGGAGGAACGGTTTGATTCTGGCTCTAAAACGGATACAAATGGATAGATGGGGATCTCTGAGAATAGAGGAAGTCACTCATCAAGTACGAGAAGCGGGTTGAAGATTCAACCCGCTTTTGTGGTTGAGGGGAAAAAAAATAGCGATCGCCGTTGAGCGATCCGAGGGGATAGGGAGATAAAGGATAATCTCTTCCCCATCCCCAGAATTCTTCTGTATTCTGAAAGCAACCAACGTTATTATAATTTTTGTAAACAAACCCTCATCCTAAATTTCATGAGTAACCCAGTAGTCCATGCCTTCTTCGTCGGTCGTGCCCTATCAGAGGCGATCGCCGAAGAAATCGAATACACCCTCACCCATACCCTCAGCAACTTCGGCAAATCAGACGCAGAACAACAAGAGCGGCTGCGGAACTTCCCCCAAATGGTCTTAGACCGAGCAGCAGCAGCAGAAACCGCCCTGCGATCAGGCAGCACCCCCTACCGCAATACCAACTCCCCCACCCCCGATCTCCAAGAAACCTTAGACGACCTCCGCGCCGAAATCGCCCAACTGCGTGCCGAACTCCAACGGTATCGCTCCCGCTCCACCTAAACTCCCCTAGAACTGCGCATGACCTCCCTATCTGCTGTCTCTGACCTACCTAGCAACCCCCCCAGTCTCATGGAACAAGCCTACAACAGCAAGGCCTATCGCTGGAATCGTCCCCAATACTCCAAAGTGCGACGATTTTTCGACATCTGGACCTTCGTTTGGCTGCTCCTTGGCTCTCTATGGCTCAACAGCAAATCCTGGAGCTATCGGGGGGGAATGACCGAAGAAAAAATCAAAGCCAGACGGAAACAACAGGCCATTTGGATTCGCGAAACCTTCTTAGACCTGGGCCCAACCTTTATCAAAGTGGGTCAACTCTTCTCCACCCGCGCCGATCTATTTCCCAGTGAATATGTCGAAGAACTCTCCAAACTCCAAGATCGAGTCCCTGCCTTCAGCTACGAACAAGTAGAAACCATTATTCGTGAAGATCTAGGGAAAGCAGTCCAAGACCTCTATCGCAGTTTTGACCCCCTGCCTCTGGCGGCTGCCAGTTTAGGTCAAGTCCACCGCGCTCAACTCCATAACGGCGAAGAAGTCGTTGTCAAAGTCCAGCGGCCCGGTCTGCGCCAGTTATTTACTATTGACCTAGCGATTCTCAAAGGCATTACCCGTTATTTCCAGAATCATCCCGATTGGGGAAGAGGCCGAGATTGGTTAGGAATTTATGAAGAATGCTGCCGAATTTTGTGGGAAGAAATTGATTACCTCAATGAAGGTCGTAATGCAGATACCTTTCGCCGCAATTTTCGCCAGGAATGCTGGGTAAAAGTTCCTAGGGTCTATTGGCGATATACTTCTCCCCGTGTCTTAACTCTGGAATATGCTCCTGGCATTAAGATTAGTCAGTATGAAGCCTTAGAAGCAGCGGGACTGGATCGGAAGTTATTGGCCCAGTTGGGGGCGAAGGCCTATTTAATGCAGATTTTGTATAGTGGTTTTTTCCATGCCGATCCCCATCCCGGCAATCTGGCGGTGAGTGCGGAAGGATCTTTGATTTTTTACGATTTTGGCATGATGGGCCAGATTCAGCCTCTGACTCGTGAGAAGCTGTTAGATACATTTTTTGGCATTGCTCAGAAAGATGGGAATCGGGTGATGAATTCGCTGATTGCCTTGGGTGCTTTAGCGCCTACGGGGGATATGGGGCCAGTACGGCGATCGATTCAATATATGTTGGATCATTTTATGGATCAACCCTTTGAAACTCAGTCAGTAGCGGCTATTAGTGATGATCTGTATGAGATTGCCTACGATCAACCCTTTCGCTTTCCGGCAACGTTTACGTTTGTGATGCGGGCCTTTTCAACTTTGGAAGGGGTGGGTAAGGGTCTTGACCCAGAGTTTAATTTTATGGAAGTGGCTAGACCGTTTGCAACAGAGCTTATGAATAGTGGAAATGGATCAACTGGAAATGATTTGTTGGGTGAACTCAGTCGCCAAGCGACTCAGATGAGTAATACGGCTTTGGGGTTGCCCCGTCGTCTGGAAGAGGCGTTAGATAAATTGGAGCAGGGGGATCTACGGATTCGCGTGCGTTCTACAGAAACCGATCGCCTTTTACGGCGGATGAGTAGTTTAAGTTTGGTAAATACTTATGGGATTTTGGTAAGTGGGTTTACTGTGTCAGCGGCGATTTTGATAGTGGCTGAGGAGGTGGGTTTGGCAGTGTTAGCCCTGTTGCTGGCGATCGCCCTAGGCATCATTCTCGTCCGTTTGCTGGGACGCATCAACCGATTAGATCGAATGCCCTAGCCAAAAGTTCCCCACAACAGGTTACAATTAGAGATATGAAATCTCTTCATCTCCATCCCTTATTTAAATTTAGATTAGCCAAATTATGAAACGCGTCTTCATGGGTCTTTCTGATACGGGGCGAGTCCGTTCTGCTAACCAAGATGCCTTTTATTATGACCTCGAAGGGCGTTTTTTTGTGGTTGCTGATGGCATGGGGGGCCATGCCGGAGGGGAACAAGCTAGTCACTTGGCGACAACAACCATTAAAGAATATCTTTTGGCCCATTGGGATTCTGATCAGCCTTCCGACCAATTGTTGAAGGCGGCATTGCTGAAGGCAAATCAGGCGATTGTTGAAGATCAGCGCAAACACCCGGAGCGCTCAGATATGGGAACTACGGCGGTGGTGGTTTTGTTCCGTCCAGAGGGAGATGGCCATGAAGATTGGCCTTGGGTGGCTCATATTGGGGATTCTCGACTCTATCGTCTGCGGGGACATCATTTGGAGCAGATGACGCTGGATCATACTTGGGTAGCGAAGGGGATGGCTTCCGGGATGTTGACGGCAGAACAGGCACGAAACCACCCTTGGCGGCACGTTCTTTCTCAGTGTTTGGGACGAGAAGATACGGCGGCGGAGGATATTGATGTGGAGCGGGTGGATTTTAAGGAGGGCGATCGCCTGTTACTCTGTAGTGATGGTCTCACAGAAGAACTCCCCGATGGCATAATTGCTTCTACTCTTAAGCTGACTCGTTCTTGTGAAATCGTTGCTCAAAAATTAATTGATGCGGCGAAAGAAAAAGGGGGACGGGATAATATTACTGTGATTATTATTGCTCTAGAATCTGAAGCGACGTAGGTTTCAATCCCTAGATTTTCTCTATTAATGCCTCGGAACCAACCCTATCATGACTTTTTTTGAATTTGAAACTGATTTTATTGATAGCCTGCGGTGCATTCCGATGCAGGTACGTTATAAATTAGATACCTGTGGCGTTAAACTGAAATTGCTCGATTGGAATCAGTTTTCTCAGGATGAGCGACAGCAGTTAGTCGATCACGCCTGCAATGCACAAGCTGAGGTGCAAGCCTATCGAGAATTTTTGCATCAATTGGTCGCAGGGTATGGGGGCGAACGCCCAGCGGATCTACCCATTGACCCCAACCCAGAATGGCATAATGTTACTACCATTCCAGCTAGTGTCCAGGAGCAAAGCCACCATTTTGGTCTTTCTCTCACCCTAGAAGAGTGGGCACTCTTGACTCCCCTCCAACGTTTTGCTCTGATTAAGCTAAGTCGTTCTAACCATGAAAATCGTAATTTCTTACCCGCGATGAAGGAGTTCGGGTTAGCCTAGCGCGATCGCATCCAAGAGCTATTGCTACTCAAGCCTGAACTCAATTACAAAGGACGAAATTCTGGTAATGCGATACTCCTGTAGAGTATCGCCACCTACAACCGCACGATGTCCCAGATTGGGGTGATAGGTTGCTCACCTTTTGGCTTCGCTGACATGAATGTGCTCCCTAACAATAGAAAGTACTCCGATCTAATTTCACCTCACCGTGATTGGGAACCCAGGCAATCCAGATGGTAGGGGACTCCTGGCAGAGCAACTGAGCTTCATCACAGGCATAATCACTAGGAGGCTGGAGTAGTTTAACCCAAGTATCCCGGTTGTAGGTAATCTGGCATAGGGGGTTCCAATCAGCAGTGATCGATCTTTCTGCTGGGGATGCTGGGGCATAGCCGGAAGAGGTTTGAAGGGGCATTAGTTTTCTCCGTTTTTAAGTCACCGAACTTATAGAAATCTCTTTTCTCAGTCCAATCGTCGAATTGAAAAAAAGCTAATTTAATTATTTCTGTATTTATTATTACAGAATTTTCCCATACTCGGTGAATGTCTCAAAATAAATTAACAAATCCTGACATCATAGATAATCAATTCTAATCGGTCTCGTACTTACAGGTTTCTCTGCTGCAATGGATTTATCTTCCTGAGAGCCGGAGTCACATTCTTCACCCCTACAACTACACCGATAAGTTCAAATTTCCTCAACTATCAGCAATCACAAATCAGGAAAAGTTATTTTTTCGGGAATCCCATGGTAGTATTTTTAATATAGATAAAAAACTATGGTTTTTTGTTTTTAATAGATTTTTGTCTATATGTAGTTATCTCACTAAACAAGAAAAACTCATGTCTCAATGGTCTCGCAGACAATTTTTGTCTACTGCTGCGGTGTCCACAGTAAGTGCTGTATTCCTGAAAGGTTGCTTGGGCAATCCCCCAGAACCTAGCACCACCAGCACCACTACCACTTCACCAGCAGCTACCCCCACTGCGATTAGCTCAGAAAACGCGCCAGAAACCCCCGCTGTGAAACTCGGCTTTGTTCCTATCTTTGAAGCAGCGCCCCTGATTATTGCCCAAGAAAAAGGCTTTTTTGCTAAATACGGCATGACTGGAGTAGAAGTCTCTAAGCAAGCGAACTGGGGTTCAGCACGAGACAATGTAGAAATAGGTTCTGCGGGGGGCGGCATTGATGGGGGTCAATGGCAAATGCCCATGCCCTACCTGATTTCTGAAGGGTTGATTACCAAAAACAATGCCAAGATTCCCATGTATGTCTTGGCGACCTTAAACACTCAAGGTAATGGGATTGCGATCGCCAAAAGTCAAGAAGGCAAAGGCATTGGCTTAGATGTCAGTAGCGCTAAAGACTACATCCTCAGTTTAAAAGCATCAGGTTCTCCCTTCCGCGCCGCCTACACCTTTCCCAAAGTGAACCAGGATTTTTGGATACGTTACTGGTTAGCTGCTGGTGGTATTAACCCTGATACCGATGTCAATTTGCTCACCGTACCTGCTGCTCAAACCGTCGCCAACATGAAAACCGGAACCATGGAGGCCTTCAGCACTGGAGACCCCTGGCCGGCGAGAATTGTCCAAGACGATATCGGCTTTATGGCTGCCCTCACTGCTCAAATGTGGCCCTTCCACCCAGAAGAATACCTAGCTATGCGAGCCGACTGGGTAGACCAAAACCCTAGAGCCACCAAAGCCATTCTCAAGGGCTTAATGGCAGCTCAACAATGGTGCGATCAACAATCTAATCGCGCCGAAATGGCCCAAATTCTAGCGGGAGCCAAATACTATAACGTACCTGCCGATATCCTCGAACCTATGTTAATGGGCAAATACGTGATGGGAGATGGACAACCCAACATTGAAGACTTTCAAAAAGCCGCTTTGTATTGGAAGAGTCCTCGCGGTAGCGTTTCCTATCCCTACAAGAGTCTTGACCTTTGGTTCCTAACCGAAAGTGTGCGCTGGGGTTTCTTACCGCCTTCTGTCTTAGAAAATAATGCCCAGGACTTAATTAATCGCGTGAATCGCTCTGATTTATGGCGAGAAGCTGCTCAAGAAGCAGGTATTCCCGCAGCCGATATTCCAACCAGCGACTCTCGCGGTACAGAAACCTTTTTTGATGGCAAAGTGTTTGATCCGGCTAATCCCCAAGCCTATTTAGACAGTTTGGAAATCAAAGCTGTATAAGCATCTATTCTTGCTCTCTGTTCATTTTTTTCAATTTTTCACCAGGAAAACCATCATGACTACAACCTTAAGACCGAGAAACTCGAATCCTCTGCTGAAATTTTGGCAGAAAAATGCAGGCAATATTATTCCACCTATTTTGGGACTTTTAGGCTTTTTGATTGTTTGGCAAATCTTATCTCCGATCGATCAAGGGGGCTTGCTAGGCTTAATTAAATTACCTCCTCCCAGTTCTTTGATTACCAATGAGCGCACGCGCATCTATTTACTCTATCCCTTCTTCAATCGCGGCGGTACTGATGTCGGTTTGTTCTGGCAATCTATGGCTAGTCTCCAGCGTGTCTTGATTGGTTATTCTCTCGCTGCAATTGTTGGCATTGGTTTAGGTATTGTTGTGGGACTCAATGCTTTCTTAAATAAAGCCTTAGATCCTCTCTTCCAATTCTTGCGAACTGTACCTCCCTTAGCATGGGTTCCCATCGCCTTAGCTGCTCTACAGCAAAACCAGCCTGCGGCTTTATTTGTTATTTTCATTACAGCGGTTTGGCCGATTTTAATTAACACCACTGTAGGGGTACAACAAATTCCTCAAGATTATATCAATGTTCGCCGAGTCTTGCAGCTTAAGCCTGCTAAGTTCTTCTTGAAGATTCTGATTCCTTCCGCTTTACCCTATATTTTCACTGGTTTGAGAATTGCGATCGGTTTGGCTTGGTTAGCGATTATTGCCGCAGAAATCGTGATGTCAGGGATTGTGGGAATCGGCTTTTTTATCTGGGATTCTTACCAAAATAACTACATCAGCGATATTATTCTGGCTTTGGTTTACATTGGTGCGATCGGCTTAATTTTGGATCGGCTTATGGCTTGGGTTCAAAAACTCATCTCTCCCGGACAATAAGCTCCCATCTCCTTTTCCCTACTCTTTCTGAACCCTTAAAAAACTATGAGTATTTTTGTTGCCGTTGATAGCATTGAAAAAGTCTTTCCCCTCACCGGAGGAGGCGAATATCTGGCCCTCAAAGGAATTGACTTAGAGATTAAAAAAGGAGAATTTATTTCTCTCATTGGTCACTCTGGTTGTGGTAAATCTACTCTGCTGAATATGATTGCTGGACTGGATTTACCTACCCAAGGAATGGTTACCTTAGAAGGACAACGAGTAAAAAATCCAGGCCCCGATCGCATGGTAATCTTCCAGAACTACTCTCTCCTGCCCTGGCTCACCGTCAAACAAAATATCGCCCTCGCTGTCGATGAAGTGATGGGCAATCTTCCCGCCCAAGAACGAGAGCAAATTGTCGAAGATCACATTGATTTAGTCGGCTTACGTCATGCCGTTGACAAGCGTCCTGGGGAATTATCCGGAGGGATGAAACAGCGGGTGGCGATCGCCCGCGCCCTCGCCATCCGCCCCAAACTCCTTCTCCTCGACGAACCCTTCGGCGCACTCGATGCCCTCACCCGTGGCAACCTCCAAGAGCAACTCATGCAGATTTGCGAACAAAACCAAATCACCTCAGTCATGGTTACCCACGATGTCGATGAAGCCGTCTTACTCTCCGATCGCATCGTCATGCTCACCAACGGCCCCGGCTCCAAAATTGGTGATATCTTAACAGTCGATATTCCCCGTCCTCGTCGGCGCATGGAAGTCGTCAACCACCCCAGCTACTACAGCCTTCGCAGCGAAATCATCTACTTCTTGAATCAACAAAAACGAGTCAAGAAAATTCGCGCCAAAAAAGCTGGAATCATTGCCCGCCACGGCTTAGAAAAAGTCAACCTCGAAATTGGCTTCGTCCCCCTCACCGCCTGCGCTCCCCTTGCCGTCGCCAAAGAAAAAGGCCTATTTGCCAAACACGGCTTAGATGAAGTCAGCTTAGTACGGGAAACCAGTTGGCGCGGCATCGTCGATGGCATCGCAGGAAGCTACCTCGATGCCGCCCAAATGCCCGCCGGAATGCCCGTTTGGTTCACCGTTGGCGGACACGAAGGACAAGAAGAACCCCTACCCGTCGTCACCGCCTTAACCATGACCCGGAATGGGAATGCTATTACTCTCTCAAAAGACTTCTGCCAGCAAGGAGTACAAAGCGCTCAAGAGTATAAGAAAATGCTCCTCGCTCTCCGAGGACAGCCCCATCGATTAGGCATTGTTCACCCTTCTTCAATGCACAACATCCTATTGCGCTACTGGTTAGCCTCTGCTGGCATTGATCCCGATATCGATGTAGAGTTAAAAAACTTACCTCCAGCCCAGATGGTTGTAGACTTGAAAAAAGGCAGTATTGACGGCTATTGTGTCGGTGAACCTTGGAATCTGCGAGCCGCGATGGAAGGGGCTGGATTTACCGTAGCCACTGACTTGGAAATTTGGCAAGGTCATCCGGGAAAAGTCTTAGGAGTGCGAGAAGACTGGGCAACGACTTATCCCAATACCCATATCGCTCTGACTAAGGCATTGCTGGAGGCGTGCCAATACTGTGCCGATCCGAAAAATCATCTGGAAATTCAGAAACTTTTGGCTAGCCGCGAGTATTTGAGTACGCGGGAAGAGTATATCAGATTAGGCGATCCCAATTCGCCTTTAGAATGTCGTTTGGATCAGCCTCTGCGAGAGTATGCCCATCATTTATTCTTTGGTAATACGGTGAATCGCCCTAGTCGTACTGAGCATCTGTGGATGATGGCACAGATGGCGCGTTGGGGAAATATTCCCTTTCCACGCAACTGGGTAGAAGTGCTAGAGCGAGTCTGTCGAGTCAGTGTCTTTAGTACCGCAGCGCGAGAGTTGGGGTTGATGGATATTAAATATGGGGGAACTCAGGTCAATCTTTTTGATGGCGTGAAGTTTAACCCAGAAGATCCCATTGGTTATCTTAACAGCTTGAAGCTTAAGCGCGATATTACGATTACGGAAGTTCATTTGGAGTTTCCGAAAGCGTTGGCTAGTTAGGAGATGGCTAACACACAAGCAAGCTAAAAACTCAGTTTCTAGAGTTTTAGTGGTAAATGAGTTGGGTTTCGGCTTTGCCGAGATGAATGAGAACAGGTTAATTGTGATGATCAGTATGCAAGCAATGAACAATCCAAGGCTTAATGTGAAAGAACGCACGGCCACAACAGAAGCATTTCTGGCGATTAGGAATGTTTCTAAGGTCTATCCTACTGCCAAAGGCCCTTATACGGTTTTGCAAGATGTGAATCTATCGGTGAATGAGGGTGAGTTTATTTGTGTGATTGGCCATTCTGGGTGTGGGAAATCAACACTGCTGAATATGGTTTCGGGTTTTGCTTATCCAACAGAGGGTACGGTAACAGTAGGTGGAAAAGTAATTACTGAGCCTGGGCCCGATCGCATGGTAGTCTTTCAGAACTACGCCCTGTTACCTTGGCTCACTATCTTTGAAAATGTGTATCTCGCCGTTGATTCTGTCTATCCCCACAAGATAGAAGCAGAAAAACGCGATATTGTTCGCAAGAATTTAGCGATGGTGGGGTTGACGGAAGCGATGGAGAAAAAACCGACTCAAATTTCTGGGGGGATGAAACAGCGGGTATCCATTGCGCGAGCGCTGTCGATTACTCCGCAGGTGCTGATTTTGGATGAACCGTTTGGAGCGTTAGATGCGATTACTAAGGAGGAGTTGCAGGAGGAGTTATTGAAAATCTGGAACGACAATCGCTGTACGGTGTTGATGATTACTCATGATATTGATGAGGCGTTGTTTTTAGCGGATAAGTTGGTGATGATGACGAATGGGCCAGCAGCTAAAGTGGGGGAAATTATGGAAATTCCGTTTTCTCGTCCGCGCGATCGCGATCGCATTATGGAAGATCCTCAATATTACGATCTCCGTAACTATGCTCTCGATTTCCTCTACAACCGCTTTGCTCATGATGAGGTTTAATCTAGAGT
>CAZTRW010000131.1:0-11403 GCA_964616725.1 uncultured bacterium
CGGCGGCGATACCATTACTGATTTTGGGAATGGTGCGGATACAATTCGGGTATTTGCGTCTACCTTTACGGGGTTAACAAAAGGGGTGACTCCCACGTTAACGTTAGCCGCAGCCCCGGTCGGCACTTCGGCCCAGTTCCTTTACAATGGTGGGGTGTTAAGTTTTGACTCCGATGGTACGGGAGCAACGGCGGCTCAAGGGTTGGCAACCTTGACGGGTTCTCCTGGGTTGGCGGCTAATCAAATTGTGGTAGTTTAAGGATTCTTACAGGCAAGCATTGCTTGCCTGTACTCAGGTTGGCTCGGCATCCGTTGAGGCTCGTTTCATAAATTCATCAATGTCTGCTGCGGCTTCGTCTAGAGCTGCTTCATCAATGGCTTCTGGTTCCTGTTCATAATTGAGGGGGTTGGAGGAGCGGCGGAAGGATTGGGGCGCTTTTCCTGTCTTGAGGGTTTCCTCTAACTGTTGTAAGGAATGTTGAAAGTCGGTTTCTGCTTGACTGCGTGGGTCGGGGTGGCTGGTTTCTTGATTCATGGCGGTAGAATCGTGAGTGGTGGTGTGCTGATCCAAAGATGCCCCAAAATTAACTGACCTAACTCAATTGCTGTCACCCCTCATATCTTAACGTCAGTTTTGGGGAAGCGATCGCCCTGGAAGAGACCCCTATCCAACCCGTCCCGTACAGTCATTTCTCATGGGCAATGGTAAAATCAAGGACGAACTATTTCCCAGGTCGAGTCAAAACCGGAAAACTAACAGTAATCCTCACAGACAGAAAGGGATAATGTGATATTAATTAGGGCAGCAGGAGCGAAGCATGAGTGAGTTTGACTATGATCTAATCATTATTGGTGCTGGGGTGGGAGGTCATGGAGCAGCCCTCCACGCCGTCAGTTGTGGACTAAAAACGGCGATTGTGGAAGCGGCTGAACTGGGGGGAACCTGCGTCAACCGAGGGTGTATCCCCTCGAAGGCTTTGTTAGCTGCCGCGGGGCAAGTACGAGAATTAAGGGATCGTCCCCATTGGGCAGAGTTAGGGATTGAGATAGGTTCGGTACAGTTTGAGCGAGGGGCGATCGCCAATCATGCACACACCTTAGTCGAAAAAATTCGCACTGACCTCACTCAAAGCCTGCAACGGCTCAAAGTTGACATTATTCACGGTTGGGGAAAGGTGGCAGGCACACAACAAGTTACCGTGGAAAGCGATCGCGGCTTGAAAACCTACAGCACTAAAGATATTATTGTCGCCCCCGGATCAATCCCCTTCGTCCCCCCCGGTATTCAAATTGACGGAAAAACCGTATTTACCAGTGACCAATCCGTAAGACTAGACACCCTACCCCCCTGGATAGCCATCATCGGCAGCGGCTATATTGGCTTAGAATTTACAGACATTTATACCGCATTTGGAGGCGAGGTGACCCTAATAGAAGCCCTCGATACCCTCATGCCCACATTCGATCCCGATATCGCCAAAGTCGCTCAACGAGTATTAATCACCCCCCGTGATATTGAAACTCGTGTAGGAATGCTGGCAACCAAGATTACCCCCGGTGCTCCAGTAGTGATTGAACTGGCAGACGCGAAAACAAAAACCGTGAAAGAAGTTTTAGAAGTGGATGCTTGTTTAGTCGCTACCGGCCGCATTCCCAGCGCGAAAAATATGGGATTAGAATCAGTAGGAGTAGAATTGGATCGCCGTGGGTTTATACCCGTGGATGATACACTGGCAGTTTTGGCGAAGGAGCAACCCATCCCTCACTTGTGGGCGATTGGGGATGCTACCGGTAAGATGATGTTAGCCCATGCAGCATCGGCTCAAGGGATAGTAGCAGTAGAGAATATTTGTGGTCGTCCTCGCACCATCGATTATCGCTCGATTCCAGCGGCAGCGTTTACTCACCCGGAAATTAGTTACGTGGGATTGAGTGAACCGCAGGCAAAGGAACTCGGTGCCCAAGAGGGATTTGAAGTAGCGATCGCCCGATCTTATTTTAAGGGCAATTCTAAGGCGATCGCTGCCGGAGAAACGGAAGGAATGGCAAAAGTAATTTATCGCCGGGATAATGGGGAACTGTTGGGGGTTCACATTATCGGCCCCCATGCGGCAGACTTGATTCATGAAGCATCAGCGGCGATCGCCAAACGAGAATCGGTTCACACCTTAGCCCATCTCGTCCACACCCATCCTACCCTCTCTGAAGTCCTCGACGAAGCCTACAAACGAGCCAGTCATAGTTGACAGTGGATAGTCGATTCCCTTTAGATTAACCATTAACTATCCACGAATCACCCTTAATCATTCCCCATGCCCATTCGTCGTCATCCTCCCCATCCCAGTGTTTCGGTGAGTCACCTGTGCTATCAAGTGGCTATTCCCGGCAGCGAACCCCAAAATATCCTCGAAAAAATTGTCTGGCACAAAGAAATCGAAGTCCAGACCCACCGGGAAAAATTATCATTAAATGACTTAAAACGACAAATTACCACCCTTCCTCCTCCTCAAGACTTTCTCGCAGCGCTGCGCTGGGGCAAAACACAACCCGCAATTATCGCTGAAGTCAAAAAAGCTTCCCCCTCTCAAGGAGTAATTCGCGCTGAATTTGATCCAGTGGCGATCGCTCAAGCCTACGCCAGCGGCGGAGCCACCTGTATATCTGTCTTAACCGATCAAGAATTTTTTCAGGGCAGTTTCGAGAACCTAGCTAAAATACGAGCCGCCGTTAGTCTACCGCTGTTATGTAAGGAGTTTATTATTTATCCCTATCAAATCTATCAGGCACGCCTCCATGGCGCTGATGCCGTCCTTTTGATCGCCGCAATTTTGTCGGATCAAGACATAAAATATTTTACCAAAATTATTGATGGTTTAGGGATGACAGCCCTGATCGAAGTGCACTCATTAGCAGAACTCGATCGGGTTTTATCCCTCGAACCGGTAAAGTTAATCGGCATTAATAATCGCAACTTAGAAGACTTTACCGTCGATCTCAAAACAACTGCCTCTCTTTTGAGTAGTCGCCGGGAATTGCTTCAAGAACGAGAGATAATCATGGTCAGTGAATCAGGACTGTATACGGCAGCAGATCTTCACTTTGTCGCCGCAGCAGGAGCCCAGGCAGTGCTGATGGGAGAATCCCTGCTCAAACAGGAGCACCCAGGAGAGGCGATTGCCCGCCTATTTGCAGGCGGGTTTGAAACCACACAGGGGCGGGTTTGAAACCGCACACGGGGTAGGTTTGAAACCCGCCCCTACAACACAAATCTCATCATCATCACCAACACCCGCCCAAACCACAACCACCATGCCACCCATACCCCTACCCTCCCACATCCATTATGAACTCTTACTACAACTACTAGAGCAGCAAACTTGGGGTGCTGTTACCGGGCAAGCTTCTCAGCGAGAGCAAGTTCATCAACTAATCGCCACCCTGCGGAAAGCATTGGCTCAACAGCGACAACTCGAACAAAGCTGTGAACGCGCCAACTTACCCATAGAGTATCGTTGGTCATTAAATCAGCAGGACATAGCAGGACGAGTTTTCCCTACAGAAAAATCAAACCCCCCTCTACAGGCTACGCCAAATCTATCCCCCGATTAAAATCAGACGTGAGCCAAATCGGCATGAACTTTTATGGTGAGGTTAAAATAAGGTTAAGGGACTGATCAATCGCGTGAAAACCTACCGTCAATCCATGTTAAAACCAGGAACTTTAGTGCGGGTACTCTATCCAGACTATGCCGCCGGTGCTTTAGGCTATCTTCAGATCCAAGAAGACAATAGACGGTGGGTAATCCGGTTAACTCAAAACCCTATTGAAGATCCAGATGAACCCCTGCTTCTCTCTTTAGAAGAGTATGAGTTTGAAGTGGTTGAGAGCACATAACCCAATGAAAACCTTGAGGAAAATCCCATGCTAAAAGAACATTTTTTATATCCGCGTAGCGCCTATCACGGCAAAGTAACCCCAGAATCCCTGGTGTTCAATGCCAATTTGCAAGAGTTTGCCCAAAAAGTGAATATTATTTGTGCCTTAGAGACGGGAGGCAAACTCTCTCCAGCAGAATCCTATCATCGCATTCAAGCCTTGTGGGAAGAATTTAGCCAAACGACTCAAGCACTAGGGATTTTCCCCGCGGGAACATGAACAGCCTATCACAGGCTATTACCCGATTGCTATTGATCAATTAATTGCTAAAATTTGGAGGATAACTATCCATTGATTCGGATGGAGTCCTTTAACCCCCATGGCATCCCAACAGGTTCCCCAAGAAGTCGTTGAACAGGTCGCAGAGTATTTCAGTGTTCTTTCTGAGCCGATGCGCCTACGCCTGTTGAATTTATTGCGCGATCGCGAACAGTGCGTACAGGAACTCGTAGATGCGACTCAAACCAGCCAAGCGAATGTATCGAAACATCTGAAGCTGATGTTACAAGCAGGTATTCTCCAACGACGGGCTGAAGGAACCTCAGCGTACTATAGCGTGAAAGACGAATTGATCTTTGAGCTGTGTAATTTAGTATGCGATCGCCTCGCGACCCGCATCGAACAACAAGCCCGTCAATTCCGAAATTTTACCATGACCAGTACAGGAAAACAACTGGTCTCCTAGTAGTAGGGGTGGCTAGCAGCCATTCACCCCTACAGAACATCCTCAACTCTCTTGGTTCCTAAAGGGCCAATTCCTCCTCATAAAAAGCACGAGTGATCGGTTGGGGAATGGCTAACCCTTCCCCCCCTAAAGTCTCTAAAGGTTGGCCTGCCACCCTAATCCACACGGGAGCATTAGGATCTAAACTGGTTGCTGTGTACAAAACTTGCCCTAATCGACTGGTCATAGAAGCGGAACCCCCTCCGCTGGTAAATTCCTCAGAAAAATCTAAGTGAATACCATCGGGTTTCTGCTCCAAACTTAATAACTCTGTTCCTGATGGAATGGCACTAACGACTTCGGGATCGGTAGGAGAGGTTTCCAGCAGCGCTTTCAACGCTGATGTGAGCAAGTCCTCAGAACTGCTGGCGGTTTTAATCTGCACAGCAGTAGCCACCAGTTCTAAGCTGTTCCCAGTATCCTTAACCCAATAGGCTTGCGGCCCTTTTTGAGCCGGGGTAGGTTTTTGGACTTGCTCCTGAATTGAGGATGAAGCGTTAGGAGTCTTGATGGAGTTGATCATCCACCACGCAGTCCATCCACCAGCGCCCAGGATCAGGGCAGATAGCCCGATGACGATACCGATATGAATACCACGATCTTGTTTCGGTTCTTCCATAATGATCTTCCTCGTCTACTTAAGGGAACGATGTCAGTGAAATTTCACAAGGGATTGAGGAGTGGGTTGCCTAAATCTACTCTTCATTTTCCCAGTGGATAGATGGATCTAGGGGTGATCCTTTCAATCAGGACGATCTTCAGGATCAAAAGGTGGCTGTAGGCTAATAAAGCCAGCCATTTTAAGTTGGCCAGGGGTGAGGTTCATCCCCAATAAGCGCAGGATGATTTGGTGGTTCTGGAGGGTTCGGAGGTCAACCCGTTGCTTTACTCCCTGTTGAATGAGATTCAGGACTAGGGGAGGGATGGGTTTTTGGTTTAAGGTGATTTGGGGATCGACCAGTTCTAGACCCCACCCTTTTATGATAGTAAAACCTGATTCAGCGGCAAGGGTTAGTTCAGGGGCTGTTGACAAAGGGCGAGAGGGAGCAGTGGGTTGTTCTTGGAGTTGGATTTCGAGACGTAAGCGATTGGGGAGAAAGGTGATGCGGGGGTTGATGAGATGATAGCGCTGAAGTTGAGCGGCGGCGATGGGAGGGAGGGAGCTCAAGTCAATTTGGCGCAGATAGTCACGGATTTGTGGCGATCGCAGCCAGTGATTGATATCTGCTTCTGTCAGGGTGATCTGAATGCCTGCTTGTAGGGGTTTTTCCAGAAGGGAAAATAGGTTTTTCGGTTGGGATAGATCTAGGTCAAGTGGATCGGTTTCGATCTCTAGTTGGTCAATTCGGAAATCGGAACTGAGCCGTATTCCCCGGGCTGCTAGTCTGAGTTTTTCAATTTTCCCTTGCAGGAGTCGATGGGGGGGGGCATTATCCAGGCGTACTGATAGGATTTCTGCGGAGTATAGGGCGGAATTAAGCGCAGATTGGCTGAGGCGATCGCCCAAGTATCCTGCGGGCGATCCCATCAGCAGCAGACTAGATAAGACAATGGCGAATGCTTCCACCTTACTTCTCCATCACCAAGGGTTCAATTACTTCTAAGATTGTATCGAGATGATAGTTTTTTGCTAAGTCGGCGATCGTTTCCTTTACCGTTTGATACCCTTGAGGCAAATCATCCAGTAATCGAATCACTTGCTCATCATCCGCCTGACAAGAGAGTTGATAAAGACTTTTTACCCACAACCGAGGCAACTGAGCCATCTCTTGCCGCAAATCCTCTAAAGACATCAAACCGGGCACCGAATCTTCTAACTTATCTGATCCACAATAGGTTAACTCACCATTGGCTGCACTCTGTTGAAAGGGAATAATCACTTTTACTGTTGTTCCCACTCCCACTTCACTCTCTACCATAATTTCTCCCTCCATACGCCGTACTAATTTTTGACACAGGGGTAATCCCAGACCCATTCCTGGCTGAAACCCAGATTGCTTAATTGGGCGGGAAAATGGCTCAAAAATATCAGTCAGTTCTGCGGGGGCAATGCCACATCCAGTATCTTTAATCTCTAATTTTAACCAATCTTTCTGGGCGCAGTTTGAATCCCGGTATACAAGACTGGATTCAATTGAGCGCTGCTCTAAATATTTCTCTGCTCTGGTAATCTTCAAAAGGATTTCACCTTTTTCGGTAAATTTAATGGCATTATCTAGTAAATAGCTGCCAATTCTCCGTAATAGTTCGGCATCAATTTGAACTATCCTAGGAATATGGGGATCGATTTGGTAACTTAATTGCAAACTTTTACGCCTTAAAGAAGACTTAAAATCTGATATCAATCGCTCTGAGAATTCGATCAGATCGATGCTACTCAAACAGTTAGTTTCTGGCTGGCTAGTATTTTGGGAAATATCAATGACATCATTAATTAATTCTAGCAGCTTTTGACCACTGGTAGAGATGTTCTGAACAAATGATTTTTGGAGTTCTGGAATCAGGGGATCTTCCCACAAAACCTGGCTAAATCCTAAAATTGAGTTGAGGGGAGTTTTTAATTCATGGCTCATTTGAGCAATAAATTCGCTTTTAACTCGATTAGCCGCTTCCGCAATTTCATTAGCTCTCTGAATCTCAATAATTTTCAATTGCAATTCTTCATTCGTCAATTCTAATTGATGAAAAGATTGATTGAGTTGTTCTACCATGCTGTTAAAAGTTACTGCTAAACATCCCATTTCGTCTTGACTGATAACGGGAACTCGACAATTAAAATCTCCTTGAGATATTTTAATTGCTGCTTGAGAGACTTGTAGAACTGGCTTAACAATCTGATGAGAAACAACATAAATTACAGTTAAAACAATTACTAGGAATAGACAGCCAATGATCAATATGTTTTGTGCTAATTTTTGGGCTAATGAAAAAGCTTTTTCCTGACTAATTTCTGCAATTAATGCCATGTTTTTATCTTCTAGCCACTGATACAATCCCAATACGGCAACTCCCTGATGATTGATGTATAGTCCCGATCCATCTTTGCCTTGAAGTGCTAATTCGATCGCCTGACTACTCGGTTCCATCTCCTGATGTTCATCACTTAATTCATGGGAATTTATAAATGCTTTTCTTGTCCCGATTTGACCGATCAAATAACTTTGCAATTCTTGTTCTCCTTCCCAGGAATTTTGAATAGTTTTATTAATTTCTTCTAAGTCTAATTCAATCGATAGGTAAGCCATTCTTTGCTGCTGTTGATTATAAATTGGAGTCAAAAAAGTAATGGATTTATGGTGGGTTATTACTGAGTTGTATAAAATGGGACGAATAGGGGAGTCAAAGTCAGTGATATAGGTGGTTAAATGGCCTAAAGGTTGATAAGTTTTTTCTAGTAAATGGTGGGTAGAGACTAGGACAATTCCTTGGTTGCTGACGATGGAAATAATTTTGATATTTGCTTTAGTTTTAGTAATGTTAAAGAGAATCTTTTTCAAGGATAAAATAACAGATTGATCGGACAATTCGTCTTGTAATAAAGTCTCTACTCTCAATTGGATATCGGGTAGTTGAGAGAGTAATAGTATATCTTGCCGTTGTAATGTAAACCATTGTTGGATGTCATGCTCTTTGAAGGAAACTGCCAGTTTTAGGCGATCAATCATGGATTGCTGTAGGGAAGATTTTGCTAAGATATAGGCTGTCCCAGCCACTAAAATAATGATCGCAAAGGAGAGGGTGGAATAATATAATGCCAGTTTTCTCATCAAACCCTTTTTTAAGAACTGTCTCATACCCTTAACTCTTGTATCAATTGATAAAAAGGTTGCCAATTATCCTGGTTAACAATCGGTTCCCAAATTTCTTCGATCACCGGTCGCAAAAGAGCTATTTTCGGGTTAGCTTGTTTGAGGCGATCGCCAACTTGTAACCATTCCCGATCTGACTTCTGGCATAAAATATTATGATACAACATCCGCCACTGTTCCCAAAAGGCATTCGGCCCTGTGGAAGACCAATTGGGTATATTGGTAACCTCCCTGATCCAACTCGGCTCAAATTCATCCCTGAGTCCCCCAAAAAACTCAGCATATCCTTTCTGAGTATCTTTGAGCAATTCCAAGGTTAAAGCAACTAACTCTTTCCCTTCCTTCTTTCCTACTTGATCTAAGCCTAACCGACGTAACATCAATTGGCAATAAGTAGTCTCATACGTTAAATTAAACTCATCTAAACTCGACTCCATTACAGATTTAGGAATCACCTTAGACAACGCCACACTGAGTAATTCTAAATTTAGCTGACAAACCAGAGGCTGATTCCCATAACTGTAGCGTCCTGAATAATCAAAATAAGCTGCTGTAAACCGCAGATCATAATGGGGAATAAAAGCATAAGGCCCATAATCAAAACTTTCTCCCGTAATCGACATATTATCCGTATTCAATACCCCATGACAAAATCCCGCTGCCATCCATTGGGCGGCTAATTGGGCAGTTCGTTTTACCAATTCATCAAAAAAACGACTATATCGTTCTTCTGGAGATTCAGGTTTCCTGAACACCAAAGGAGCCGGATAATAATACTCAATCACATGATCTAAAAGCCTACACATCAAATCTGATCGCTCTAAATATCGCAAGCGTTCAAACGTCCCAAATCTGAGATGAGAATGGCTCAATCGCACCATCACACCAGCACGAGTAGGAGAAGGCTCGTCCCCACGCCAGAGAGATTCTCCAGTTTCAATTAAGCTCAGACATCGAGACGTATTGACTCCCAAACGATGGAGCATTTCCCCCGCTAAAACCTCTCGCACTCCTCCTTTGAGCGTGAGACGACCATCGGCTCCTCTAGAATAGGGTGTTCTTCCCGATCCTTTAGTCCCAAAATCATACAATTTTCCATCCACTCCTCGGATTTGGCCATACAAAAATCCCCGGCCATCGCCTAACCCAGGATTATATTCTCCAAATTGATAACCATGATATCTGAGGGCTAGACAAGGAAGGTTGATCTGAAATTGACCAAAGGCTTGCTGAAAATCCACATCGCTCACTTCCGCTGGATTGAGACCAATTTGAGGTAAAAGGGCATCATTGCGCCATCGCAAAAGATGTTGGGGAAATTCAGCGGGAGCCACTCGGTCAAAATAATCATCGCCTAAGTGTTCTAACGCGGGTTCATAGGGAAGTTGAAAAAAAGGATTAATCGGGCTGGTTGCAGTCATGAGGACACTTGTCTATTAAGGATAGATAAATCTACCACGGGTAAGTCACAGCCTAGGGCCACTAGTTCAGCAAAATTCATGCCAATGGAGTTGAGGCATTCCACCCGTGCTTCCTCCATCCTATGGAGATAGGTGCCATGCTAGACGACGGCGGCATAGTCAGTGTGATGGGGATGGACGCGGATGGGATATACAAACCAAGGGCGATCGCGTTGTATGTCCTGTAGAGAATGCACAACCCAGGAGTATCGCTATGAGCAGATTCCCTCGGTGGGGCCGGTACAATACCAGCAGCCGGGAGCGGTTTTTTTGACACTTTTCTTAAGATTTTTAGATCAAACTTCAGCTTATCCTTAAATCATAAGAAGAATTTTCTAAAGTCAGGTGAAATTACCCTCATGTTCAAGAAAATTTTAGTCGCTGTTGCCGGCCGAGGACTCTGTGAGCAGATGGTCAATATGTTGATCGAGATTCCCTCGATCAAACGAGAAGCCCAAATTACTGTTCTCCACATCGTCCCTCAAAAGTTTAGCGAGCGCAATATGGCGCAACGCCTCGAAGAAGGTGGTCAAATTCTTGCCCAAGCCGTCAGTACCCTAAAAATTGATGAAGAGCGGATCAACCCCCGTCTCAAACAGGGAGATCCCAAGCAAACCGTACTTGAGGTAGCAGAAGAAGAAAACTCTGACCTGATTATTATGGGATCTAGAGCCTTGGGGCGAATTCAATCCATTCTGCAGCAATCTGTCAGCCAATATGTCTTTCAGACTTCCACTCGTCCCATGCTTTTGGTGAAGGATGATGTCTATGTCAAACGGATCAATCGGATTTTAGTCGCTCTGGATGCCTCTGTCCCGGCTCAGGAAAGTTTGCATTTGGCTCTGCAATTTCTTCAAGAGATTCCGGGCGGATCTTTGCTGCTGCTCCATGTTAACCCAGAATCGAAAATTACCAGCCCTGCTCAAGATCCAATTTTGTCAGAAGCAGCACAAAAAGCGAAATCCTTGGGGATTAACTGTGAAATGCTCCATGGCTTCGGCAATGCTGGGGAGCAAATTTGTCAGGTGGCTGAGGAGAAAAATGCTGATTTGCTCATTTTAGGCTCTCCTGATCGCCGACCCTCCATTGCCAAAGGACTTCCCGACTTAGACCGCCTCTTGGGATCTTCTTTGTCTGATTATGTGCGGGTTCAAGCCAACTGTCCTGTGTTACTGGTAAGAACTTCAGGTTAATGCCAAAGGCCAGAAGAAAATGCTGGGCCAATGCTGACCGCAGCATTTTCTCTTGTCTAGGGGTCAGTAGGGGAGATGACTAAGCATCTTTGCTACCACTGCCGGTTTGAATATAAAGAATCAGCAAGAATACGGCCGGCACCAGAACAAATAGGATGCTGGCTACAAATCCTAATTCATTGACTTGCATTTGCTACAGGCCTCTCTAGATCTAAGGGTTGAACCCTACCTAGAATACACTGAAATCTCCCTCCCCTGGAAATGGGTTAGGGCTTAGTTT
>CAZTRW010000132.1:0-11259 GCA_964616725.1 uncultured bacterium
GTTGAGGGGGCCCGTACTCGGCGGGTAAGACGAGGTGGGAGCGGGGGGGAACTCCGGCGCTGAGGTCTTTTGAGGTCAACTGGAGTTGATAGAGGACTGTGCCTTGATGTTGTAAATATTGATCGCCGGGGGAACTGCCGGTGGCGAGGGGGCTGTGGTAGGTGCCGCCGAGGGAGAGGATGGCGTTGCGATCGCCCTTTTGATCTCGTATAACCAGTTTGTAGGTGGCATATTGGGCGTTAATGGTTCCTTTGATTTGGTAGGAGCGTTGAGGGTTGATGAGGGTACCAACGCTGTAGTCAGGGGTGATATAGAAGGTTTCCCAAAACTGGTTATCTTGATGGTAGGAATAGTAGGCGGGATGGCTAGCGCGCAGGGTGAAAGGTAGAGGGATGTCTTTGCGGGCGATCGCTCTGAGATGGGGGGGAGGACGATAGGTGCTTAAGGCGGCAGGAAGGGCGACTCTGGCGACGCTGGTGCTCATTTGGGAGGCAAGGTGTGGATTGTCTCCCCACCATACCCAGGCGAGGGCGGCTAACCCGCTGCCCTGCCAAGTCCCTCTGTCAAATCCGCGACTTTCTGCTCCACCGGTGGTTCCCCAACTCAGGCGCAGAGCCATGTTGGTGGCAAGCCAGTCGAGGGCGGCTTGGGCGAGTTGTTGTCTTTGGGGGGTTTGGGCAAAGTCGTAGAGGTTGAGTAATCCGGCGATCGCATAGCCATAATAGGTGGAAGAATGGAATTCACCTTGGCCGATGGTGAGGAATTTGTTAATCTGCGATCGCAACCATGCCTCATTAGTTTCTGCCGTAGCTGGATAAGCATTTGCCCAACCGCTCCCATCCATCAACGCTAATCCAGATACTCGCTGCATGAACATATGATTTTCTGTGCCCGATTCATTCCATTGTTGCACCCGTTGAGCATCCAGTTGGCTACGATAATCAGCTTCTAAAGAATTGGGTAGGATCTGGCGAAATTGAAAAAAAATACGGATATCAAAAATACTGCGGAAATGATATAAATCTCGTTTAGCTTGATTGAGGCGATGTAGGGCTTCCCAAGTCATTTCACTGTCATAGGCTCCAGGCAGAGAGAGGCGAGCCAGAATAACCGGCAAAAGATATTTATGAGGATCTCCTATTTTCTGTTTTCGCCACCAGGTTTCTAACGCTTCTAAATCTTCAGCCGCGAGCCTTTGCCGCAGGGCTAAACTTCTCGCTTGAAATTGCGTTTCTTCGCTGTTATTTTTCGGGAAGCGACTAAGTTTAATCTCTGAACTATCGACGAGGGAATAGCTCGGAGAGGTTGGCTCACTGCCCGTGAGAAAGAGCAGAAATAGGAGGGCAATTGTTTGGTATTTCAAGGCGTTGAGATTCTCGATGTTTCCAGGTTACAGGACTCACTCGGTTCAAAGATAATTCTCAAGAGATAAACCTGATGAGTCCCTGTGTTTTCAAAGGAGTGAGTACGCACTGCTTCTAAAGCGGCTTCATTGAGCAGTGGATATCCTGTACTTTGAATTAAAGCCGGTTCTCCGACGAGGTTGGCTTCTGCATCTACCAGAGCGCCAATACTACCTTGTCCTTGAATTTGGTAACGGCAAGCCAGCGCGGGTAAGGGAACTGCTAAATCTTGAGGTTGCCAAAGTAAATCGGTATGATTTTCGCGGATTTTGGCGAACCAAGGTTCTAGAATGGCAGCGGCTTCTGTGGGGGTGGTTCCTTCTGGATTATAGGTGATTTGGTCTCTGAGTGCTTGGAGATCGGCGAGGAGGCGATCGCCTTCTGGTAGAGTATCCCTATCGGCAGGAGTGGGGGGGTAGATCTCGGCAATTTCCCTCGATTCAGAGTTCTCTGGCGTTTCTGCTGGTTGTTGATATTTTTCTTGACGGCGACGCAAATCGGCGATCGCTGCTTCTGGTATACTATCCGGTAATGGTGCCGGTGTAGAATTCACAGGAGGTTCCCCCTCTAAAGGTTCTGAGGGCAGAGTATTCTCCGGCAGCTCCTGGGCTAAACGATTTAAATCCACATCCACTTCTTCAGGGGGAAGGGTAGGCAAGGGATTGGCATCATTGTAGGTTGGGGGAGCAGAAGGCGGCGGTGGTGGTAAACTCGGTAAGGGGGGAGGCTCTCGGTAAGATAACGGCGATGGGAGTGGCGGCAGTTGTAAGATAGGCGGTGGCGGCAGTTCTAAGGCAATCCGTGGAGAGGGCAAACTTAAGGTAGAAGGGCTATCTATACTACTGGGCGGCGCAGGAGGGAGTTGCCAAGCTTGGGGATTGAGGGGAGGTAGATTTAAGGGGGGAGAGCTATTGAGGTTAGGTAATCGCTGGAGTTGTTCTGGGGTTAGCTCTACCAAGTCTACCGTATCAATGGGAGCGCGAGGTTCTCCCATTCTGGTGGGTAGGGTAATCCATAAAAGACCATGAAAGCCAACGGAAACCATTAAGGCGATCCAAAATGGTTGAATCATCGGTTGGGGTGAGGCTGGCAAGAAGGAAGAGTCAGTCATGGCTGATTGGGATAGGGTTGAATAATGAGAAGGGAAAAGTAGGAGAGGGATAGTTGGGGGCGATCGCTTAAGTTAGTATAAACTTTCTGATTAGGTAGAGTCGCTCGTTCTACAAGAAAGGCGTGATCTAAAAGATTTCGCTCTTTCAGTACTTGCCATACTTGTTCGTACACAGAACTGACTTTCATTAAAATCACCACTTCTGAGCAGTCTAAAGCTTCTTGTAGGCGATCAATATGGTACAGAGCCGGTAAAATTGTTAACCGCTGGTGACGAGTAGCTAAGGGAATTCCCAGAACTGCTGCTGCTGCCATCGGTGAGGCAATGCCAGGAATAATCTCTATAAGAACTTCTGGATGGATCTGTTGGAGTGTTTGGGCTAAATAGTTGAAGGTACTATAAAAGCTGACATCTCCTTCACAGGCAAAGGCCACATTTTCACCGTGACTGAGATAGTACCATACCCGATTCGCTGCTGCCCTCCAGGCAAGTTTGAGGAGTGTTTCATCCTGTAGATAGGGAAACTCTAAGGCAAGTTGAGTTTGCTCAGGTTTTAGCCAGGGTTGAATAATAGATTCCGCTAAACCGGGTTTTTGATTGAGTCCTGAAGGAAAGGCAATAACTGGGGTTTCTTGTAGTCGTCGCCATCCTTTGACGGTAATTAATTCCGGATCGCCCGTACCAATACCGATACCGTAAAGAGTTCCAAGTTGCACGTTAAAAGCTTAAGTTTTCCTTAATTTTCAGAGGATGATAGGCAGAGTAATGCCCTGTGTCTGTTCATCAGAATCACTGAGTCTAGTGACTATTTCAGGTGAGGATTTCAGAAGAATTATCCAGTGAGTTCACCCGATAAGATGAGGGCAGTGAGGGTTTTTTCAGCAATACTGTAGAACAAAGATGTTCAGTTTTTGACTTATGTGTATTGATCCGGCTACTCTCCTAGAAGAAAGACAATTAACTTATACCACTCTGAGTGCGATTTTATATTTACTGGATGACATCAAGAGAACGAGGAATCCAGAAGATTTAAATACTCTGACGGAGGAGGCAATCCAGTTATGCATAAAGTTAAGGTATCATTATTCTCAGCTAGTCCCCGATCCAAAGCTTAATGGTGGTGTCACGACTCCCTGTCACCATCAAGGGGCGAGTTGTGCTCAGAGCGATCGCGTTGATATCCTGGAGATGTTCTGTCAAGACTTGTCGGAGGTGATAGTTGTTCACATCCCAAAGAGTCAAGGATCCGTCAGCACTACCGACGATTAGCAGGGGATGATCCAAACTGAAACTAAAGGCTACGACTCTTACCCAATCAGGGTGAGGGGATAATGTGTGTTGGGGTAGCTGGGAGTTTGAGCTAAGGGTGCTTAAGTCCCATAATTTTACGGTCAGATCGCTACTACCACTGGCGAGGTAATGTCCATCAGGACTAAAGGCAAGGGTATTGACATCCCGTTGATGTCCCACCAGTTTTGCCAGGATTTGTTGAGTCTCTAGGTGCCAGAGATAAATGTGATTGTCACTGCTGCCACAGGCGAGATAGTTACCTTGGGGATGAAAGGCTACGGTATTGATACCACGAGGATGGCTAATCGTCAAGCAATCCTCTTGGCCAATGAGCCAAATTTGCAACTGACGGTCATCGCCCCCACTGGCGATCGCCCTCCCCTGGGGAGGGTACGCTAAAGCGACGGAGACTTGGGCGCGATAGTGTTCTAAAGGGGTACAGTACAGGGTTGAGGTGTCCAAATCCCAAAGTTTCACCACATCCTCCACACTGGCAGTGGCAAGTTGGGGGTGGGTAGGGCTAAAGGCTAGGCTCAGAACTGGTTGGGAGTGAAAGCGAAGAGTTTCTTCAAGTAAGCCAGTTTCCAGATTCCACAGGTTGACGATACCATCGCCACCACCACTAGCGAGGAGTTTACCATCTGGGGCGATCGCTAAACCATTTTCCTTGGCGACGCACTAGATTTTCTAAGTCTTCTCCAGGACGATATTCCTGAATCAAATAAGGATAACTTTCCTGTTCCACATAGTCATAAAACTGAGGAATTTGGGGATGAACACCCAAGCACTGAAGACGCTGGGCTTCTTGGGCAAAAAGTGCAGAAACTTTGCGCTTAACCTCTAGATTTTGAGCAGGAAAAACCAGTTGCTTAATCACACAAGGCTGATGATTCTCACTCTTGACTGCCCTAAATGTCCTGCCAAATCCTCCTTGTCCTAAAAGACTTAAAGCTTGATACTGATCTTTTAAGAACAGAGCTTTACCACAAGATTGGCATTGGTTTCTCTCTAGAAAGTTATGGGGATGCTGGCAATGGGGGTTGAGACAATAAGTCATAGCCCAGGGGATTGCAATTAATAGTTTTTCATGGCCCGTTCAATCTGCCGCTGATCGTCTCGCCGCTTAATATCTTCGCGCTTATCATGAAGTTTTTTCCCTCGCCCTAAACCAATGGCTACTTTTACCCAACCTTCTTTGAGATAGAGTTTCAAAGGAATTAAGGTTAAGCCTTTCTGTTCTACTTTACCGATGAGTTTACGAATTTCTTCTTTGTGCAATAATAGGCGGCGGGTGCGTAAGGGGTCATGATTGAAGTAATTGCCTGTGGTTTTGTGGGGAGAAATATGGACATTGAGTAAGAGTGCTTCTTGATTGCGAATCAAAACGTACCCATCCCGGAGGTTAGCTCTGCCCTCACGAATCGATTTGACTTCTGTTCCTCTGAGTTCCACCCCGGCTTCATAGGTTTCTAGAATTTCGTATAAATGTCGCGCTTGTCGGTTATCGCTTAAAACTTTATGTCCGCTACCTGTTTTACTCATAGTTTTTTTTCGATCTTTTCTGTTATTCTACTACTATGCACCATTCATGTAACTGGTAGGTGACACAACCGTTTTGAATTAAAGGGTCTTGTTTGATAATTTCTTCTGCTTCTTCCCTGGAGGCGGCTTGAAAGATTAACATTCCCCCTCCTCGTTCGCGCCAATAACCGCTGCGTGCTTGATGACCTTTGTGGATGAGGTTTTGCACAAAAGCTTTGTGGGCGGGAACATGGCGATCAAAGGTGGCTTTATCGACGATACCGATTTCGATTTTAGCAAACCAAGGCATGATGGAATGGTGTTGATGGTTTCTTTCTCTTTATCTTACTGATGGATAGCTCAACCCAACGTTTTTTTGTGGCGCTTGTACCTCCTGAGCCTCTACAAGTGTCGGTGAATGAGATTAAGCAGGAGTTTAGCGATCGCTATGGTAGTCGTAAAGCCTTTCATTCCCCTCCCCATATTACCATGCAGCCGCCTTTTGAGTGGGAGAGCCAACGGATCGCTCTAGTCCAAGATGCTTTAGCAGAATTTGGGGCAACTCACCTGCCAGTGCCTGTGCTGCTAAGGGGGTTTGGTGCATTTCCTCCCAAAGTGATTTATGTTCATGTGGTGAAAACTCCCGAATTAATGGCTCTCCAGCCTGCTCTCGTTGCCCATCTTCAGGCGATCCTCCATCTCCCTCCATCTCCCCATGCTTCGTTTACGCCCCACATGACGGTGGCTTTCCGAGATTTAGCGCCAAAACAGTTTTACAGCGCTTGGCCGAATTTTGAACACCGCCCTTTCCAGGCGGATTTTATCGCTTCTAGTCTTACCCTGTTGTGCCATGATGGTCAGCGCTGGGAACCTTTGGCGGAGTTCTCTTTGACTGGAGAAATGTGAAGATTTGTTAAAATCACTGGACTAAACTAAAAATCGTATATTAGGATACAGAAAGAAAGGATAAATCGTTCATCTTAGTTCACTTAGAGTGAAGTAAGACGGAAGTAAGGAGAAATCCTGAAGGAACGCGCCTCTGCGATGCAATGCGAGCTTGACTAAGTTAGGAGGCGAAAGCTATGAAACTTCATTATCGTGGACTTACTTATGACTACACTCCCCCGGTAGTAGAAATGGGAGAGGAAAAAGTAGGTGGTGTTTATCGGGGTTTAGAATGGCGGTTTCGGAATTTGAAGAAAGCGCCTGTGATGCAAACAAATTTGGATTTGAAATATCGTGGCGTTGCCTATCATGTGGGTGCTGAAGCAGAAGTATCTGCGCCTGTAGTGACTGCGGAAATGTCGGTAGGAGATAAAGCACGGGAATTGATGATTGCGCGCGATCGCACGATCAAAAACCGTCAGCAATCAATGTTAAGCCGTTTATCTGCTGAAGTGGGTTTAGTCGGCAATACGGCTCAATACTGGAGTCGAATTCAAGGGAAAATCCAACCTACTTTTCGAGCCACTTACGATCATCATGTAGGGTCATTCAGCTAGAAGGTTATTTGACTATTTCCTAGTTGGTATATTGTCAGTCTTAGCTCCTCTCCATTCAGTAAAGAGGAGCTTTTTTGCTTACTCTATTTCATCCAAATTAACTCCCATTGCTTGTAAGCGCTGGGCTAATTTTTCCGCCCGCTGGCGCTCAGTTTCCGCCCGCTGGCGCTCAGTTTCTGCCCGCTGGCGTTCTTCGTGAGCTTCTTGCTCCAGACTTTTAATTTTTGCTTGTTCCAATCTCATTAATTCCTCGACTAGGGGAGGATTGAGGAGTTCTTTGACTGATAACTCTAGTTGGGGAAACTGGCTAGAAATCAGGACAGATTCTTCAGTAAAATCAGTAAAGTTATAGCTTTCTTCATCTTGGGGCTGAGTATAGACTCGCACTCGTTGTTTTTTGGGATCGACAATCCAATATTCAGGAATTTCAGCAACTTTGTATTCGTAGCGTTTAATCACATAGTCATCTCGACGGTTGGTGCTGACAATTTCTACAACGACGAGGGGTTTTTCAGGAAAATCTAAAACTCCAGCCCCGGAGCGAGGTAGTACGTCTTCCCAAATTTTTTGACTACAGATAACGATATCAGGAATGCGGGAGGAATTTTCTTCAGTGCATACTCCAGTGGCGAGGGAGTTGGCAATTAAATCTAGGTTTTGTGTGACGAAGTGGCGCTGAAGTTGATAAACCAAGAATTTACCAATATTGGTATGTAAATGACTGGGGGCAGACCTGGGGATAAGTTGTCCTCTGAATAATTCATAGAGAACATCAGGTTCTCCTTCGTAGGCGAGATCTTCGGCAAAGGTTAAGCGATGTTCTTGAGGTTGAGGTTGGCTGAGGTTAGTTTCTGGGGGGGGAGATGAGAGCTTGATTCATGAGGTTGAGATGGCGATCGCGCTTTTTTTTTATTGTACTGAGTAGGCGATCGCCCTGACGATGCTATCCTCCAATTTGAGACATAGTGCGACCATATCCCCTTTCACTTCCCTTCTGGCGCTCCTGAAAATTAATCTCCGGTTTCAGAGCTAACAGTGCTGCCACCTGTTCGCGTAACTCCAGGGTAGACACTCCTGAGCGCAAAGCCGTTTTAAGATCGATTTGTCCCGTCTCGTTTAACAGACAAGGACGCAGCCAACCATCCGCCGATAATCTCATCCGGTTGCAGCGATCGCAAAAACACTCTGACATCTGACTAATAAACCCCAACGTCCCCTGAGCACCAGGAATCTCAAACACATCCGCCGGACCATTTCCCCTCACCTGTCCTTCCCTCAATCCCCAACGCTCCCGAATCTGCTGTCGCAACACCTCAGAAGCTATCCACCGCTTATCCTCAAATAAACTCGAATTCCCAATCGGCATAAACTCAATAAACCGCACGTGCCACTGCCGATGCAACGTCAACGCCGCCAAATCCAACACCTCATGATCATTAATCCCCGGAATCACCACCACATTCAATTTTAGGGGATTGAATCCCACCTCATAAGCCTTCTGAATCCCTTTCCAGGTGCGTTCCCATCGGCTTTTACCCTGATTTCCGATAATTTTGTCAAACGTCTCCGGTTCTAACGAATCCAGGCTAATATTAATCCGCCGCAAGCCAGCATCATATAACTCTTGAGCCATCGACTCTAATAAAAACCCATTGGTAGTCATTGCCAAATCTTGAGTTTGAGGTAGAGCCGCCATTTTTGCCACCAACTCCACCACCCCAGGACGCAACAAAGGCTCACCCCCGGTTAACCGAAACCGAGTCAATCCTAAAGGAATAAAAACCTCTTGTAAAAGCACCAGAATTTCTTCATTGGTCAAGAGATTTTCTCTGAGAATATAATCCAGTTCTTCACCTGAAGGCATACAGTATTGACACCGAAAGTTACATCGGTCAATCAAACTAATCCGAAGATAATCGACTGGATTCATAACAGCATCAAAAATCATCAGTAGAGACGAATGGCCATTCGTCTCTACTACAGTATATGAGAAAATTAACCTATGGAATCAGGATCAACTCCCAGCGATCGCAATCTTGCCGCTAGAAGTTCAGCCCGTTGTTGTGCCTGTTCAGCCCGTTGTTGTGCCTGTTCAGCCCGTTGTCGTTCTTGCTGGGCTTGTTCTTCGCCCGTCAGCAACAAATGACCATCCCGATCCCACCAGCGCAACCACGGCAAATCCACATTTTGATACCGTCCTTGCCAAATGCCCAGTTCTACACCCACTTCCGCAATCACAAAATGACCTCGTGAATTAGGCAAAAGTAATTCATAGTGACTCCCTACCAAATGATAAACTTCTACCCTAGCTCTCCGAACCTCATAAATCCCATAATACGCAGGACGAATAACCGTTTCATAGATCCAAAACTTTCCTGACCAAGGCGTATGATCCCGTTCCTCCGAGCCATCTCCTGAAACAAATTCCAACACAATTCGAGGAGGAATCGCTTCTTGCCAAAGGACATAAGAACGACGCATTACTCCCCCAAGAGTAGGAGCAACATTCGGAACATAAAACCAATCAGGAGCTTCTGCCCCTCTTTGAGGAGGATTCGTCATCCGCCAGTAGATACCGCTATCTTGACCAATACAATAATTGCCGTCCTGATGAAGCTGGTCGAGGATAGGGCGAATCGATTCAGTCAGTAAAATACTCTGGGGATGCTCTTGGAAGTTTTTCACAAAGGTACCATCTTCACAAGGGAGTTGTGTGTGATCCGGTAGGGACGTAAAGCGTTCTGTAGAAATCATTGCTGGCGGTTAAGTGAGTGCTCGATCCCTTACAGCGTATCCCAGGTTTATACAAAAAGGGTATGGTGTTATCTCCATACCCTTTTTCTGACCAATTCAAAACTTTAGTAGTCGCCAAAGACTAATCCAAGTTACCCATGGATAAAACCGGCTCATTTTCACGGTCAATTCCTTTTTCAAAGCCAGCTGCAGCAGCGCGAGCACGACCCGCGTGCCATAAATGGCCTACAAATAAGAAGAACGCAAAAATGAAGTGAGAACCTGCTAACCAAGCACGAGGGTTAACATAGTTAAATCCATTCGGCTCAGTAATAATCCCACCAACAGAGTTGATCGAACCGTTAGGAGCGTGGGTCATGTACTCAGCAGCACGACGCAATTGCCAAGGCTGAATATCGTTCTGAAGCTTGTTCAAGTCTAAACCATTGGGACCACGCAGAGGCTCTAACCAAGGGCCTTGGAAATCCCAGAAGCGCATGGTTTCACCACCGAAGATGATTTCACCCGTGGGAGAACGCATGAGGTACTTCCCTAGACCTGTAGGACCTTGAGCAGAACCGATATTCGCCCCTAGCTGTTGGTCACGAGCTAAGAATACAAAGGATTGAGCTTGAGAAGATTCTGCATTAGTCGGGCCGTAGAATTCACTGGGATAAGCAGTGTTGTTAAACCACACATAAGCAGAAGCGACAAAACCCATCAAAGCGAGAGCGCCTAAGCTGTAGGAAAGATAGGCTTCGCCTGACCAGATAAAAGCACGGCGTGCCCAACCAAAGGGTTTGGTAAGAATGTGCCAGATGCCGCCAGCGATACAAATCA
Source organism: uncultured bacterium (assembly GCA_964616725.1). GTDB lineage: Bacteria > Cyanobacteriota > Cyanobacteriia > Cyanobacteriales > Desertifilaceae > Roseofilum. The sequence goes on from CAZTRW010000132.1 coordinate 10,401, forward strand.
AACCAATCCAGATATGACCACCGATAATGTCTTCCATATTGTTGACACCGATGATCCAGCCTTCACCACCGAAGGGGGCATTGACTAGGTAGCCGAAAATGGTAGCGGGGTTCAGGGTTGGGTTGCTGATAATCCGCACTGCGCCACCACCAGGGGCCCAGGTATCATAGACACCGCCAAAGAACATGGCTTTGAAGACTAACAACAAGGCTCCTAATCCCAACAGGATCAGGTGGTAGCCAATGATGTTGGTCATTTGGTTTTTGTCTCTCCAGTCATAACCAAAGAAGGAAGAGTATTCTTCTAGGGTTTCTGGACCACGAACGGCGTGGTAGATACCACCTAAGCCTAATACGGCAGAAGAGATCAGGTGAAGGACACCAACTACAAAGTAGGGGAAGGTATCTACGATTTCGCCACCGGGGCCAACTCCCCAACCGAGGGTGGCTAGGTGAGGGAGTAAGATCGCGCCTTGTTCGTACAAGGGCTTTTCGGGGATGAAGTGAGCTACTTCAAACAGGGTCATTGCGCCAGTCCAGAAGACGATGAGACCAGCATGAGCGACGTGAGCGCCCAACAATTTACCTGATAAATTGATGAGACGGGCATTACCAGCCCACCAAGCAAAGCCGGTGGAGTCTTGGTCGCGACCGCCCATTACCATTGAGCTATTAAAAGTGGTTTGCACGCTTGTCGAACCTCTCGTTCTACTATCTACGTCTGGGCCAAAAAGGGGAAATTGATTAAGGAATGTTAGTCATTATTCCTGAACTTAGAAATAATGACAATAACATTCTATTGATTTTACAGAGCATTACCACGAGGGAGGACTTCTTCGGGGAAGGAGAAGAATTCGTGG
>CAZTRW010000133.1:0-10910 GCA_964616725.1 uncultured bacterium
CACCCCCACTGGATACAATCCTGTCGGATGAAACTGCACAAACTCCATATCCTGAAGAGGCAACCCTGCCAAGGCCACCATCGCCAATCCATCTCCCGTCGAGGCAAAATCATTAGAGGTCGTATTAAACACCCGACCATACCCTCCCGTCGCCAACATCACCGCCTTACCGCGCATCACCTCCAAGCGACCATCCTGGATATGGTACATCACCAGGCCCCTCGCCTCTCCTTCCTCCAGGATCAGGCGCATCACATACCACTCCTGATACACTTGCACCCCATAGCGTCGCAAATTACTCACCAACTCATGGAGAATAGCATGACCTGTTTTATCCGCTGCATAGCAAGTCCGGCGATAGGAATGGCCGCCAAAAGCCCGTTGAGCAATGCGTCCATCAGGTAAGCGAGAAAACAAAACGCCTAAATGCTCTAAATCAATCACCACTTGGGGCGCTTCTTGGGTGAGAATTTCGACAGCATCTTGGTCTGCTAAATAATCTGAGCCTTTCACAGTATCAAAGGCGTGAGCTTGCCAGTTATCCTCCGAATCGATATTTTTGAGAGTAGCCGCGATTCCGCCTTGGGCTGCGACTGAATGCGATCGAATGGGGTGGGTTTTTGCTACTACTGCTATCTTTAAGCGAGGGTTAATGCGGGCAATTTCTAAGGCGGCTCGACATCCGGCTAATCCACCGCCCACAATAATGACATCATGCTCTAACATAGTTACCTGTGAGGTGAAGGGGTAATGGGTAATTGTTAACACTCCACTGTTAATGATTTGGGCAGACCCGTGAGTCTGCCCCATTCCTGTGAATTGTCAACGGTTAGGAACGAACGGGACGTTTGGCAGGTGTTTCTGTGATGGGCAGGAATTCAATATGGTTAAGTAGAGTAGTCACAAAACTAAAGAGTAAGAAGGGCAACGAGAGGACTAGGATTAATCCTACCGTTGCAAGGGCATAAATGGGACTACCTGCGCCCATGAGGGCAAGAGCAGCCGCTAAACTGAGAAAAATTACAATTAACCACACAATGATTTGTCCGTAGATGTCCCCAAAGGTGAGGGTGCAATGGAGTCGATAGGGTTGTTGTTCGTTCATGGTCATAGGTTGCGCTGGGAATAGTCAAAGCATGATCTAATTGTGAAGAGTTTCTCAACTTTTTTGATAGAGTCGCAATATCCTGTTACATTGTCTAGGATTTGACGACGACTTGATTGCGTCCTTGTTGTTTGGCTTGATACAAGGCTTCGTCTGCTAGGGCAATCAGATTTTCTTTGGAGAGTTCTGGAGCGGGGATGAGGGTGGCTACGCCTAGGCTGAGGGTGATTGATTCATGTGCTCTGGAGGTTTTATGGGGAATTTGGAGATCTTGGACTTTGGATTGAATTAATTGGGCTACGACTTTGGCTCCTTCTGGGGAAGTATTGGGGAGAAGGATCACAAATTCTTCGCCGCCATAGCGAGCGACTAAATCGGTGGAGCGCCTAACGCAGTTTTGGATAGCGGCGGCGACTTGAATGAGGCAGTGGTCTCCGGCTTGATGACCGTAGGTGTCATTATAGAGTTTAAAGTAATCGACATCGCAGAGGATGAGGGAGAGGGGTAGGCGATCGCGCTTGAGTCTGAGCCATTCTTGATACAGGTATTCGTCAAATTGGCGACGATTGGCGACTTTGGTTAAACTATCGGTGTTGGCAAGTTTATGCACTTCATCCAGCATTTTTCTCAGTTCAAAAGCCGATTTCTTTTGGCCGGTAATGTTGCGAAAATTCACAGATAATCCATCTCCTAGTTTGACGGCAATCATGTGAAACCAGTAGCGCTCTTCTGCGCGATCGTAGGGGAACTCTAGCTCTAGACTCTCTCCCTGTTCTACCACTCTGATATAGGCTTCAAATAGCCCCCTTAAGTTAGGGCTTTTGACTTCTTTTAGCCATAATTTTCCCACTAAGTCTTTTAGTTCAATATCAAAGAAGTTACAAATAATTTCATTATTTACAATCCATTGAAAATCAATGATTTTATCCCGATGATCTCGGACGGATTTGAGGGCCATAATGCCATCCATGGAGCTGTTAATAATACTGGCTAATAGGGATTGAGATTCCTGGAGTTTTAGGTTGGCAATATCTGATTTTTCTACTACTTCAACCAAGAGATTACTTTCGGCTTTGACTTGCTCTAATAACTGATGATTTTCATCCTGGAGAGATTCCAAAAGTTTACCCCAATGTTTGGATAGGTTTTTGCAGCTATAAATTAATTGATTTAACTCATTAATGAGGAATTTTTGATCCCAGGTGGTTTTGCCATCTGTTTGAATTGATCGTTGAATATTATATCTGATTTGATGGATCGCTTGAGTGAGGTGATGAAGGACAATGCTACCCAAGGCGATCGCCACTCCTAAACCGATAAGATTTAGCAATAAATAGTTACGAAAATATAAGAAAGATGGCTTTAAAACCTGATTTTCTGGAACAGCAATCACGAACCAAACGATATTCTGTTCGGCAAAACGATAGGGAGTCATGAGAATCCAATAACCATCTTGATCTTGCAGGCGATCTGGGTTAATCTGGTTTTCTCCTTTCTGAAGATTGTCTTGAATTTTGGGGAGAATTTGACCATAAAAAATTTTGTGAGATTCCCCCGATGTAGGGGAACTCCATAAAGGTTTGCCTTGGAGATCGAGAATTAAGACATCAGCCGATAGTTGGGGATTGAATTGGTTAAAAATATTCCCCAAATAATCCAAGTTAAAATCGATTTTTCCTGCGCCAATAGGGTTGTTATTCTGATCGTAAATAGGTTGTAAGATTCCCACAGAAAGAGAGGGTTGATCCCCTGAGTAAGCTGCCATAGCTTTAACTTTGATTTGGTGGGTGTTGATGGTATCTTGATACCAAGACTGTTGGTGTAGATCGTAGGTAAACTCAGAGCTATTAAAGGGGGCTTGAGTTTGCAATGAGTAAGAGTGTAAATAATGATCGGTAGTGGCATCAGCAACTTGAAAAATTCCTTGATCCTGGGAATGGCGAAAAGCAGAAAAAAACACTCTCTTTTGGTGGGAGCCTAAGTAAATTCCCTGTAGAGATGGCAAGCGTTCAAAAAAAGGTAAAAAGTCATCTTGAGGCTGAATTTTTGCAGAATTTTCTAGCAAGAGAGGTTGATAGGAGTCCAGTAGGTTTTGAAAAAAGATTAAGTCTAGGGTAAGCTGGTGTTCAAAGCGATCGCTAACTTCTGACATCCATTGAAACACCCATTCTTGAGTCGCTTTCTGGTGACTGCGTAATGAGAGCCATCCAGTCAATCCCACAGCCAGGAGCATTGGCAATACTAAGGGAACCAGCAGATACACGGATAAAGGAACGGTTTTGCGGTGATGAAAGAATCGATCAGCCATGACGAAAGTAATTCCCAATCCAGGGGAAATGGGGAGAATTGTCTGTTTATCTTATCGGCCAGTCGAGAGAGACTTCAACCCCAATCTTACCGAATGTCAGAGAGAGGGGGAGATTCGAGGGGGAAATCGCCTAAATAACCTTTGCGAAAATCCGTCAGTAATTGACGAGCTGTGCGCTCTAGATCTCCGAGATGTTTACTCTGAGCCAGCCGGTGGAGATATTCTTCACTAGAATACTCTTGAGGTTCCAGGTGATAGCGCGATCGCAATCCCTCCAAACTCCCCATTTGGGCATCCAATTGATGGCACAACTCAATCAACGCGATCGCCACCCGCTGAAAATCATAACCCGCTTCCCCAATATCATCACAAATCGCCAGCTTCACCGCCGCCGCCTGATCCTCCAACCGCGCCGGAATCACCCCTGGCGCATCCAACAACTCAATCTCCGGGGAAATCTTAATCCACCGTAACTGACGAGTCACCCCTGGGCGTGCCGCACTTTCCACCACCTTACGGTTGAGCAAGCGATTAATCAACGCCGACTTCCCCACATTGGGAAATCCCACCACCACCGCACGCACGGGGCGAGGCAACATCCCGCGCTGTCGTCGTTTAGCATTCATCGTAGCACCAGCAGCGATCGCCGCCTTCGTCACCCCCCCAATCCCCTTTCCCAACTTCCCATCCGTCAGATAAGGAATTTCCCCCTGCTGCTCAAACCACTGACACCATCGCTGTTGCCAACTGAGACTCACCATATCCATCCGGTTGAGAATCAAAATCCTCTCTCGACTCCCCACCCACCCCTGCAATTGGGGATGATGGGTGGTCAGCGGAATCCGGATATCCCGGACATCTAAAACCACGTCCACGCGGCTCAGTTGCTCCGCCAGCGCCCGTTCCGCCTTAGCAATATGTCCGGGATACCATTGAATCATCCGTAAAAACCAGCAACTACGGCACAATCAACACCGGACAAGGCGAAAGATTAATCACCTGATTCGTGATACTATCCTTCGATCCCTCCTCCGTCAGCCCAATCCCTCGACTGCCCATAATAATCAAGTTAGCATTCATTTCATCCGCAACATCACAGATGGCAAAAGCCGGTTTCCCTTCCCGCTCCACCGTTTCCGCTTCAATGCCATTCTTAGAAAAGCCACTGCGGACTTTCGCCAGCAGTTCCGCCACCTGCTCATGGGAAACCATTGGTTCTCGCGATGGCGACTCGGAGGAGTCTTCATGCTCCAACACCGACAACAGGATCAGGTTGGCATCATATTTTTGCACAATCTCCATTACCACCTCAGTAGCAGCTAGGGTTTCTTGACTTTTGTTAATCGGAAACAGAACAGTCTTAAACATTGGTCTTACCTCCGAGACACGGACTCCGATACAATGTGGACGATGTGGCAATAACAAGCATAAGTAGAAAAATTTTAAGGAGGTTTATCCTGTGCCCAAGAAAACGATCGCCAATTTGTCGGCTTCTGACCTCTCTGGCAAAAAGGTATTAGTACGAGTTGATTTTAATGTCCCGCTCGATAACGGGTCCATCACTGATGATACTCGCATTCGTGCTGCTGTGCCTACCATTCAAGATTTAACCAGTAAGGGAGCTAAAGTAATTTTAACCTCTCACTTTGGTAGGCCCAAAGGAAAAGTCAATGAATCCATGCGCCTAACCCCAGTAGCCCAGCGCCTATCCGAGCTTTTGGGGAAAGAAGTTGTGAAAACCAATGACTGTATTGGGGATGAGGTGGCAGCAGCGGTTGCCAAAATGCAGAATGGCGATGTGCTACTCCTGGAAAATGTTCGCTTTTACGCCGAGGAAGAAGAGAATGATCCAGAGTTTGCGAAAAAGCTGGCTTCGGTGGCGGATTTGTATGTCAATGATGCGTTTGGTACGGCTCACCGCGCCCACGCCTCTACGGAAGGGGTGACGAAGTATCTGAGTCCTGCCGTGGCTGGGTTTTTGATGGAGAAGGAATTGCAGTATCTGCAAGCAGCGATTGAAAATCCACAACGCCCGTTAGCGGCAATTATTGGGGGCTCTAAGGTATCGAGCAAGATTGGGGTGATTGAAACCTTACTAGAAAAGTGCGATAAACTGCTGATTGGCGGTGGGATGATTTTCACATTCTACAAGGCACGGGGCATTAGTGTGGGGAGTTCTTTGGTGGAAGAGGATAAGCTGGATTTGGCTAGATCCTTGGAAGCGAAGGCAACTGAGCGTGGTGTGGCGCTGCTGTTACCGACAGATGTGGTGGTGGCGGATAAGTTTGCGGCGGATGCGAATGCTCAAACGGTGAGTATTGAGGCGATTCCGGAGGGTTGGATGGGATTGGATATTGGCCCTGATTCGGTGAAAGTGTTCCAAGAGGCTTTATCTGATTGTCAGACGGTAATTTGGAATGGGCCGATGGGTGTGTTTGAGTTTGATCAGTTTGCGGTGGGGACGGAGGCGATCGCCCGCTCCCTCGCTGCCCTCACTAAAACCGGTGCGTGTACCATTATCGGTGGAGGAGACTCCGTAGCTGCTGTCGAAAAAGTCGGTGTCGCCGATCAAATGAGTCATATTTCCACAGGCGGCGGTGCCAGCTTAGAACTCCTCGAAGGTAAAGAACTGCCTGGAGTTACCGCCTTAGATGACGCTTAGTCTTTTGGCCCAACAACATTGAGCTACTCCCTTTGACATACTCCCCATCCTTACCGGGATGGGGATTCTGGGATTAAACAGCAATCGCTGGCGAAAGCCAACCTAACATCACCTAACCCAATGGTTGATGCCCTAACCATTACCAGATTTTTAGCACCATTCTCATCTTGTCAAGAGAGGATCAACTTAAATCGCCCCGACCTATGGTATCCTGACTCCTAGCAGCGATCAATCTCAAAAGTAAGTATGGGAATGAACCCAAAAAAGAGAGTTGGGTGGCATAGGGATTTGACCTATGCTACCACTGCCTTTCTGTTAACTGTAATCCTCTTTTCCTGCACCCACCAGCCTCAATCTCCAGCACCCTCCCCGCCTGATCCCATCCGTATTGGTTTAATCCTGACCTTATCTGGAGATTTAAGCGAGTTAGGCATCGCTGCCGTCCCAGGATCTAAACTGGCTGCGGAACAAATCAATCAAGCCGGAGGAATATTAGGCCGGCCCCTAGAACTAACGATCAAAGATAGTCAAACCTCTCCAGAAGTAGCCGTTCCCTTGGTGAAATCCCTAGTTGACGATCCCCTGGTTGTCGCTGTGGTGGGAGATCTGGCTAGTCGTGTAACGATTCCCGTCGCCCAACAAGCAACCATCCCCCATCAGATTGTCCTGATTTCTCCTGGATCAACTTCACCAGCCATCACCGATCTACAGGATAATGACTTGGTTTTTCGGACAACTCCTTCTGATGCTCTGCAAGGAATAAACTTAGCCACTATTAGTAATGATAAAGACTTAAAGCGGTTAGCGATTTTTTATGTGGATGATGCCTTTGGTAAAGGCTTTGCTGATGTTTTTCAAAAAGCCTTTGAAGCCAAAGGCGGAATCATCACTCGCTCTTTACCTCAACGTATTGGCCAAACTGACTTTAGACCTGAGTTAGAGGAATTAGCACAAGGCCAACCGGAAGGGTTAGTGTTGATTATGTTCGCCGAACAAGGTGTTTCTGTTCTCAAACAAGCAAAAATGATGGGCGTGTTCAAGCGCTTTTTGTGTGTATCTAATTTAAGAACTCCTGCACTGATTGAGGCGGTGGGGGCTGATTTTCTCAAGGAGTCTTTCGGCACTAGCCCAGAAGCCTTGTCTTCTGCTCCTGCATTCCAAGCTTACCAAAAAGCCTATGAGGCCTCCTTCGGCGAGCTTCCAGAGGTTGCCTATGTGGATTCGACTTATGATGCGATTATGGTTACTGCTCTGGCGGTGGCTAAGGCGGGGAGTACGGATCGCCTGGCTGTTCGAGATGCGTTGCGTTCAGTAGCTAACCCTCCTGGTGTGGATATCTATCCAGGGGAATGGGCAAAAGCGCTAGAGGCGATCGCTCAAAACCAAGATATTGACTACAACGGCGCTTCTGGCGCGATTGATTTTGATCAAAAGGGTGAGGTCTCTGGAACCTTTGCTTACTGGGGAATTGAGAATAACGAGATTAAAACCAAAGAAGTTATTCTCATTAGACCTTAATCAACCCGATCATTCTCACTTCCTTGCGCTTCAACCGATCTCAACGCCTCCTGAAGTTTCTGCCGACTTGCTGCCAAAATTTCGGCGCTCATTGTGAGGTTGGTATCTTTCTCAGCGTCCTTGAGATGGGTGAGGTAGTAGGTCATAAAAGCACGGATTTCGGGGCGATCTTGTAGAAGTTGGGTATCCGTATAGATATGGAGAGGATATCGCAGAGGATAATTAGGGCGAACGCTAGGACTGATCCCATTAATTGCCAGTATTCTAAATACTTCTTGGTTTTCCTTAGCATATCGATAGGAAACAAACCCAATCGTGTTTTCATTCGTTAATGCTTCTCCCAGCAAGATATCTTCATCTTTAAAATAACGCACCTTGGGGGGTCTGATTCTCGCTTCTGGCTCCTGGTTTTCTGTTTCGGTGAGTAAGCCGACGAGATTGAAAGAGAGTGTATCTGAGTCGGGCAGCATTTTATTTATCAATTCATTGGGCCAATTGGCATCAACCTCCGACCATCGTTCAGCGGTTAAGATGGCTTTGATTTGGCGATCGCTGAGGCTACTGGGCAGAAAATCATTTAAGGCACTGGTTACCAAAGTCACTGCATCTGTGCCTACTTGAAAGCCGATGGGTTTTCGTCCGGCTGCCTGACACGATTGAATTTCTTCTTCCCGGATCAGTCGCCCAGAATTAACGATCGCGATCTGACTATCCGCCTGACAAAATAGCTCAAAGGCAGTTCTGGTCGAGAAAGTCGCCATTCTGATCGTACCGGGAAAGCCTTCTTCCAGAAATCGTTCCACCATTTTAGCGGTAATCGGAAATACGGTTCGACTCCCGGCGATGGCGATCGAACCTTCTAGCTCCAAGGGAATGACAGCGGGCAAACCCAAAGACCGAGTTTGGATTCGTTGCAGTTCTCGGGAAAAATATCTGACTCGCCGGATACCCGTATTTTCTTCATTTAAAGAGGGCAACTTCACCGTCTGGATCAAAGCCTCGGATTGAGTCAATTTTGTTTCTGAGGCAATCCTTTCGGAACGACAAGATCCCAGTAGCCCTGCCATCACCATCATCGCTGGCATCGCGATACTCCTACGGAGTCGCTGCGCTATCGCCTTTACCGGCTGATCGGTTATCATCCTTCCCCCTTACCCACTTCCGCTCTAGCTTTCACTTGACTGGCTCGTTTTTTGCCATTTTCAATCAGTTGAATCATCTCGCGGGAAAACTTGGGCTTAGTTTGAATTAACTGAATCACCAATTCCACAGGAATAATCATCACCTCCACATCCTCCTTTGCTATCACTGTCACCAAGCTCACTTCCCCCTGAAATATGGCTGTTTCCCCAAAGATATCTCCTACTCTCAACTGGCTCACCTCCTGGTAATCGCCCTGACTATTGGTGACGAGCGATCGCAATTGTCCCGACTTAACAATATATAATCCTTCATCTGGAGAGTCTTCCTTCACAATCACTTCACCACTGCCATAGGGAGCCAACCGAGATTGACGAGCCACCTGCTCCAAAGTAGGGAGTTCTAGGGAGGTAAAATAGGGCAAGCCTTGGAGGATCAAAAGGATCTCTGAGCTAGTTGTCTTCACGTCTTTAACCTTTGAATGAAAAGAACAAATGGTTAAGTGATGACGTTGAGCACTATAGTAAATCCGAGACATCAGCAGATGATACACTCCCTCAGCTTTCTCTGGAAGCACTTGATAGCGCATTTCGTATTGAATGCCAGCATCATCATAGCCTGTCACTCCTGCCCATCCCCTAGATTCAATGTTTTCAATTCCTTCCACCAGACTATTCAAAACGGGAATAACCCGATTGGGGGGATCTTCATAGGAAAAACGGATAGAAATACTTTTCCAAACAGCCGCTTGACCCAAATTATGAATAGTTGCTTGAGATAAAGTACCATTGGGCACATTGATTAAAGACCCCATGGGATTGGTTAAAGTAACCGACCACCAATTCTGGTCAATCACCCGACCTTCGATCAAACGGCCTCCTTCTACTGGGTCAAAGTCGATCCAATCACCCATTTTAAAGGGTTTGGCAATCAATAACAGTAATCCTGATACCAAGTTACTGAGGGTATCTTGGAGCGCCAAGGCAATGACCACAGATCCTACTCCCAGGGCTGCCACTAATCCGCTGAGATCGATTGTCCAGACATCCGTGATCGTGTAGTAAAGGATCGAGAGGATCACGCTCACCCGCAGCACCTGAAAAAACAAATTCGGAACTTGAATTTGCCCTTTTTGGTGAGAGGATCGGGGGGTGAATAGTCCATTCACCAGGGCTGTACCCGATACCATTAAGGCGAATAACGTGAGGGTTTTGAGAATCTGGGATAGTCCCATCGCTGGGAGTTTTAAGAGTTGCTGTATCACCAGCAGCACTCCCAAGAGGGGAAGTAAGTAATTTCGGGTATAGCGGATAGGTACTGCCAAAGGGTGTTGACAACGTTCTAAATGCGTCGCTAACTCTCCCAAGATTACCCCGAGTAAGGGAAATCCGAGTCCAAGTAATACCAACCATCCCAAGAGTGACGAATCCATAGATGTCTTGCCTTTTAGCTCGATTGAGAACTGCTCTTGCTACTTGCTGATTTAATGACAGTGCTGAGAAATTGGCAGGTTTCTACCCAGGCTTGCCTAACGGGTGGGGTAAAGGCATCACCTAAGCTTTGTTGTAGAGTCCATACCAGAGCAGTGATGATGGTTTCGTGGTGTTCTGGGGTGAGTCCATCTTTGCTGTAGCGATCGCCACAGTCTTCCACGATGGGGATGAAGGTATCTAGGTTTTTCAGGCCTTCTACAGCGATCGCTAAGGTAGAGAGTAACTTACGCTCTTGTCCATCCTTATTGGGGAAGAGGGTTCGCAAGGAGGGGTCTAGTTCAAATAGCCGTTGGTAGAAGAGGGTTCCCACCGAATCCCCCATGAGTCTGAGCTGTTCCAAGGAACGTTCTACCGCTTCCACTTGACCAGAGCCTAGCCGAGTGGCACTGGCTAACATCCAAACGGCGATCGCCTGTTCTGATTCTAGGGTGACTGTTCCTTGCGGAACCCACGTATATAGGTCAGAAAAGCGCTCATACACGGATTGGGTGACCACAATTCGATTGATGGGAGCGGTGGTATGAAGCTGGGTGACCACTGTGAGATTTTCTCCCCAAAGGGTGTATTCTAGGGGGTGGCGAGTGACCACACCTGCCCAAATGGGGCCGGCATGGAGGCTAATTTTGACAGGCCATGAGGGGAATAGGGGGTCGGCTTTCTCCAGAGTGGGTAAAGTTTCTAAAA
>CAZTRW010000134.1:0-10758 GCA_964616725.1 uncultured bacterium
GCTTTGTCTGGATGGCGCGTGAACCCAATCACGCGATCGCCAGAGGCGAGCAGTTGCTTGACTAATGCCTGACCTACAAACCCGGTTGCCCCAGTGACTGCTATTTTCATTACTCTGAGAATTGTCTGATTGAAACTTCGGAATGGTTGATTCAGATCCAGTCTACCGCACTTGCCAAAAATCGATACAATCAGGAATGTGGCGTTAAATTGATAAGCACTTTGATCCAGGACGAAACTCTTGATCTTTTGGAATGGTCGCGGTTATGCGATCACCTATCTACCTTTGCCGCAACTAAATTGGGGGCGATCGCGGCTCAGAATTTGTCCATCCCCACCACAGTCACTGAAAGCACTTACCTGTTGGATCAGACTGTAGAAATCTATACTCTCGAACAGCGTCTGGCTGCGGAACTGCCTTTTGGAGGCATTCGCGATATTCGCACTCTGATTCAACGCGCTGCCTTAAAAGGCATTCTGTGGGGAGATGAATTGCTGGATGTGGCGAGTACCCTAGGGGGAATGCGACGACTGAGGCGGTTTATTGAAGAACAGGAAAACGTACCGATTTTACTCAGTTTGATCGAGACTGTCCGTACTTACCCTGAATTAGAACAGGAAATTAATCACTGCATTGATGAACAGGGCAAGGTAGCCGATCGCGCCAGTGTGAAGCTCGGTAATCTGCGTCGCCAGATCAAAACCCAACGCGATCGCCTAATGCAAACCCTGCAAAGTATTCTGCAACGATATTCTCACGCGGTGCAAGAAACCCTGATCACCCAGCGGGGCGATCGCTTCGTCATCCCTGTTAAAGTTAGCCACAAAGAAACCATACCCGGTATTATTCACGACTCCTCCGCTAGCGGAGCCACCCTCTACATCGAACCCCACGCCATTGTTACCCTCGGCAACGACTTGCGGCAGATGCAACACCAGGAGAAAAAAGAAGAAGAAGCAATTTGTCGCGCCCTCACTGAAAAAATTGCCACTATTCACGAAGATCTCGAAACCCTGATCAAAATCGCCACAATTCTGGACTTAGCCACCGCTAGAGCACGGTATAGCCAATGGCTAGAAGCCAATCCCCCGCGCTTTATTCAGCCCTCCGAACCGATTACCCTGCGGCAATTGCGCCATCCCCTGCTCGTCTGGCAACATCATCACGAACAGGGAGTAGCCGTTGTGCCAATCACCGTCTGTATTCCCCCGGAAATTCGAGTCGTAGCCATTACCGGGCCCAATACGGGCGGAAAAACAGTTACCCTAAAAACTCTAGCACTGGCGGCATTAATGGCAAAAGTGGGGTTATTTGTCCCCGCACGAGAACCAGTGGAACTGCCTTGGTTTAGTCAAGTATTGGCAGATATTGGGGATGAGCAATCCTTGGAGCAAAGCCTATCCACATTTTCTGGTCATATTTGCCGCATTATCCGCATTTTAGACCAAATCAGCTCTGGGGAATTGTCCCTGGTCTTGCTCGATGAGGTTGGGGCAGGAACCGATCCGTCGGAAGGGAGCGCTTTGGCGATCGCCCTGCTGAAACATCTCGCCGCCACTGCCCAACTCACCATTGCCACCACCCATTTTGGGGAACTCAAAGCCCTCAAATACCAAGATCCTCGCTTTGAAAATGCCTCCGTGGAATTTGACGAAGTATCCCTACAACCAACGTATCGCCTGCTGTGGGGGATTCCAGGGCGATCGAATGCCCTCACCATCGCCCGACGGTTAGGATTAAATCCAGAGGTGATTACTGAGGCGCAACAGTGGGTGGGAATGGCTTCTGAAGAAGTGAATCAGGCGATCGCTGGATTAGAAGCCGAGCGCCGTCGCCAAGAAACCCAAGTCAAAGAAGCCTCTACCCTCCTTTCCCAAACCAAGCAACTCCATCAAGAAGTCGCCCTCAGAGCACAACAACTCAAAGAGCGAGAACAACACCTGCGCCAACAGCAAGAAATCGAAATTCAGCAAGCGATTTTACAAGCCAAAAAAGAAATTGCTCAAGCGATTAAACGCCTGCAACAAGGAACCCCTACCGCCCAAGCCACTCACCAAGCCACCCAAGCACTCGATCGCATTGCCGAGCACTATCTCCCCTCCCAAACCCATCCTCCCAAACCCAAACCGGGCTATCAACCCCAAGTGGGCGATCGCATCCGCATCCCCACCCTAGGGCAAACCGCCGAAGTCCTCCAAATCGACGACAGTACCCAACAAATCACCATCCGATTTGGCATCATGAAAATGACCCTAGGATTAGCAGAAATTGAATCTCTCGACGGCAAAAAACCCGAACTTCCCAAAACTGAACCCAGCAAAAAAGCCTTTACTCCCCCCGAAAAACCCTCTTCCCCTTCCATTCCCCCCCCAGCCTTCCAAACCTCTCACAACACCGTCGATTTACGCGGTATGCGAGTCGTTGCCGCCGAAGCCCAACTCGAAAGTGGGATTGCCAAAGCCTACGCTGGCAACTATCCCACCCTCTGGATTATTCACGGCAAAGGGACAGGCAAATTAAGAGAAGGAGTCCATGAATTTTTAAGCAACCATCCCCAAATCCAACGCTTTGAGTTAGCCGATCCCAAAAATGGCGGCACTGGGGTAACCATTGCTTATTTATAGTCATTTCAGATAAAAATGAGATTATTGAGCGCGTTGCCCTCTATCCCCCAGGGAGTTTCTACTGCCCCCTTGTCCTCGCCAGGACATCCTTCTCACCCCTTGACAAATCTCCTCACTTCTTTTAGTGTGTAGATAGGGTTATAGTTTTTTTCATAGTTTCTCCTCTTCTATCACCTCCCTTAATCTCAACTTCCTCAAACCCCCCAAAATCTCAAAAAAGAAAAAAAACTTTTTCCGCTTAGAGGAAAAAAAGAAAAAAGGGTAAAGGGCTACGGAGTCATCGCCAACGGACACACCACACGAAAACCGCAGACGTTGTCCCTAATGCCCGCCGCATACGAGCTGCGATACCGAGAGCAACAACAATGATCAGAACAGTTGTACCAAGAACCCCCGCGAAGCAGGCGGTTTTTTTGTTACTTTCATCACTACTTAGCCATCTAGTTCCATCTCTAGGTGCTCCTTCATAGTTGTTATGCCACTCGTCTGCACATCACTCCCACACATTCCCGTGCCTATCATACAGTCCCCAGGCGTTGGCTACCTTTTGAAGGACTCTAAGGGTTATGGTCAATCATCAAGCCATTCTCAATGGCGTCGATTCCGGCAAAAAGCTCAACACGGCGATTCAGCAGCGTTTTGTCAGGGAGCCACCTCCCCCGTAAGCGCCCAAGGCAGAGCGGCACGTTTGGGCAGTGTTGCAAGGTGAAGTGATTATCCTTTTGGTGATCCATTTGATCGTGTTGTGGACGCTCAAGCTACGCAGATAGGAGCAATTTTCGCTCTGATGAGGCGATCGCCTAGAAAATACAATACTATATTTTACAGCACTTTTCGATCTTTCGAGAGACATCTCGATCCCCCTTTCATGTCCGCTTACGGAAAATCCCCTTTTTTAAGGGGGGTTGGGGGGATCAACACCTACTGTCCATCAATACAGTGTAAAGTGCTGTATCCTCTTTTTTCTAGGCAGGCAAAACTCAGGAATTAGATCCAGAAACCTTGTGAAATCTCGTACCATTCTATTACAATCGTCTGGGAGGGATAGCATACCACCCATACCAATGGTGAACGGCTAACCAAGTTACGGATAATAAGGCGGCTAAACTTAAGGTTAACCCACTGTAGGGAACTAATAATCCCAGTACGGGTAAGACTGCTCCTGAGATGGTAGCAATTAAAGCAGCAGAAGACTCGCGGCGATTATCGCCTAAACCCCAGGCTAAACCGAGTAAAATGCCGGAAATGAGAATCCAAGCTATTTCACCGCTGAGAACACGGCTGAGATAAGTCAGAGAGAGAATACAGGCAAAAAAGACACCAATGGCGATCGCCACATCTCGTAAATGGAGTGGCAAAGACAGATACAATAACAAGAGCCACCATAACAATAATCCCGGTGCAAGCAACAGCAAACGCGGCAGCACTCCAACTCTCCCAACAGGTTTGCTGGCAGTAAATACCCCAAAGGGATTACGCACTGACACATTATCCTGGAATACCCAAATAAACCGCTTGCCTGGTTCCTCATCCAGGGTTTGGGTAGGCACAATACCACTGGCAAAATCAGCTTGAGGGAATTTAGCGATCGCCGTTAACTGGAAATTAGACAACAACTGGCCATCAGCATTGTAAACCCATCGGGGACTCCCTTGAGCCTGATAGGCCACCCGAAACCGAGCCGTTTCCTGCGACTGTAGGGAAAAAGGAAATCCGTAATCTCCCGGATTAATCGGTTCTAAGCGCACCCCATCCCGTTCCACCCGAAAATTCTGTAAAATCCGATAGCCATAGGGAGGAGGGACTTCAAAGAAAAAATCCTCCTTTTCACCCAATAAATTGGTAACCTCATACTCTCCCTGAAATTCCACCTGATAGCTGGGGAGATTGGTTTGGCTATCGGTGATCTGATTTAAGAGGACTTGAATCTGAGATGCGCCTAAACTCAAATAGCGGTTCACTTCCTGCACCTGTTCCACTTCCACATATTTACCATCGACATATTGGGTAACCTTATAGGTTTGGGGAATGGTATAGCGCACTTGAGGTGCGGGTTGTTCTAATCGTTCACCTGTCAGCATTTGAGCCGATTCTACGACTTTAGCCTGTTCCCAATGGTGATAGCGATTGGCTAAGGTGGTACAAAGGAAGAATCCGATCGCGATCGCTAGCAGGAGTAAGGTACTATGTTGCAAAATGTCTAGCAGGCGATCGTATCGTGTTAGCCATTTCTGCGTCCAAGAAGAACGTTCTTGCTCTCGACGCATCGCCAATCCCAAGGCGGCTAACACCAAACCAAACGCGCCTGCCAACAGGATTAAAATCAGGAATGTACTCAAAACCGTACTGCCAAACTGGATTAGTTCCTGGGGATGAGTCAAATCAGGTAAATTGGGAATACCTTCAGGGAGTCTAAACATATAAAGTGGGTGGATAGTTGAGCGTTGATAGTTAATAGTAAATAGTTAGGTACTTATCCAATATCCACTGTTCACACTCTACTGTCTACCGTTCACCGTCCACTCTCTACTATCCGCTCTTTTATGATTCACCATCAGATGCATCCTGCTCAAATCGATATCTTGGTGGTTGATGATACAGCTACTAACTTGAGCTTACTGACTGAACTGTTATCCGCTGAAGGGTATAAAGTCCGAGTAGCTCGCAATGGTCAGTTTGCTTTGCGATCAGCGAGATCTGCGCCCCCCCATTTGATCTTACTCGACATTATGATGCCTGATCTGAACGGGTATCAGGTGTGTCAGCAACTCAAAGCTAATCCAGGTACCCAAGATATTCCGGTGATTTTTTTGAGTGCCTCTGATGAAGTGCTAGATAAGGTGAAAGCCTTTGGGGTGGGGGGAGTAGATTATATTACCAAACCCTTTGAGGGGGTAGAGGTGTTAGTGAGGATTCAAAATCAACTGCGGTTGCGATCGCTTCAACTCCAACTGCGAGCACAGAATCAACATCTGTCGATGGAAATTGAACGACGAAAAGCGACAGAATTGTCTCTCGATCAATCTCGTACCTTGCTGTGGGGGATCTTAAAAAGTTCTCTGGATGGCATTACTGCTCTACAATCGATTCGAGATGATCGAGGTAAGATTGTAGACTTTCAGTTCCTATTAACTAATCCAGTGGCTAACCAATGGCTGAACAAGAATGATTTAGTGGGAAAATCCCTATTAGCGGAGTTACCGGGCATTCGGGAAGATGGGATATTTGATTGGTATGTTTCTGTGGTGGAAACGGGAGAAACGATGCAAAGGGAAATTTATTATGCCCATGAAGGACTGGAAGGTTGGTTTGAAATGATGTTGGTCAAATTGGGAGATGGATTAACGGTAACGCTACGGGATATTAGTAAGCGTAAACAGATTGAACTGGCGCTGAAGAAAGCGAATTTGAATTTAGCGAGCCAAGCTCATCTCGATGGTTTAACACAAATTGCCAATCGCCGACGGTTTGATCTGCATTTCTCTAAGGAATGGCGAAGAATGCGTCGCGAGCAAGGGTGGTTGTCAGTGATTTTATGTGATGTGGATTATTTTAAGCTCTATAATGATAACTACGGTCATCAGGCGGGCGATCGCTGTTTAATCCAGGTTGCTCAGGCGATCTCCCACACGGTGAAGCGGCCGGGGGATCTAGTGGCTCGGTACGGAGGAGAAGAATTTATTATTATTTTACCCAATACTCCCCTGGAGGGGGCGATGCAGGTGGGGGAATCGATTCGGGAGGCGATCGCGCAACTGGAGATTCCCCATGCCTATTCTCTCGTCAGTGAGTGGATTACTTTAAGCTTGGGAGTCAGTAGTATTATTCCTTCCTTTGCTCAGTCCTCAGAATTGCTGATTGCTTATGCAGATCAAGCCTTGTATGAAGCCAAACAAAATGGACGCGATCGCCTAGAGTGCATAAATATCCCGTCCACGCCCCAAAGCGTATCGGAAGGAGTGGGATAAATCTTTACTCGATAGAGTTAAAAAGATCAGTAATGCTACCAACACTACCCCTGTACTCCAAGCGAACAGAGTTTGATAGGATGAGTCTTGAGCAATAACCCCCGCGATCGGCCCTGCTAAGGCAATACCGAGATCAAATCCCCCAAGACACAATCCTAGTAACTGACCTCGCTCGTGAGGATAGGCGCGATCGGTGACAATGGCAGCGGTGGTGGGAATCATCAGACCAAATCCCATTCCTTCCAGCAGTCCAGAGAGAAAAAATAGCCAGGGGGTATGGGCAAAGGTAAGCACAAACATAGAGATTCCATACAGGAGTAAGCTAATGGTCATAAAAACACCTCGTCCCCAGCGATCGCTCAGAGGCCCGGTGACAATACGAATTACAAAACTGGTCACTGCGGCTGCGGTAAAAAACCATCCGCCATTAAAATTAACGCCTGTTTGGCCAATCAGCAAGGACACAAAGGTAGTCATCGCTCCAAAAGCCAAGCCGATGTTAAACAGCACTAGAGTCAAAGTCCGAATCCGGGGACTGATCAGTAATTGTAGGGTTTCGGCGATACTCCTACGGAGTCGCTGTGCGATCGCATTATAGATCCCGTAGGGAAAGCGAGTCCACAGGAGAATCGCTCCCTCAGAGGCATTTATTGCTGGTGGAGACTTCTGTACAGGAATATCTTGCACCAGAGAGATGGTGGCTAATCCGAATAAACCTAACCCTCCAGTCATCAAAAAGAGGGTACTATTTCCCCAAGTTTCTTGTACAAATCCTCCCATGGCTGGCCCAATTCCTACCCCAATGGGATTAATCAAACTCATATAACCCAGAAGTTCTCCTCGATTTTCTAAAGGGGAGAGATCGGCCACCAGGGCGATATAGCCAGTCGCGAAGGCGGCGATACTGATGCCATGGAAGATACGCACGAGGATCAACAGTGGTACGGCTTGAACGAGTAGATAACAAAATGGGGCGATTCCGGCAACGGCTGTGCCAATGAGGAGGACAAGTTTGCGACTACGGCGATCAGCGATCGCCCCGATCCAAGGGCGAGAACCTAATAACCCAATAGCAAATGACCCCATTACTATTCCTAACTGCTGATTGGTGGTTCCCAATTCTCGGATATAAAGGGGTAAGGTCGGTAATAAAGACCCTATGCTTGACCAAAATAGCAAACCTGCTGCGAACATGAAGAGCAAGTTTTTGCGATCGCTAGCAGTGAGGGTAAGGAAAACCTTCAACGCTCTACTCCACTAAGACTGACTTTCTCCTAGTATAGCGATACTCCTATGGAGTCGCTCCGCGAACGCAGGAGTATCACTCTGAGCCGCAAGTCCAAAAAAACAGGGCATAGTTGCCCTGTAAGTGAAGATGGAGTTGGAAACGATGGATATCAAAAGATACAATACCGACTAAGAGGCTAGATCACTTGGCGCGACACTAGCTTTTCCAAATCGGCTTGGGTTTGCTGAAGGAGGGCTTCTCGACTATCAGCAGCGTGTTTATACTTGGGGATCAGGTTGCGAGCTTGTAGCGCCATGTGCAGTTGGAGATGGGCCACGTACTCACTGAAGTCTTCGCGATGTAATGAGGTTGGGGTTGAGTGCCGTTGTAAATTCAAGGGGTTCTCCTTCCGTTACGCTCTAGCCTGGAGTCAACATGATAGAGATTATCATGGCTTTTTTATCTCGGTTCGTTTCGCAATGAAGCTTAACAATCTATAGGTAGTTAAATGACAAAATGTAAACTTTTGTGTAAAGAAGCCAGCTATCATCAAAGTAAAGTCATCTACTGTAAGGATTGAGCAGTTCTACCATTGAAGATGGTAAACGGTACGATTCGCCCTGAAAACCCACTAATGTCATTACCTGCTCCTGTTGATCTATGAATAACTTTATGGTTGGCTTAAAGTCATTGTTGCCCTACTCGATTGTCATTAACGGTCTCATTTGCTTTCAGGGTTTCTTCATTCCCCAAGCGTTAGCGCAATCGATTATTCCTGCTCAAGACGGCACAGGTACAATAGTTTCCCCAATCAATGGTCAGCAATTTAATATTCAAGGTGGCACTCAAGCTGGACAAAATCTTTTTCACAGTTTCCAGCAGTTTGGGTTAACTCAAGGTCAAATCGCTAACTTTATCACGCCACCAGATATTCAGAATGTTTTGGGTCGCGTTGTCAGTGGAGATGCCTCCGTCATTAACGGATTAATTCAACTGATCAATAGCGATGCTAACCTATATTTGATGAATCCAGCAGGTATTATTTTTGGCCCCAATGCCAGCCTCAATGTGCCCGCAGCCTTTAATGCCACGACTGCCACGGCGATTGGTTTTGGTCAAGATCAATGGTTTAATGCGATCGGCAATAATGATTGGCATCTTTTAACGGGAACTCCGGGTGAATTTAAGTTTGAAAGTGCTAATCCTGGTAGTATTGTTAACTGGGGTGAATTAGGGGTAGATCAGGGACAAGCTCTGAGTTTTGTTGGGGGAAAGGTAATTAACTTAGGAACCTTATCGGCTCCGGGAGGTGCGATCGCGATCGCCGCTGTTCCCGGTCAAAATCTGATCCGTCTGTCTCAACCTGGACATCTCCTCAGCCTAGACTTGCCGATCAATCCTCAAAATCCTCAACCACCAGCGATTACTCCCCTCACCCTACCGCAACTCCTCACTACCAGTCAGATCAATCATGCTCAATTTCTGACGGTGACGGCTGAAGGCAACGTCATGTTAACTGGCTCTGGAATGACCATTCCCAATGTTCCTGGCGTGGCGATCGCCTCTGGAACCCTTGACGCTTCTGGGACAACCGGAGGTAATATTATCCTGGTTGGCGATCGCGTCGCAGCGATCGACGCACACCTCAACGCCTCTGGACTCCAAGGCGGCGGCACCATCCAGCTCGGCGGCTCATTGCAAGGCCAAGGTCCCCTTCCCAATAGCCAACTCACCCTGGTCAACCCCCACACCACCCTCAACGCCGATGCTCTCCTCAGTGGCGATGGAGGTCAGATTATCCTCTGGAGCGATCAAAACACCCTCTTCTCCGGCCACATTAGCGCTCAAGGCGGCCAAAACTCTGGCAACGGCGGATTTGTCGAAATTTCCGGTAAATCCTTGCTCGACACCCAAGGAACCGTCAATACCACAGCCCCCCAAGGCAACACCGGTACCCTACTGCTAGACCCCACCAACATCGAAATCGTCGCCACTGGGGGACAAGCAACTAGTTTAGAACAGGTAGACCAGTTCAGCGATCCTGACCTCAATACTACCCTCAACGTCACGACTATCAACGCCAGTTTCCTTAATGAGGCAACGAGTAATATTACACTCCAAGCTAATGAAAACATTACCTTTAGAACGGATGTAGCGATCACCACATTAGGTATTGGACTCTCCGCTAAAGCTGGTACTGCCATCATCGTCAACAACCGAATCACCACTAATCAAGGGCCAATTATCCTAGATGCACCCACGATTACTGTCAATGCCGACCTGTTTACCCAAGGAAGAAATGTAGAGATATCAGGAGATAACATTACTACGGCAAACATTGATACATCTAACACCACAACCGGAAATGGAGGGGCGATCGCCCTCGAAGCACTCACAGGAACCCTTACCACCGGGAACCTCACCACCACCAGCCTTGATAGCACCGGGGGCAGCATTAACCTCATTGCAGACGGCGACATTACCACCGGCATCATCAACACCACCAGCACCAATGGCACAGCAGGATCAGTCACTCTAGATACCTTGGGTAACATTGAAGTCACCTCCATTCGTGCAGAAGGCGGAACCTTTGGCGGCAACGTTGATCTCACCGCCGATGGATTCATTCAAGTCACAGGAAATTTTATTTCTACTAACAGCATCACTGCCAGTATCTCTACCTTTGGAACCACAGACAGTGGCACAATCATCATCACCCATGGCGGCAACGGCTCCATACCTTTCATTATCGGCGATCCCACCCCTAACGGCACATCAAGTGCAATTACCAGAGGGAATGCTACAGAATCAACCATTAGCCCCACCAACGAATTTCTAGAAAGCCATACTCAAGACACAGAGAAAATTCAACTTTTGACCACCTCCACCCCCACTCCCACCCCCACTCCTACCCCCACTCCTACCCCCACTCCTCCCC
>CAZTRW010000135.1:0-10758 GCA_964616725.1 uncultured bacterium
CATCTCCATCGTCGATTTACGCCAAGAGCTACAACAGGGAAATCGCTCGATCTTCAGTCGCTCTCTCCAACAGCACCTCGCACATCTCCAAGAACATCAACAACAAGGCATCCTCTTTATTCCTCGTCGCGGTCACAGTACCTTTGTCTCTTGTCGTAGTTGTGGTTATGTCTTGGAATGTCCCCATTGTGATGTCTCCCTGGCTTACCACTACACCCACCCCGGCGCAACGGAGCGCTTGCGCTGTCACTACTGTAACTTTACCCAACTCCAACCATGCCGCTGTCCCCAATGTGAGTCACCCTATCTCAAGCATTTTGGTACGGGAACCCAACGGGTAACGGCAGAGTTGGCGAAGTTATTTCCCCAATTGCGGGTAATTCGCTTTGACAGTGATACCACGCGGACGAAAAATGCCCATCGTCTGCTGCTCACTCGGTTTGTGCAAGGGGAAGCGGATGTGTTGGTGGGCACGCAAATGCTTACCAAAGGGTTAGATATTCCTGGCGTGACGCTGGTGGCAGTGGTGGCGGCAGATGGGTTGCTGCATCAGGGGGATTATCGTTCAGGAGAGCAGGCGGTACAGACGCTGACTCAGGTGGCAGGGCGAGCGGGGCGTGGAGATGATCCCGGACAGGTGATTATTCAAACCTATGCTCCCGATCATCCGGCGATTCAAGCGGTGTGCCATCACGATTATGATGGGTTTATGGCGACGGAGTTGCAAGAGCGATCGCAATTTCATTATCCTCCCTATGCCAAACTGATATTATTTCGCCTCACCGGACTCAATCCCCTCGAAGTCCAAACCACCGCCCATCAACTCGCCCATCTCCTCACCCCCCCCCATTCCCCCCTCCCCTATCAACTCCTTGGCCCCGCTCCCGCCCGTATCCTCAGAGTAGCAGATCGGTATCGGTGGCAGATCTTGCTCAAATTTCCCCCTCAAGACTCCGTAGCTCTCCCGAACTTAACGCAGCTACAATCCGCGTGTCCGAGAGGAGTAAGTTTAACTTGGGAAATTGATCCACTCAATTTGGGATAACTGAGAGAAAATAGGGAATAGGTCATCGCTCATTCCTATCCACTGTCCACTGTCCTATGTCATCCAAGCAGATTCAGCCAGCCAAAGTTTATCAGAATGTCATGGAGGGATTAGTCGCTGAGGAAGTGGAGCATCAACTCAAGCGGATAGATTCCAGTTTGCTGCGGTATATTGATCCGATTGAGGTAGCCACGTATGCTCTCAATCGTTTGCCTCCCTTGTACGTTTCCAGTCAGGAGGGACAGGAACGACAGTTAAAACATGGTCGCCAAAAATTGGGCGATCAAATTATCACAGCAGTGCGTCAAGCGATCGCCGCCGTCCAACGCGATCCCCTACGCACTTCTACCCCCCTCTCTTGGGCAAGCACCCGCGAACTAGAATCCGCACAAAAAGCACTAGAAGCTCTGCGATTAATCTTAAATCGTCCTGATTTATCCTGGGAAACCCTAGTACCTGCCGTACGCCAGTGCCTCTACTTAGCATCGCATAAGCACCGAGATCCTCGTGGGGAACGTTAGCCGCATAGCAGCAGCAGAATGACTGAAATTGGATCACCGATTACAAAGCAAACCCCTTAGTTCTTTTCTTCTTCTTCTGACCTTTCTCCACGGGATGATTACCATTTTGCATATAAGCATACATCTGAGGCGTAAATCCATCTACCTCAGCAGGAGGAAAAAGACGATTGGCCACATTTTCCATAATTTTCATGTGCTGAGGCAATAAATCCTTCAAGGCATACTTTTCCACAATTAACTCCCTCGCCTTTTGGCGTAACTGGGCCATTCGAGTCGGATGATCCAAGGCTTCACTAACCCGTTTCGCAATCTCTTTCGGCGCAAAAAAATCTACCAATAAACCGTTTTCTCCATCCCGAATCATTTCTCGAACCGGAGGCGTATCCGAACCTAACACCAAACACCCAGTTGAGAGAGATTCCATCATAGACCAAGATAACACAAAGGGTCGTGTCAGATAAACATGAACAGCAGAAGCCTGAATCACTTGTCGATAAAGTCCATAGGGCAATGGGCCAGTAAAATGAACTCGCGAGAGATCTAAATTCGGCGATAGCTTTTCTAACATTACCTGTTTATAAGATTTCCCCTCCGGTAAAGATTTACCATAGCAAACCCGATCCGCTCCCACAATCACCACATGGCAATTGGGACGTTTTTCCTGAAGATATACAATCGACTCCATAAATTGGGGAAATCCGCGATAGGGTTCCATCCCCCGTGCCACATAGGTGACAATTTCATCTACTCCTGATAAATCGAGAGGAACAATCTCTCGATCTTTCGGATATCCTTCCGCTGTGAAGGAGAGTTTAACTGTAGGATCGGGATGAAAGTAATCTGTGTCAATGCCATCAAAAATTACCGATAATTTGCTCTGATATTCCGGGGGAAATTGGGATTTTTGCCATTGGGTGGGACACACTCCCCAATCACAGGTATACAAATCTTGTAAAATGGCAGCATTTTTCACCCGAATTCGACAAAGATCGTCGGCAGAAAGGGGTTCTGTAGGGTCAAAATCGGCATCGGTTCCTCTGGCGTGATAGAACCATTCGTAGTAGCACATTAAGGGACTTTCGGGAAAAACTTCTTTGAGAAACAGGGTAGGGCCCCATCCCGAATGGCCATACATGATATCAGGAATAAATCCGTTGGCACGGAGTTTTTCGGCAGCGCGATAAACACTTTGACCATATAAAACGGCGCTTTCAAAGGGACGGACATAATGATGGGTTTCGGGGCGAGGTTCTCGACTGGGATTGAAGAGCACTTTTTGGACACCAGGAATGACCCATTCTGGGCGTTCGTTTTTGGTGAGATAGTAGATTTGATTATTGGCATCGCTGCCGAATGCTTGGGCGAGATGGCGAAATTGAGCGGGAAAGTTAGGATGTAAAAAGAGGATTTTCATGGAAGATTTCTGGGTACAGAGTGGGAGTTAATTTTGGGCTGGAGCGCGGCAGAGCCAGATACAGTCTCTGGGGACTAATTCCGTATTTTGATGGAGAATTTCGTAGCCTAAGCTGGTGAGAAATTTGGCCATAATTTCATTGGTCATAATGGAGAAGGCTGTACCGTCTCGTTTACCAAGAAGATTATGAGGATAGTCGTTGAGAAATTTTTGCCATCCTAGGGGGGAGAGGATATTACTATGATGAAAAAGACAGAGGCGTTTGCCGCGCATGAGGGGAGGGATTTGCACGAGATAGTTGTAGATGTCTCTGGGTTCGATGTGAACCATGGTGTCGTAGCAGAAACATACGTCGATGCTGTGGGGGGCGATGCCGTCTAGGGTGAGGCCGTTGAGTTTAATATAGGTGAGGCGATCGCGGCCTAATCTCTCTGCTGTTGCTTTCAACATTTCTGCTGAAATATCGGCACAGACTAACTGTTGGCAATGTTTCCATAATAAAGCCGCTGTTTTGCCACCGCCGATGCCAATTTCTAGGACAGTATCGGTCTTTTCAATATAAGGAATAATCAGGTGCTGTTCAATTAAGGTTTCATATTCACAGAGGGAGGAAGCGGCTCCGGCTTGTTGGCCAATCCATTCGTCCCCAATATACTGGTGTTGAGGATCGGTAGCTTGCCAAGATTGGGCGTACCGATCCCAAGCACCCTCATAATCAATTGTACTGGTGGGTTTGGTCATAGTCCAAGGAAATGTGCGCTGTAAATAGAGGGATAAACGCTGATTGTGGGGGAGAAAATAGGTGGTTAATTGTTGTTCGAGGGGGGAGGGGATGTGGGGGTAGTTTCCGGCATCGTAAATGGAGTATTCGCCGATGGCAATGGGGGATAAATGGAGAAATTCATATACCTGATTGAGGGTTTTTGCCGGATGGGCATAAAATTCTTCCGCGGCTAAAATGAGAATTTGTTGTGCGGGGAAATATTGTCGCCAGCGCATGAGTTGATCGATGTAGATGCCTCGATCTAAATAACTGTAATGGCGATGATTAAAGCTATGATAAAGGGGATCGGCATGGAGTTTTTCTATTTCTCCTTGTAATCGTTGGGGTTCAGCGGCGATCGCCTCGACTAATCCTAATGACTCAAATCCCCATCGTACCTCATGATAGTATTGGGAAATTGCCCGTTTGACTGGATCGCGTAACAGCACAATTAGCTTTACCTGGGGATAGGACTGATAGACTCGCGCTGGCACTAGGGGATGATAGAGATAATAGGGACTGGCTTCGCCTTTGACTCCCGCGTTAGGAAATTGAGATTGATACCAATCCAGACCGCGATCAAAGTGTAAGCTAAAAAATTGCAGTTCTTTGGCGGTGGCGGGAGCGATATCGGGATGCTCAATCAGATAGTGATACAGGGAAGTTGTACCACTTTTCTGTGCCCCAATGATTAAGTAATCCACCATAACTTTATTGTGTTCGCGGAGCGACTCCGCAGGAGGATCGACAATTTAATAATCTTTTAACATCTTTCCGCCATTTATGCACAAAAACCCGCACCGCAATCCCCACAGAGCCATATCCTCTGCGCCAGCTTTCCCATCCCAGTTGTAAAATGGGCCATCCCCAGTTTAAGGGTTGATCGGCAAAGGGATTATCCTCAGACCACTGTAAGCGCTCATAAACTGCACTACTCAGATAACAATGGGTGAGATAACTCCTGCCTGCTAATTTTTCTGGCTTGTGCACAGCAGTGATTAACTCTTGCCAAAGGGTTCCCGCCTGACGAACCACTCCCACACTATTGCGATCGTGAATACGGTAGCGCACCAAAGGAGTAGACAAATGGACAATTTTACCGCGAGCAGCGGCAATTAAGGCAATCCACCAATCATGACACCAATCGCCCCCCTGTTGCTCAGGAAAGGGAAGCAGCAGGGAGAGCAATTGGGAACGAAACATCAAGGAACATCCTGTGATGGTATTGCGAAGTAGGAGCAATCGTGGGGTGAGCGCTTGGGGATGGCGCTGTTCAAACTGCCAGGCGGAGGGATGGAGTGTTTGGTCTTGTGCGTTGATTAATTCTAGGTCAGAATGGACTAACAGGGCTGACTCTGACTCTAGTGCTTGCCATTGGCGCTCTAACTTATCGGGTAACCAAATATCATCCTGGTCGCAACAGGCGATCGCTGCGATCGTGCTATCCTGAGCACATAATGCCAATCCCCGCTCAAAGTTACGATAAGACCCCACATTCTCAGGGTAGGGATGAAATTGAAACCGGCGATCCTCTCTGACACTTTCGGCAATGCTCTCTTGTACAGTTGGCGATGAACCATCATCCACCACATGACAAATCCAATGAGTCCAAGTTTGCCGCTGCAAAGACTGAAGCTGTTTACACCAATACTCAGGATTGGGATGATAGGTGGCTAGAACGATCGCCAGCTTGGCAGTCATAAGCGTCTTTTGGGGTCTGTGCCTTAGTGTCATGGGATGCCGATCCCACGGAAAACAGAAATCAGCTTATCATAATCGAGAACGTCTCGATCTATCCTCACCATGACTCCGACTCCCCTCAGTTTAAGTGCGATCGCCATTCGTCGGCACATCGGCACCCTGATGCTCACCCTCGCGGTCATTGTCGTGGGGATATTTGCCCTCAGCCGCCTTCCCGTCGATCTTCTGCCTGCCATCACCTATCCCCGCATCGGCGTGCGCGTAGACGCTCCCGGCATTTCCCCAGAAGTCGCCGTCGATGAAATTACCCGCCCTCTCGAAGATGGACTCGCCGCTACCGAAGGAGTCGTACAAGTCTTTTCCCAAACTCGTGAAGGGCGGATTTCCCTGGATCTTTATTTTGAACCCGGTAGCGATATTGACCAAGCCCTCAACGATAGCACGGCTACCCTCAATCGCACCTTAAGCCAATTACCCGATGATATCGAAATTCCCCGTATTTTTAAGTTTGACCCTTCCCAATTGCCGGTGTATGAATTTGCTCTCACCTCCGGGGAGTTATCTGGGGTAGATTTACGAGTATTCGGCGATCAAGAATTGGCACGGGAACTGACCGTGGTTCCTGGAGTAGCCTCAGTAGATGTATCGGGTGGCGCGAGAGAAGAGATTCAGGTGAATCTAGATGTGCAGCGCATGAGCAGTTTAGGCTTGGGAATTGATGATGTCCTCGATCGCTTGCGAGAGCGCAATCTTGATATTTCTGGCGGCAGATTGCCAGAAATTCCTAGCGAAGCGCTCACTCGGATGATGGGTCGGTTTCAGAGTGCCGAAGATCTGTTAAGTTTATCTTTTCCTATCCCCAATTCTCCCCAAGCGCGGCAAATCTATTTGCGAGAATTTGCTCAAGTGGTCGATGGTACAGAAAGAGAGCGAGTTCTGGTGACTCTTAATGGCACTCCCGCCATTAAAGTGAGTGTGCAAAAACAACCAGAAGCTAATACCATTCAAGTGGTAGAGGCGGTGAAAGCCAGAATTGCTGAGTTGCAAAAAGGTGGATTAATTCCAGAGAATATGCGGATTACGCCTACCTTGGATGAATCGATCTTTATTCGCCAGTCGATCGCCAATGTAATCGGATCGGGAGTGACTGGCTCAATTTTAGCCGCGATCGCCGTCCTCCTATTCCTCGGTTCCCTTCGGCAAACCCTGATCATTGTCCTCGCCATTCCCCTCGCTACCCTCACCGCCCTCATCCTCATGTTTGTCTTTGGCCTATCCCTCAATGTCTTTAGCCTCGGCGGATTAGCCCTAGGCGTAGGCATTGTAGTCGATAACTCCATTGTCATGCTAGAGAACATGGTAACCCAGTATCAAGCCATCCGAGCACAACCACCCACCGATGATTCCCTCATCTATTCCTACCGTCACGCCCAAGCTGCTGCCCAAGAACTGGAATCTGCCCTCCTCGCCTCCACCACCACTAACCTCGTCTCTGTCTTACCCTTTATCCTGATTGGGGGATTCTTCTCCCTGCTGTTCAATGAATTAATTTTCACGATTAGCTTTTCTGTGGCTGCTTCCCTGATCATTGCGTTAACCATAGTACCCATGTTAACCTCCCGATTATTGCGGATAAAGCACTCTAGCGGCTTAGACCAAATCGGGCCGATGCGCTGGTTCAATCGCCAGTTTGCGCTGATTACAGGGGGCTATGGACGGATTTTAAAGGCGGTGGTACGAAGGCGAATTTGGGCGATCGCCCTAGTCGTGATTCTCCTCGGTTATGGGTGCATCCAGCTCCTCAGTACCATTCCCCAGCAAATTCTCCCTCAAATTAATACAGGTCAAGCACGACTGATTGCCCAATTTCCCCCAGGCACCAACCTAGAAACCAACCGCCAAGTCATGGAGGCGATCGATCGCATTATTCTTGACCAACCCGAAACTGACTACGCATTTACCACCTCTGGTGGCTTCCTCTTTGCCAACCTTACCATAGAAAATTTACTCAGAGCTAATAGCAACATTACCCTCAAACCCCACACCGATGTCGCCAGCTTTGTATCACGAATTCAACAACAACTGAGTCAACTCAACCTCGTTAATATTCGCCTGCGCCTCTTTCCCGATACTGTGCGCGGACTGATTTTGAATAACTCGCCAGTACGAGCCGATATCGACTTAGCCCTCACTGCAAATAACCCAGAAATTCTGGAACAAGCAGGCCGTGAAGTGCTCAAAACTCTAGAGCAGCGCGTCACTCTTGCCCAGTTTCGCCCCGATGGCGATCCGCCCCAAGCCGAAGTCCAAATTCGCCCCAACTGGGAAAGAATGGCTAATTTTGGCATCACTGCCCAACAATTGGGCGAAACCCTACAAACTATTATCTCTGGTTCCGTACCCACGCGACTGCAACGGGGCGATCGCCTCGTAGATATCCGTGTCCAATTAGCCGCAAAAGAGTTAGCCACCCTTGAGCAACTCCGGCAACTCCCCCTCTTTGTCCAAAATCAACGTCCCCTCCGTCTTAACGATTTAGCCGCCGTCGGTAAAGGCAAAGCCCCCGGAGAAGTGCAACGCATTAACGGGCGCTCCGTATTTCTCATGGCAGGCAATCTCACACCCGGCGCAAATTTAAGCCAAGCCTTAGCTGAAGTACAAGCCGTCATCGATACCCTTGATTTACCCCCTGGCGTGAGATTTTTACCTTCTGCCGCCGCGACTTCTAATCAACAGCTTCAGGAAGCGATTATTGTCTTGGGCAGTCTAGCTGCTTTCTTAGTGTTTGTGGTAATGGCAGTGCAATATAATTCCTTAATAGACCCTTTGGTGATTATGCTCACTGTCCCCCTGGCACTAGCAGGAGGAATTTTAGGCTTGTATATTACTCAAACTCCCATTGGCGCAACGGTTCTCGTGGGTGGAGTCTTATTAGTAGGAATTGTGGTAAATAATGCCATTATTATGGTGGAATTAGCGAATCAACTTCGCGCTGAATCAGGTTTAGACTATCGCACCTCCATTATCACGGCGGCTCCCCAACGGCTACGTCCTATTTTAATGACTACCATTACTACTGTTTTAGGGTTACTTCCTTTAGCCATGGGTACAGGAGAAGGAGGGGAATTTCTCCAACCTTTAGGAGTAGTGGTCTTTTCAGGCCTTTCCTTAGCGACGTTATTAACTCTGTTTATTATCCCTTGTTTCTATGTGCTATTGCACGAAGATATGGTCGAAAAATGGCTCAAGTTGCCTAAGCACTAAGGATGGATCGTCATTCCCTATTCCCTCTTGCCTTTTGATAAAGTAGTGAGAGTAATTGTGTAATGATCGCCGCCATTAACCTTATCCCCTTTCTCTCTAATGCTTACTCGTTGGCTTCGTGCAAGAAAACCTCAAACCAAAGGAATGATTAATAGTGTTCCTGCCTCTTCCTCATCCCCAGGGAATTTGACGATCAAAGCCAAGTGGCAAATCCTCTTAATTTTGGTCAGCTTGGGAGCAGTAGCGATCGCCAGTGGCATTAGCTGGTATAAAGGACGTATGACCCTCAAAACAGAAATCAGCGATCGCCTCGTGGCTCTACGCCTCAACTGGGGTCAGCAATTTCAAATCTTCTTTCAGGGCATCTACAATCAGGTCGGACTTCTCGCCCAAGATCAGGGAGTCATTACCGCTATGGTAGATTTGAATCGAGGGTTTCGCCAGTTAGAAGTCAGTTTTGTAGAACCCAACTTAGAAGAAAACTTAGAAGCCTATTACACCAATGAAATCTTTCCGGCCCTATCAGAAGCGATTCCCCTCACTGAACTCTCGTTTACGGCCTATCGTCCAGCCAGCCAAGCGGCTCGTTACTTGCAATACTACTACCTTTCCGAAAACCCCAACCCATTACCAGAGAAGGATAAGCTCTTCGATGCAGGAGATGGGAGCGACTACACTCGTAATCATAGCCGAGTTCATCCCTTTTTTCGCCGGGTACTCAACCGCGCCGGTTATGCCGATATCTTATTGATCAACAAAGGGGGAGATATCGTCTACTCCGTCAAAAAATACATCGAATATGGTAATAACTTGCAGCAGGCTGTATATGCTAACAGTGGTTTAGCAGAAGCCGTGAAAGCAGTCATCGCTAACCCGGAACCAGATAGTATTCAAGTTTCCGATTTTCGTTCCTATCGTCCGGTTAAAGATGCGCCAGTCGCTTTTTTGGCCGCCCCCATCTACAGTGGTCCAAACTGGATTGGGATTTTAGCGGTACAAGTTTCAGCCGAACAAACCTATCAAGTCTTGGGCAGTCAGTTGGTAGGGGAAGAAACCGGATTGGGGAAAACAGGAGAAGTGTATCTGGTGGGGCCAGATTACCAGATGCGATCACCCGCTCGCTTGTGGATCACTGATCCAGAAGGGTATAAAAAAGCCGTACAGCGCCAAGGCACCTCCGAAGCAACGCTCAACCGGATGGAAAAACTGAAAACCACGGTAGGACTACAACCGGTCAACACCCAACCAGCACGATTAGCGATCGCTGGAGAATCGGGAACCGAAATCGCTCGCAACTATCGAGGCAAAGAAGTGCTCAGTTCTTTTGGGCCTCTCAATCTCCCCGGTTTTCAATGGGGAGTGATTGCCGAAATAGAAACCAGTGAAATGTTTTCCCCCCTCTTTGAACTCCAGACACAACTGTTAATTGCTGCTGTCATATTCGTGCTGGGAGTCACCTTTATCGGTACAATTGCCTCCGAGTTACTGCTTAAACCCATACGTCAACTGGCAGAAAGTGCTCAAAAAGTAGACAGTGGGCAATTAGAGGGACTGATTCCTGAACACCCTCAAGATGAATGGGGAGAACTAACCCAGGCCTTTAATCGCATCCTTCAGACCCTCAAATCCTACCGTGATCAACTCAACCAGAAAACTCAGGAAAATCAAGAACTACTCCACGATCTGGTTCCCGATCCGATCTCCAAACGTCTAAAACTGGGAGAAGACCCCCTGATAGATTATGTGCAAAAAGTTACCCTGGTTCACATTCACTTGGTAGGACTCTCAGAACTTAGTGCAATGATCGGCCCGGAAGCCTTTGCTCCTCGGCTGACTCAGATTTTAGAGATCTTCGATCAACTAGCAGAACGGTTTGGACTGGAACGACAACGGACTCTAGGGGGCCAATATCTGGCAGTCTGTGGACTGACTCAACCGCGCTTGG
Organism: uncultured bacterium; assembly: GCA_964616725.1. Lineage (GTDB taxonomy): Bacteria > Cyanobacteriota > Cyanobacteriia > Cyanobacteriales > Desertifilaceae > Roseofilum. Next base: position 10,654 of record CAZTRW010000135.1, read on the forward strand.
ATCAGGTGAGGCGATCGCTCGATTTTGCCATTACCCTTTTAGAAACTTTACCCACTCTGGAGAAAGCCGACCCCCTATTCCCCTCATGGCGTGTCAAAATTAGCC
>CAZTRW010000136.1:0-10662 GCA_964616725.1 uncultured bacterium
AATCCCATTCAGAGGCGTTAGGCTCATCGAGCCAGGTAGGGCTAATGACTGCCAGGATGGGGGGGAATTTGTGGTGGGCACGGATGGCGAGGTATTGGGCGAGGGGGGCTTGACGGGACCAGTCGAGGGGCCGTTGTTCGAGTTGATCGATGGTTTGGGCGTTGCGGATGGGGTTGTGGGTTTCGCCGAGATGGGGTTGGAACAGGGGAAGTTGGGAGGCGAAGCGGACGCGGTTGGCTAACCATTCGAGGGTGACGGAGGCGAGGTAGGCTTCGCTTTGTCCCATGTGGGTTTTTTGGACGAGGAGGTGTTGGCTGGGGTGGAGATGGCGATCGAGGAGGTGGCTGAGGGTTTGGCGATCGCCTGAATTCAGAATATCGTTCGAGGGATCAGTCATTTGAGCAATTTAACCCCATCCTAATTGTCGTTTAACATGATTAACAGCCATTTTGATCATCGGCATATTTGCAGAAATATTGAATTTTTCTGGATTGCTAATATCTGATTTAACTGTTGTTAAAAGTTATGATACAATCAGTATTGTACCATGGTAATCAAACTATAATCACATCATTAACGACAAAAATACGGGAATCTGCTCATGACTGTCTTTACTCCATCCCTATTACCTTCCCGTACAGTAGATGAGTTTGTAGCTACTCTGGAGGCGCTGATCCAAGAAATCCAGGATCTGTACTGTATGGATCAAGTGCCGTGGGTGATTGGATACAGTGGGGGTAAGGACTCGACGGCAGTATTACAATTGATCTGGAATGCTTTAGCTAGATTGCCAATAGAGCGTAGAAAAAAGATAGTTTATGTGCTCAGTACAGATACTCTGGTGGAAAATCCTGTGGTTTCTACTTGGGTAAAAATGTCTATTGACAGGATCACAGTTGCTGCCCAAAAGCAAGCCATACCTATTGAAGCTCATTTACTTCATCCTCATGTCAAAAATACCTTCTGGGTTTGTTTAATTGGTAAAGGATATCCGGCTCCTCGACATGGCTTTCGCTGGTGTACAGATCGACTGAAAATTGATCCAGCTAACTCTTTTATTAGAAAAGTGGTGAGAACTTATGGTGAAACCATTGTTGTTTTAGGAATTCGTAAAGCTGAAAGTGTGGCTCGTGCAGCACGCATGGAAAAACATGAACAAGGAAGAATACGGAATCATTTAAGTCCTAATTCTCGTTTAATTAACTCTCTGGTTTATAGTCCAATTGAGGATTGGCGAACGGATGAAGTGTGGATGTATCTGATGCAATGGGAAAACCCTTGGGGAATTAATAATCACGATTTGTTTGCCATGTATCGAGGAGCAACGGCGGATAATGAGTGTCCCCTGGTGGTGGATACTTCTACGCCGAGTTGTGGAGATTCGCGGTTTGGTTGCTGGGTGTGTACGATGGTGAATAAGGATAAGTCGATGGAGGCGATGATTCAAAATGATGAGGAGAAAGAGTGGTTACAGCCGCTTTTGGATATTCGCAATGAGTTGGATGTGAAAAATGATCGCGATCGCCGAGATTTCCGGAGAATCTATGGTACGGTGGAACTATTCGAGCGCAAAGTTGAGGGAACGAAAAACGAAACTTCCGTAGAGCCGATTCCCGGGCCGTATAAAAAAGAATGGCGAGAATCTCTACTGCGACGAATTTTAGAGGCACAGGTGCAAATACAGAAAACAGCACCGCCAGAACTGAAGGAGATTAGGTTAATTACCCAGGAAGAGTTGAGTGAGATTCGGAGGATTTGGTTGGAAGAAAAACATGAGTTTGAGGATAGTTTGCCTCGGATTTATGCAGAAGTGATAGGAGAGGCATTTGTGGATCAGCGTCCTCAAGGCGATCGCACCCTTCTCGGCATCGATGAATGGAGCGTTTTAGAAGAAGTAACCAGCAACGATCCCATGGAATTAGAACTTTTAGCCAAACTTTTAAACACAGAACGTCACTATCAAAACAAGAGCAATCGCCTGGGAATTTATGACGCTTTAGAAAAGTGTTTCAAAACCAGTTCTCGTCCTCAAGAAGATGCCATTCAACAAGCCCATTATCGCCGCGCCATCAGCAGTGCAGTTCAGGAAGGAGATGCCGCCAAAGTGAGAGAATTGATTGAAAATCCCGAAAAAGCCGATCCCAAATATCAAGGCAATCAGGTTAGTCATGAGGATGAACCTCTCCAAGAAGAGCAGTTAACTTTGAACTGGGGAAATATGAAGTTTCCCCGTTCTTCCTAAAGAATCTTTATCACCATGATTTTTATTGAATTAGTCTTAGAAAACTTTGGCCCCTACTTCGGGAGACAAATGATTAACTTGCGTCCAGAATCAACTCAACCCATTATCCTGGTAGGCGGGATGAATGGGGGAGGAAAAACGACGTTGATGGATGCTTTGCGCTTGGTGTTATATGGGCAGCGAGGGCAATGCTCGACGCGAGGAAACCTCAGTTATAGTAACTTTCTGAAACAATGCATTAACCGTCATACGCCAGAGGATGAAAAAACCAAGTTAGAACTCTTAATTGAAGTGGTTTCTAATGCCAATTTGCGATCCTATTACCAAAATTTGAATGCGGAACAGGAATATCGTCCAACTCAATTGCGGATTATTCGCTCTTGGAAAAAAAATGATGTTAAAGATACCCTGGGTATTATTGTTAATGGTGAGTTAACAGATAATGCGCTTAGGGAGAGTTGGGATGATTATATTGAAAATCTACTCCCCTTGGGAATTTCTAATCTGTTTTTGTTTGATGGGGAACAAGTGAAAGAACTGGCAGAATTGGAGGCACCGCCACCAGTGGTTGTGGCAGCGATTCAATCCTTATTGGGTTTAGAATTACCAGAACGTCTGAGCCTAGATTTAGAAATTTTATCGCGCCGTCACCAGAAAGAGTTGGCGGACAAGGAGGAAATTGCAAATTTAGATGATATTGATGGGAAAATTAAGCACTATGAGCAGGAAAAATATCGGGTGAAGCAGTCTATTTCTGAGCTGCAAAAGTCCCTGAGTAGAGCTAATCAAAGGGTGAAAGAGTGTTCAGAACGATTTCTGACGGAAGGGGGAAAGTTTGCGGGAGAAAAGCATCAACTGGAATGGCAGCAAAAACGGCAAGAGGAGCAGATCGAGCAAACTCGTGAGGCTTTGGTGAGTTTGGCGGGGGGTTCTCTTCCTTTGGCGTTGATTCAACCTTTGCTGATATCAGCGATCGCCCAAGGGAAGGCGGAGCTTAACTCAATTAAAGCAGAAATAACCCGCGATCGCCTGAAAGATCGCGATCGCCGTTTGCTCGACTACCTCCACCACCTCAATCTTGGCGATACAGAAACTGCGAAAATTGCCAATTTTCTCCAACAGGATTATCAGAATTTAGCACAAGAAATTTTAGCACCAGAAAACTGTCCTCTCAAAGCCACGGAAGCAGAAATCAGTATACTCGAATATCAGATAAGTCATGACATTCCCACTCAAATTGAAAAAGCGAAAACGGAATATCACTATCTAGAGCAACTGGAAGCTGGGTTAATCGAGATTGAGCAAAAGCTGACGACTGCTGCTGCGCCTGAGCAGTATGAGCAATTGATGCATCAAGTCACCCAAGCACAGCAGAAACAAGCCAGATTTGCTACTGATTTAGAGGAAAAAGATCGCCAACTCCGAGAGATTGAGCGGGAATTAACTACTGCTAAAAAAGAGTTGAAAAAATACAGTGAAACCATTCTCAGCCGTCAAAACTCTGCTCATATTATCCAATCGATTAGTAAAGTTAAATCCATTTTGGAGCAATTTCGAGAAAAGCTGACGCTAAAAAAGCTCAATAAGCTAGAAAATCATGTCACGGAATGTTTCCGCTATCTTTTGCACAAAACGAATTTAGTCCATCGTGTGGCGATTAATACTCACGATTTTAGTTTGGCGCTCTATGACTCTACGGGACAACCTTTGCCAAAACATCGGCTGTCTGCGGGGGAAAAACAGCTTTTAGCCATTGCCTTTCTCTGGGGATTGGCGAGAGTGTCCGGCCGACAACTACCAGTAGCTATTGATACACCTCTGGGTCGCCTGGATTCTTCCCATCGTCAAAACCTGATTGAGCGCTATTTTCCGGCAGCTTCCCATCAAGTAATTTTGTTGTCTACGGATACAGAAATCGGACATACAGAGGTAGAAAATTTACGGAATCAAGAGGCGATCGCACGATCCTATTTACTCCATTATGACTCAACTCAAGGTCAAACCACCGTTCAAGCAGGATACTTTCAATTTGCATAATTTGGCTCATTTTAAGAACAAACAGTCTCTGGAATCGCCACCTGTGTTTCAGAATGAGCCGGATAGGAATGAGGTTGATACACTGGAATTTGAATTAAAAAAGTGGTGCCTTTACCCATCTCAGAAATACACTGTAAGTGTCCCCCATGCTTTTTCACAATAATTTCATAACTAATCGACAACCCTAAACCCGTTCCTTTGCCCACCTCCTTAGTGGTAAAAAAGGCATCAAAAATCTTCGCTTTTACCAACTCAGGAATCCCCTGTCCATTATCAGTAATTGCAATCGATACCCAATCATCTGGCAACAACTGAGTTTCAATCCGAATCTGATTGGGATTAAGTTCAATTTCTGGAAATGAGCGCTGAGAATTATATTCCTCAAAGGCATCAATTGCATTAGCAAAAATATTCATAAACACCTGGTTTAAGGAACTCGAATAACATTCCACCAGCGGCAGCTTACCATATTCTCGAATCACTTGAATCGCCGGACGATGGGAACTTGCCTTGAGGCGATTTCCTAAAATCATTAAGGTACTATCAATACCATCGTGAATATTAACCGCTTTGCATTTAGATTCATCAACACGAGAAAAAACTCGCAAAGACAGAACAATTTCCCGAATTCGATCTGTTCCTATCCGCATAGAATTTAAGACACTCGGTAAATCTTTCCGAATAAATTCAAAATCCATTTCCTCTTTTACATCCTGAATTGTTTGGCTGGTTTCGGGAAATTCCTGCTCATACAGTTCAATTAAATTCAGCAAATCATTGATATAGCTTACGGCATAAGTAATATTGCCATGAATAAAATTCACAGGATTATTGATTTCATGAGCGACTCCTGCCACAAGCTGTCCTAAACTAGACATTTTTTCTGTCTGCACTAATTGAGTTTGAGTTTGCTGTAACTGTTGTAGGGTTTGGGATAACTCAGCCGTTCTTTGTTCCACCCGAACTTCTAATTCGTGAGTCAACTCTTTTAAGGCAAGAGAGGTGCGTTGGCGTTCCTCAATTTCCTCTTGTAATTGCAAGTTTTGTTTATCCAGTTCTTCCTCAGCTAATTCTTGGCTTTCCTCGCTTAAGGCAAACCACCACGCTGCCATGGCACAGGGAATTAGCAAGAGGGAATAGATGGCTAAAAACAGAGGTAAAATGAGAGGAATCATCTCATCAGAGAATTGGGTTGATTTCCAAACTCCCACTAAAAACACTAATCCTAACACTGCTGCGATGATGGTTGCTAGGAGCAGAAACGCAGAAAAGAATCGGAAGATTCTCTTGGCATTCTGGGAAGATATTTTTTGAGAAAGGGGTAAATTTAGTAGCCAAAGAATGAGAGGGTGTTTGTCTACTTCTGTCTTTTTACAGCTATCATGGCAATGGGCTTCTAGAGTACAGCAAAGAGAGCAAATATAACCATCATAGATTGGACAGTGGGCAATATCTGCGGGTTCATAGGGTTGTTCGCATACGGAGCATTGAATGAGGGGAGAACTGAGGTTAACGAGGTGACGGAGGGAATTTTCACGGGCGATGTAATATTTTCCTTGGGTGATCCAGGCAATGAGGGGAGATAAAATAAAGGCAATTCCCAAGGCTAAAAAAGAGGAGTAGGCCTGAAAATAGGGGCCAAAGATACCGACGAATGCTAAGATGGCAATTACGGAAGCGATCGCCATTGATCCAAATCCCACTGGATTGACACTATACAAATAAGCTCGCTTAAACTCGATGTAGGACGGACTGAGCTTTAAGGGCTTGTTAATGACCAAATCAGCTACTAATGCACCAATCCAAGCGATCGCCACATTAGAGTATAATCCCAATACCGCTTGTAAAGTGTCAAAGACTCCCAACTCCATCAATAATAGGGCGATCGCCACATTAAACACCAACCATACTACTCTGCCTGGATGAGAATGGGTTAAACGAGAGAAAAAATTAGACCACGCCAAAGATCCCCCATAGGCATTCGTTACATTAATCTTCACCTGAGAAATAATCACAAACAGTGTTCCCACCGCCAAAACTACCGCTGGATCATCAAACATATCCGCAAATCCAGCCAAATACATTTGAGCCGGTTGTTTCGCCTCACTCACACTCATGCCATGAGCAATTGCCAAAGACGCTAAAAAAGATCCTCCTAACTGCTTAACGATTCCTAAAATAATCCAACCAGGTCCTGCTAGTAAAACCGCTAACCACCATTTCCCACTATTTTCTTTCTTCTTTTCTGGCAAAAATCGTAAATAATCTACTTGCTCTCCCAATTGAGCAATGAGAGCAAAAGAAATCGTTGCCGCCGTACCAAACATGAGGGGATTTAAACTCGCACTCCCCGATAGCTCCCCGGCAAAACTTAGCCAATGACGAATAGAGTCCGGCTCTTTGTAGAGAACAAAACCATAAGGTGCAACCATTAACATCAACCAAGTCGGTTGACTCCAAAACTGTAACTCATTGATTAACGTGACTCCATAAAATACCAAGGGAATAATCACCATCGAACAGACGAGATATCCCCAAGACAGTGGTAAATGAAAATACAACTCCAGCGCCTGAGCCATAATCGCCGCTTCTAGGGCAAAGAAAATAAACGTAAACGACGCATAAATTAGAGAGGTAATGGTTGAACCAATATAACCAAATCCCGCTCCCCTGGTTAACAAATCCATATCGATATTATACTTGGCTGCATAATAGCAAATGGGTACGCCAGCCAGAAAAATAATCAATCCTGAAAATAAAATCGCCCCAAATGCATTGGCAAATCCGTAACTCATTAACAAAGAAGCACCAATGGCTTCTAATGCTAAAAAAGAAATACCGCCAATCGCCGTATTCGCTACCAAAAATTCTGACCATTTGCGAAATGATTGAGGTGCATACCGCAGAGAATAATCTTCTAACGTTTCATTCGCTACCCAAGTATTATATTCTCGCCTCTCTTTAACAATTCCTTTCACTAAGTACTTTCTTGATCCAGTCATGGTATTTCCGTTTTCAATCGAGATAAAACCGAGTCATACATTCTAATCTGAGCTTCTTCAGGGAAAAAAGCAATATCTTTTGACCTAAATATCCAAAATCTATGAGTATAGATGCACGATTTCCTAGCCTAGAGCACAGTTTAAAGGATCAATCTCAATCACTATGGTGTATTAGCTTACAGATTGGCAACTTTAATGGATTGGCAATAACTCTATGGACGGATACAAAGGAATACACTGAATTCTAAGTATCTACTATTTCAAAAATTGCTCCACCTGCTAATAACTTCTCTCTTACTGTTTCTGTTAATCCAGGATTATCTTTAAATCTGGCTTGGTCAACTTTAGCACCCTCAAAGATGACTGCAGTCAGATCGGCAAATAAGATGCCTGCACTGGTTAACTCTGCTCCTGTAAAATTCGCGCCAGTGAGTTGAGTATTGCTTAAATTCGCCTTATTCAAATTAGCGTCTGTAAAATCGGCATTGATTAAATTAGCGCCGCTGAGGTTAGCCAGGGCTAGGCTGGCACGATGGAAATTAGCTCCCGTTAGCTGAGCGTCGCTAAGATACGCGCCACTCAAATCGGCTCCACCGAAATGAGCATTTTCCAGATGGGCGTTACTCAAATCGATATCACAGAGTTCTGCTCCTCGCAAATAGACTTGACTCAAGTTAGCGCCACTTAAGTCTACACCATTTAAGTGAGCGCCTAAGAGTTTAGCCCCTGCTAAATCTTCTGTAGGATTTAAACCTGCTAAGTGACATAATTCTTGGAAATTATCTGTGTTTGCTCTGCTGATTTTCTCAATAATTTCTAGGGCGTGAGTGGTATTGAATTTAGGTTCATAGGGAGGTGGCATTTGGGGTTCACCGGCTGGTTGCCAAACCATGCGACTGAGGTAGGGTTGTAGTTTTGATGCGGCAAGGATGAGAGCGAGGCTGTGCTCGGCGATCGCTCCTTGATTAGGAGTCATTTGATGCTTCCATAATCCTTCTGTACGGATAATTCTCACCTCTGAACCTTTTACCATAAAGGTCATCTCCACTATTGCCTGTGGGGAATCCGTATAAATTGTTCCTAAATAACCACGGGTCAACTCTCCGTGTAATCCTTGACCCAAGGTTAAGGGGAGCAATTGCCAGGTGAGATATTCCGAGGTGACTGTGGCGATCGCCTTTGCCTGAATCCCACTCCAATCTAGTCTTGGTTCTCCCAGTTCGCGCCAATGGGCCCCTTTTAACTTCAAACCCAGGGTTCCCCCTTTCAAACCCCAGGTAAACCCACCCTCTCCCAACGGCTCCTCTTGATGACCTATGTGCATTGTCAAATAAACATCATAGCGAGCCTGAGTTTCTTCAGATTCAGCGATCGGAATCACTAACCATTCGATTAACAAAGTTTCTGAATATCGGTTCTCACTGAGCAGTTCAGACATACGCTTACAACCGTTTTGAGGGTACAATCTCAACCCTCACTATACAAGTAGTTTTGGGAAACAGCTATCCTGATTGCCAATTGTTAACTTGCCTTAACGCGCATCAATACCTGTCCAAATTCAACCGGTTGGCCATTGTCCACCAGGATTTCTACCACTTCGCCAGAGACTTCTGCTTCTAGCTCGTTCATCAGTTTCATCGCTTCGATGATACAAACGGTATCACCACCGCGATTCCGAGCGCCGACTTCCGTGAAGGGGGGTTCATCGGGGGCGGGAGCGCGATAGAAGGTTCCCACCATAGGAGATTTGATTTCTTCTAATTTTTGTTCTAGGGGAGAGGGGGAGGGGGAGCTAGGAGCAGAAGGTACAAGGGCTGTTTCGGGAGGAGCGCTCACCGCCGAACCCCCATGAGGAATGACTAAAGGAGCCAGAGGGACTGAAGAGATACTGGCTACTGTTCCAGCTCCGCCTTTACGAACTGTCAATTCAAAGGTATCACTCTTTAACGTCAACTCGGCAATATCGGTTTGACTTAAAGTGGTAATTAATTCACGGAGTTCGCTAAAGTTCAAATTCACAGTTCTTTCCTTGTTTTAGAATATTGTCAAACGCGATCGCCCAATGCCCAAGGGCAACAGTCCTATTTTTCTCTTCCTAAATAAGTATCGTCACGAGTATCGATTTTAATTTTCTCACCCACAGAAACAAATAACGGCACCATGACCGTTGCCCCGGTTTCCACCGTAGCCGGTTTTGATCCCCCCGTAGCGGTATCCCCTTTCACTCCTGGATCAGTATCAATTACTTCTAAAATTACTGAATTGGGGAATTCCACTTCCAGAACTTGGTCACCCCAAGTGACCACATTCACTTCCATCTGTTCTTTCAGATACTTAACCCGCTCACCAATCTGATCAGCACTCAGACGACTTTCCTCATAAGTCTCCATATCCATAAACACATACTGATCCGCCTCCCGATAGGTAAACTGTCTAGTCTGTTTTTCCAAATTTGCCTGGGGAACACTTTCCGCCGCCCGGAAAGTGCGCTCCACCACACTACCGGTTTGAACATTTTTTAGCTTCGTGCGGACAAAAGCAGCTCCCTTACCGGGTTTAACGTGCAGGAACTCCACTACTCGCCAGACACTGCCGTCTAATACAATGGTCACACCCGGTCTAAAGTCATTACTGGAAATCATAAAAATGCGCTGGTCACTGAGACTCTGGAATTATCGGCACCCTATTTTAACTCTGTTGGGCCCCTTCCTTGAATACCCAAGAGCTAAATTTTATCGCTCTGCCCCTGCTCATCGGTAAGGGCAGGTTTGATGGGATGATGGGAATAAGGGGTTGCTCAACCAAGAGTAACCCTTTAGAAGCGCTCTCGTTTATGTCGGCAACTGCCAAAACAATTCCATGACTAATATCCTGAAGCCTCTATTTAAAACTACTGTTCTGTTGCTAATCGTGCTGACTGGTTGGGTGGGACTGAGCCTTTCTACTCCAGCCGGGGCAGCCCCATCTCGTGACAGTCGCCTGCCTGGAGGGAATGCGGTTACGGATAGCCAAGCGCTCTTGCGCTATGGTTTACCGATTGATAATCCGGTCATTTTTGAGATCCAAGAGGATGTGGAGTCTATTATGCCCTTGGCGCGATCGCGGCGTTGGACGACAGCCAGTTCTAACCTCAGTGAAGCCAGCTTTTTGCTCACCACCCGCAAAGATGACCTGTTAGCCAGTGTACCCGCAGAACGCCGTCCCCAAGCAGAAGTCCTCCTGGCCGATTTAGGCACCCAATTAAACCGTTTACGCGATCGCATCAGCGCCCAAGAAAGAACAGAAGCCCTTGCCCGTCAAGCCGAGACTCTCGCCACCATTGAATCCCTAGAAACCTTGATGGTACAAGGATTTCCCTTTGAAGTTCCCTCAGAATATGGC
>CAZTRW010000137.1:0-10588 GCA_964616725.1 uncultured bacterium
CCCCGCCCCAGGGTTGTTGTAGCTGAGGACTTGAATCAGGGTGGGAGCGGCTTCTGGCAGAGCAGCTTGGGCTAACTGTTCCACCGCATCCACGAGCCGCTGGGAGGAGTCGGCTTGGGCGATCGCTTCGAGGAGGGCGGGTAAGGCAGAAAGAGAGGCAGTCACAGGAGGCTATCCATTAAGGTCATCAGGTGGATGGCGGTATCGCTTGGTTGTGCTCCGGGATGGGATTGGAGGTGGTGTTCCAGGAGTCCTTTGAGGGCGATAATTTTGAGGCTGTTTTCGGCAAGGGTTTGGGCGATCGCCTCGGCAGCGGGTAAGTAACCGATGGCTCCTAAGTCGGAGAGGACGGCACGGCGAAGTTGGAGTTTGTCGCCTTTGAGGGCAGCGATCAGGCGATCGCCATAGTGCTCTTCTCCCGTTAGCTGATAGAGCGCGCGAGCCGCTCCATATTGCTCTAATTCCAGGGGATGGTCTAAAAAAGGTTTAATTTGAGGAATCGCGGCTTTCACTCCTAAAATGCCCAGGGTTTCAATGACTGCATTGTAGGGTTGAGCCAAATGGGGACAACCAGGAATCGGTTGGGCGGCTGCCAGTCCCCCCTCTAGGAGTTTGAGCAGTTCGGGAACACTCTCTTGCAAGGCTTCTGCACCTAACTGCTCGCCTAGTTCTCCTAGGGCTTGCGCTGCTGTTTCTCGCACATAGAAATCGGTACAGTGCAAGGCGGTGATTAAGGCGGGAATCACCTGGGGATCTCCAAGTTTCCCTAGAGCGCGGGCAGCATTGCGCCGTAGGGGATAGCCTCCCGATTCAGTTCGGTCTGTTTCGTCTTGTAAGGCAGTGAGTAAGGCTTCTATGGCTTCCGGGTCTTTGATGCGGAACCGGCCAAGCCACCAGGCGGCGTAATAGCGATCGCCGCGATCGCCCTGAAGCAGATTGTGAATGGCTTGCTCACAGGTGAGTTGGGGCGATTCTGGGCCAGGAAAGGGAGCGTCCATGGAGGTTGACACCTTAAACACAACTGTGCCCGGAACTCCAAACAAATGTTAGCCTTTGACCTTCACCTGCTTAAAGTTCCGGGCGCTCAGTTCAGTAAAGACTAGCTCAATGCATTGATAGCATAGTCAATGTAGCTGTTGGTAGCTACAGCACCATCACCGCTCAAACCATGGTTAGCTTTAATGTACTTGAGGGCTTCGATGTACCAACTGGGGGACAATTCAAAAGTCCGGTTGATTTCGTCGAGTCCAGCAATCAGGTACTCATCCATGGGGCCAGTACCATTGGCGATCAAGCAGTAGGTCACCATCCGCAAGTAGTAGCCGATGTCACGGGCGCACTTGTCTTTACCCCGTTGGTCAGCCGCATAGTTGGGGCCTTGCATTTGGGTGGTGTAAGGGAATTTGTTATAAACCGCTTGAGCAGCCCCTGAAATCAGCCGATCTTTATTTTGGGTCAAGCTTTTGGCAGCATCGATAAATGCTTGTGCTTTTTGGAAACGACCAAAGGCGGTTTGCAGTTCGCTGTTGCTCAGAAAGCGACCTTGGGAATCAGCAGCGGAAACTGCTTCAGTCAGAGGGGTTTTCATGGTTGATGTATCTTCCTACGAGTGGTTTTGCAAGGGTTTCAAAAATTGAGATTTTGAAGCAGAGTGGAGACCAATTGGTTCCCATCAGTCATTAGCCAACAGCCGCAGCCGCTTTATCAAAGTAGGTGGCAATTTCAGACATCAGGGAGGAGCAATCTCCAGGGGTAACTCCGTTACGGTCGTTGGCAATGGCGATCGCTGCTTCTTTCATTTTTTGAACGCCAACCGCTACGGAAGCACCAGGAGTTCCCAGAGCTTGGTAGGTTTCACGCAAACCATTCAGGCAACGATCTTCTAATACGCTGGCATCTCCGGTGAAGATCGCATAGGTGACATAACGCAGGATAATCTCCATGTCGCGTAAGCAAGCTGCCATCCGACGGTTGGTGTAAGCATTTCCACCCGGAGCGATCAATTGGGGTTGGTCTGCAAACAAGGAACGAGCCGCATTAGCAACGATGGTGGAAGCGCTGCTAGTAATGCGGTTTACTGCGTCCATCCGCTTGTTGCTTTCTGCAACCATGGTGCTCAGAGCGCTGAGTTGGCCTTCAGACAGGTATGCACCCGTCGCATCTGCCTGAGAAACAACCTTTGTGAATGCATCAAACATTGACTAAATCTCCTATTTGAGTAGGTTTAGACTCACATTAAAAAATAAGCTCAACCAGGGGAAGCTGGTCTGGCGAATGGGCAAGAGTAAAGACAGGAGCGCCGCAGGATTTTCTGCTCAGGATTTCCTCTCTGGGTGACTCCTTCTCTTCTTTCTCTAAGAAATCTGAGAACAGTGTCTATTTGGATGAGAAAGCTCCAAAGCTTTGAAAAATGGTGCTTTGGCAATCACTCACCTGTACTTTTTACCCTCCACTTAACTCTTATACAATGATGTTGAATCTTTATTTGTTACATATTATTAAGATTTTCATCTCATCCGCGATCGCCTCTCCCCCTTTTCCCTCCCCAGAAAGGACTCTGGACTCCTTGCCCTCTCTTGTTTACCACCCTAGGCTGTTCTCTTCCTCTCCAATTTTTGAAATATTCTTTCATAAAATTTCATAAAACTTCATATCCATGACTCCCTGAGTTAGACACAGAGATGATCCGAAGTTTTCTCCAGGGTTCGTTCTAAATCGAACAAAAAACCATGGATATATTCCTCCGTCCACTCCCCCCCATAAAATCGGGTAAACATTCCTCTGGCTGGATCTTTTTCCGCTCGATAGCGCAAATATCTCAATTGCGCTTGTTTAATTTGTGACAACTTTTCCGGTTCGCTGATGGGTTCAGCCTTGTTTACAAAGTCTACATAAGCAGCGAGATAATCCTGAAAGGCAGCAAAAACATGCTCTTGCACTACCTGGGTTTCTTGGGGACGAGTCCAGAGGAAGGCAGGGGAGAAAAAGGGTTGGGCTTCGGCAGGAAACTCACCTCCCCAGGGTAAATGCTGCTGATGGCGGTGGAAGAGGGGCAAAATGGGTTGGGTATATTTGGCTTGATAGTGGGGATCATCCCGAAACAGCGGTTGCATATCTAGGGCGATTAAATGTCCTCCGGGCAGAGTCACTAAATCCGCACCGAAAAAGGGTAAATCATAGTTAAGGTGGGGAAAAATGACAAAATTCAACACTTGTAGGGCATCTCCCCCTTGGACATGGGCAGCGCGAATTTGCCGCAATTTTTTGGTTTTGAAGGCGGTGCTGGTGGTGCAGACTTCCGATTGGCGTTGCCCTTTGCCGACGATCGCTTCTTTTGACTCAAAACCTGGGGGAATCGGGTAAGGATCTAAGTCTAATTGCTCTTGCAGATAGGCGATCGCATACTCTAAAAAAGGTTGATATAAAGTCATCACCACACCCTCTTGTTTGCTATTTACCCAGGCTATGAAGCCGCCGTTACTGCTAACGGTTTAGCTGCGGAAAACAAAAACTCATATAAGAACCGCTCTGCCCATTCATGACCAAAATAACTGCTGAATAACCCTGATGCTGGATCGCGATCCGCACTGTATTGATCGTAATCTTGTTGGGCTTTCATAATCCGCTCTTTCTGGGCTGGATCGGGGGAGGGTTGAGTGCTATCCAGCAATTGCCAGTACAGGTTCAAGTAGTCTTGGTAGGCACTAAAGAGGCGATTTTGAACCGTTTCCGCATCAGTTTTCGCGAACAGGAGATATTTCGAGAAGTATTGGTTCGCATCATAAAACTTCATTTCTAGATTTTGGGCTAAATCGCTGTAGCGATCGCGCACTTCCTTCATCGGCTCGATATATCGGGCTAAATACTCCTGATCCCTAAACAGGGGTTGAAAATCCATCACCACCAAAATCTTCTTTTTCCCAAACGACAGAAAATCGATCCCCAGCAGAGGTAAATCGTATTCATAGCTAGGATAAATTACACTATTGAAGACTTGCGAAGCTTCGCCGCCATCAATGTAGGTATAGCGAATTTTCCGCAATTGAGGACACTGATAACACCAACTTTCAATCGTTGCCGGATACTTACCACGAGTGCTCACCTGACGTTCTAGCCCTGGAGGAATGGGTTGACTCTCTAAATCAAACCGTTTAAATAGCTCCTGCTCTAAAAACTCCATGAACGGCTTATACATAAGGCTTAGATCTCAACTCACCTACTCCACTAGGCTTCTAGCGTAAAGCACAAGCGAGAGTCCTGTCTTTGTTTTAATCTACAAAGATACAATCCTTAACAGTTTCCCAGATTAGCCCTCTTCTAAACCACAGGAAAACCTCTGTAGGGGCGAACAGCTGTTTGCCCCTACCATAAGTGTTGATCCCCCTTTCAGGTCCGCTTGCGGAAAATCCCCCTTAAAAAGGGGGACTTTTACTGCTCCCCTTTTTAAGGGGCTTGGGTGGATCAGCACCTACTGTCCATCAATACAGTGTAAAGTGCTGTAAGCCAATCGACTATAGATGTTTTTCCGAATTCTTAATTTATTACGGGGACAAATCACCGATAGGATTGAGACTTAATATTCCTACGGTTGTGGTACATCTTCTAACAACTCCCGCTTAATCTGAGCAGTGGCAAGATCAAACAGATCCTCAATCTCCACATAAACCGGTGATCTTCCCTCTTTTCTCTCAATGGTAGCTTTACCCGATCCAGCATCTACTATAAATCTCCAAGGAATGACCTCAATATCTGTATCCAGCAACCGCATCACCTCACCATTGGGAGGAACTCGGAAAGTGTATAATTCTAGCGTGCCATCTAGGGTAGACGATCCCATAATCGTTTCATCCACCTTAAATTGCTTCCCAGGTGGCATCTTAGAAAATTGAGGCAAGGCAGCATATTTTTGTTGCTTCAAAGCCTTTTCTCGATCCTTTTTCTTTTTTTCTTCCGCTTTTCGTTGCTCATTCTGAACATAAGCTGGATCTTCCATATAACCAACATTAGCTCCCGATGCTAACGTAGAAGGCTTCTTAATCACTGAACCTGCGGAAGCAGAACTAATCCCTGCCGCTTTGAGCACTTGTTCTCCAAAACGAGCGCAGTTAATCGCATTCCTTCTAAACAGAGAAACGCCTAGTAACGTATAACTATATTTACCTTTATTGCTACTAACTTCATCTGCCTTTTTCTGAGCAGCTTCAATATCACTTGGTTTCACTACCCAACTCCGTTTGAGGGCACCGTCACCAGATTGTAAGCGACTTAAGCTTGTATCTGAGGCAGTCTGATTGGTAATTGCAATTTCTTTATATCCAATACCGCTAGAACTACTGGCTGTACCAGTAGAAGAATGATCTGTTTGACCAGAAGCTCCTCCTGATTTTCCATCAACTCTTAACTCAATTTTTTGATTTTCTGGCATACCCCCATTCAATCGTTCTGTGAATATAATGGTGTGTCCACCGCCGATCGCTCCTGCACTCGCTACGGCTGTAATCACACCATTTTGGTCAGTAATTTCTTGACCTTTGAGGGCATGACTGTAATGCTTGTTCAGATCATTGTCTAAATATACTCCCTGCACCAGGGGTTGATGAGGAGTAGTTTGATTCGGACTTCGTCCGACATGAACGAGAGATGGGGTTAACGATTTTTTTTTTGCACAGCAGCGCCCTTTTGTTGAACGACGTGAGTGAGTTCATGGGCAATTAATTCTTGACCTTCTTGACTGGATGGTTTGTATTGACCTTGGTTAAAAAATACATCTTGTCCTGTGGTAAAGGCTTTGGCTTGTACTGCTTGATTTAAGTGCTGAGACTGGGTATCGGTATGGACTCTCACGCCACTAAAATCTGCTCCCATGGCGGCTCCCATTTTGGCTTGGAGTTTCTTGTCTAGGGGTTGACCTCTTCGTTTGGCTTGTTGCAATTCTCCTTCAAATTCTGGGGTAGCAGTTTCTCCAGCTAATGCGTCTCGTTGTAGTTGCGGTTTCCCGACGGGGTATGAAAGGGGTTTCATGGCCATTTCTTCTTCTTGCTCTTCGCGCTGAAGTTGAGCGTCTAGGGGTTTCATTTGGACTTCTTCTTCTTGCTCTTCGCGCTGAAGTTGAGCGTCTAGGGGTTTCATGGCCATTTCTTCATCTTGTTCTTCGCGCTGGATTTCTAGCGGTTCAGAGATGGGCAGGGATTCTTCTTTGCTTTGTACGCCTGGAGCGGGAGAGGGCTGATTGATTTGCTTCACGACTTGGGTGGCGACTTGATCGGCTTGCTGTTCGTATTTGTCTCCGGGTTTACCGATCGCCAGTTTAGCCTGTACTGGGGCTGTCTGACCATAACCATACATCTGCTCAAGACTGATATGCCGATAGTTCCCTACTCGCTGCAGCGGAGGTAAAATATCCTGGGAATTCTCCTGGCGCTGCACCTGCGGAGCTAACTTGGGGCCAAATTGACCGGCAGACTTTTCCTTTACGGGATATGAATGAGGCTTGTCGCTGACTGGAGCAATTTTTTTGCGAGATTGGAAGGAGCGCATTAGCAGAAACCCAAACTCAACGCCGTTACTATTATACCAGTCCTCAAAAGATAACGGGAAAATTAATCCTGTTGGGTGGTAAACTGGTGAGCACCTAGGAGAGCGAGGGCGATCGCCATCACCAACAGCACAGGGATTGTATACCCAGGAAACTCACCCATCTCATAAGCCGCCGCCCTCACCCCTAACGTCGTATACGTCAACGGCAGGACATACACAATTGCCTTCAAAAAAACCGGCAACTCAGAAGGATCAAAAAACGTACCCCCCAAAAATGACATCGGAATAATCAAAAAATTATTATACAATCCCACCGTTTCCAGCGACTGCACCTGTAGCCCCACCAAAACCCCCAACCCCGCAAACACAGCGCAATTAAGCATAATCAACACCAAAAATAAAGGATTCAAAAAACTCCCAAATCTCCCCGTAAACAACACCGCCACCAAAATCACCGCCCCAGAAGTCATCAACCCTCGCACCACCCCCGCCAGCATCTTCCCCAAATACAAAGCCAGAGGATGAACCGGCATCAGCAGCATTTCCTCAAACGTTTTGGTATACAACCGTTCCCCACAAATTGAAAACACCGTTCCCGCAAAACTAATCGTCATCGAAGACAACGCCACCATTCCCGGCAAAATAAACTCCAGATAGCTCTCCCCCATCGGCGGAGTCATCGCCCGGTCAAGTGTCGAACCCAATCCGAAACCAAATGCCAAAATATAGATTACAGGCGAAACCAAACCCGAAGCGGCCACGGGAATCAGTCGCACCCGCAAATCCAGCCATTCCCCCCACAAAACCGTCAGACTATCCGCCCAAAGGGTGAACACTTCCGCCAACATAGGATAGCGCCGAGATAAAGAATTTAACACAGCCACAGGTCATCATTGAGTAAAGATTCTCAACATAACTTAACACAAAATCCTCTGCTCCCTCGGTCTCTCCAGAGAAACTCACCCTTCCCCAAATAAACCAGAGGGGACTGATCCAGCCCCCTCTTTCACCCTCAATTCAGTCCCAGTAGCCCTCTACTTGATACTTACTTTCGCACCAGCTTCCTCAAGCTGCTTCTTGGCATCGTCAGCCGCTTCCTTGGCGATCGCCTCTTTAACCGGCTTCGGCGCAGCCTCCACCAACTCCTTCGCTTCCTTCAGTCCCAAACCCGTCAGAGTCCGCACCACCTTCAGAATCGCAATCTTCTTATCCGCAGGCACTTCTTCCAGAATCACGTCAAACTCAGTCTTGACTTCCACTTCCTCAATGGGAGCCGCTGCCGCCGGAGCCATCATCATCATGCCACCTGCCGGAGCCGCAGCACTTACCCCAAACGCTTCCTCAATCTGCTTCACCAGCTCAGCCGCTTCCAGCAGAGTGAGGGTTTTCAACTTATCCAAAATTTCATCAGTAACAGCAGACATCTTCGGTATACTCCTTAATTAGCAATTAATTGTCATCGGCAGGGGACTAGGCAGCCTCACTGCCAGAGTCTCCTCCTTCCTTGTCCACATAGGCCTGAATAGCCCGGGCCAAAGAGGCAGGAACTTGATTAATTCCCACCGCTAGCTGGGTAGCCACACCATTGATAGCACCAGCAATTTGAGCCATCAGTTGCTCCTTAGAAGGCAAGTCTCCAATCGCCTTCACCTGCTCATCGGAGAGGGCGCGGCCTTCCATAACACCGCCGCGCAGGGTCGTTTTTTTACTGGCTTTTTGGAAGGCTTGGTACGCTTTAATCGCTCCTCCCACATCCTCTTTCACCAGCAAAAAGGCGGAAGATTCCGACAAAAATTTGGTCATCGGTTCCCAAATTTGATTCCCTTCCACGGCTTTCCGCATCAGGGTATTTTTGGTGACCTTACACACCGTTCCTGTCGGTCGCAGTTGGTTGCGTAAATCGGTAATTTCCGCAACCGAAAGCCCCTTGTAGTCAATCACAACCGCCAGTTGTGTGTCTTTTAGGGTTTCTTGTAATTCGGCGAGCATCGCCTTTTTATCTTCTAGGGTTCTCCCCATAGATGGTTACCTCCAAGGTAGGGTAGGACTGGGCCAAAACAGCAACGCCCCAACGGATAGCCGGGGCGTTAAAGGCGAGAATAGACAACTGCTCGGTCAGGTTTGACCTGTAGTTTGACTGTGATTGTCGCACTTGGCCTCGGCAGGAAATTAAGCGGTAGCACCTGCTATCTTGGGCTGAATTAAGGGTTGGTATTTCCCTCCAAGGAACTAGGCTGCCTCACTGAGCTTCATATCTCTGAGGGCGGTAATGTCTACTTCAATGGGAGGGCCCATAGTAGCACAAATATGGACTGTGCGCCAGTAACGGCCTTTGGCTCCTGAAGGTTTATGACGGTCAATGGTTTCCTGTAGGGCTTTGAGGTTAGCGAGCAAGTCTTCTGCGGTAAAGGCAGCTTTGCCGAACAGGAGATGGACAATGCCGGTGCGATCAGCCCGGAATTCTAGTTTCCCGGCTCTGACTTCTGTGATGGCTTGTACTAGGTCAAAGGTAACTGTTCCAGCTTTGGGTGAAGGCATTAAACCACGAGGCCCTAGGAGACGACCAAGTTTCGCTACTTGGGGCATCATGTCTGGAGTGGCGATGAGTCGGTCAAAGTCCATGCGGCCTTTTTGGATTTCATCGATTAGCTCTTCTGAACCAACAATGTCTGCTCCGCCATTGGAGGCTTCTGCGACTTTTTCCCCTCTGGCAATGACGGCGACTCGAACAGTTTGTCCGGTTCCTTTGGGTAAAATTACGGTGGTTCTCAGTTGCTGGTCGGTATATTTAGGGTCAATACCGAGACGAATGTGGGCTTCCGCTGATTCTGGGAATTTGGCGGTGGCAGTTTCTTTGAGTAGTTGAATGGCTTCTAGGGGTTGATAGGGCCGCTCTTCTACTTTTGTGTACAGGTCTTGCAATCGACGCGATCGCTGTTTACTCATTAATTTTCCTCTCCTGGGGTCAATAACGAAGCTTTAACCTCTCCCCCGACCTTAACCGGACAATTCGGCAATTTCGGTATTATAGCACTAAAAGTCAAAATCTTCTAGTCCACAATTTTCACACCCATATTCCGGGCAGTGCCCGCCACAATATTCATGGCTGCCTCAATATCATTAGCATTCAAATCAGGCATTTTGGTTTGGGCAATTTCTTGCAACTGAGCACGAGTGATGGTTCCCACTTTTTGCTTATTCGGTTCCGGGGAGCCTCGCTCGATTTTCGCTGCTTTCTTGATTAGCACTGATGCTGGAGGCGTTTTCAGTACAAAAGTAAAGCTACGGTCTTCATAGACGGATATTTCTACCGGAATCACCATCCCCGCCTGATCGGCGGTTTTGGCATTATATTCCTTGCAGAACATCATAATATTAACCCCATGGGAACCTAATGCCGGTCCTACAGGAGGGGCAGGGTTCGCCTTACCCGCAGATAAGGCCAGTTTAATCACAGCAACCACTTTTTTACCCATCGGCAATCATGCTCCTCTATCTAGGCTATTGTTTTTCCACTTGATTGAATTCGAGTTCTACGGGAGTATCTCGGCCAAAAATCGATAAGAGGGCCTTGAGTTTACTCCGTTCTGGACTCACCTCAATGACTTCCCCCTCAAAATCCTTAAACGGTCCAGACAGCACCAGAATTTTATCTCCAGGGGCCATATTAATTTTGACCACTGTTTTATCTTCCTGGGACTGTTTGAACATTCGCTCTACTTCGGCATGGCTTAAAGGCATGGGTTTAACGTGCCCGCGGCCACGACCGTAGCGACGCTTTTGTTCAGCCCCCACAAAGTTAATCACATTTGGGGTATTTTTGACTACAGGCCAAGTTTCATCGTCGAGCACCATACGAATCAAGACGTACCCTGGTAGGACTTTTTCTACCGTCTGCTGAGATTTTCCGCCTTTGCGAAATTGCACGGTTGACTTTTCGGGAATTTGCACTTCTAAGATGCGGTTGGCTACATTCAGGGTTTGCTTGCGCTGCTCTAAATTCGCCTTCACCCGTTTTTCACAACCGGATGCCACTTGCACAGCATACCAC
>CAZTRW010000138.1:0-10574 GCA_964616725.1 uncultured bacterium
ATTTTACGGAGGTGAGGCAGCTTTCCGACGAGCAGCGATATTACTGCTGTTGTTGGTGTGGGGAGGCTTCGCGACGCACGATTCCTGGAGGGTGCCAGGGAATTCCGAATAAGTTGGGACGGTAGGTGGGGGCAGAACTTCGCCCCTACCTCTTGAATCTTTAACCGGGAGGCCAACTCAGGGAGCGTCCGCCGAGAATATGGAGATGGAGATGATCGACGGTTTGTCCTCCGTCGGCTCCGGTGTTGATGACGACGCGGTAGCCGTTGGCGAGACCCACTTGGGCAGCTACTCGTTTGACGGTGAGCAGTAGGTGGCCCATTAAAGCATGGTCTGAGGATTCGACATCCGCAAGTTTGGCGATCGCTTTTTTGGGAATCACCAGCAGATGAACCGGAGCTTGGGGATTGATATCCTTAAACGCTAAACAAAGTTCATCTTCGTATACAATATCGGCCGGGATTTCCTTACGGATAATTTTGCTAAAAATAGTTTCGCTCATAGATGACAAGGCGTTCGCTACAGTGTTTATGATAGGGGGAATGGTCACCGATTACTGATGACTCATCAACGGATTCTTGGTTTAGATCCAGGGCTGGCGTGTCTGGGGTTTGCGGTGGTAGAGTGCCAAGATTTTGCAGATCAGCGCCCGGATTGCTTGCTACCGTTGGATTTTGGGGTGATTAAAACCCCTAGCTCGGAGGCTCTTGGCGATCGCCTCTGTATGATTTACCAGGATCTGGAAGCCTTGGTAACTCAATGGCAACCGGATCTGGCGGCGATCGAAAAACTCTTCTTCTATCGTATGGGTAACACTATCCTCGTTGCTCAAGCACGAGGCGTACTTCTCCTGGTTTTAGCCCAACACCATATCCCCATTGTCGAATACACCCCCGCCCAAGTCAAACAAACCCTTACCGGCTATGGCAATGCCGATAAAGAACAAATCCAGGAAGCAGTGATGCAAGAATTAGCCCTAGAGGTTCTTCCCAAACCCGACGATGCTGCCGATGCCCTCGCAGTTGCCTTAACGGCCTGGTTTTGCCAGACTCATTGACTCCTCATTGATATGCGGTTGAGCGAGATTCTAGAGAATTTGATGGTAACCTAAAGAAACGCAGGGAATGGCCCGTTCTGATATTTTACCCAAGATTGATGGATTTAATTTTATGTCATACCACCGCCGATTTTGATGCTCTGGGAGCGGCTGTCGGGTTGACGCGGTTGAAACCAAGTGCTCAGGTGGTGCTGACAGGAGGATGTCATCCCAAGGTGCGGCAGTTTTTGGCGTTTCATCGCGATGAATATCGGTTAATTGAGCGGCGATCAGTGAATCTATCAGGGATTCGTGGTATCATAGTGGTGGATACTCAGAAACGCGATCGCCTCGGTCAAGCCGCCAGTTGGTTAGAGTTACCTCATATACAATGGGTAGAACTCTACGATCATCATCCCCAAACCCATCCAGATTTCCCTTGCACTCGTCGAGTGGTGGAAGCGGTTGGCGCAACAACCACTCTGATTGTGGAGCGTTTACAACAGCTTCAGACTAGAGAAAGCCTACAATTAACTCCAGCAGAAGCGACGGTGATGGCTCTGGGAATTCACGTGGATACGGGTTCCCTTACTTATGACGGTAGTACCCCTAGAGATAGTTTGGCTTTGGCCTGGTTAATGTCTCAAGGAGCTAGTTTATCTGTGCTCAGGGATTATGTCCAGCCGGGGTTATCTCCTCCTCTCCAGGAATTGTTGACTGTGGCATTAGAGCGACTAGAAACCGTTTCTCAAGAAGGATATGTATTATCTTGGGTGCTGTTACCGACGGCTGGGTTTACGCCAGGATTGTCGAGTCTTGCCACTCAACTGATGGAGTTAACCAGTAGTGATGGCTTATTGTTCGGTACTTGGTATAGGGTAGCCCAAGAGGAACGGTTAACGGTGATTGGGCGATCGCGAGGTACACAGATTAACCTCCATACCCTCTTTGCTCCTTTTGGAGGAGGAGGACATCCTCAAGCGGCTTCCCTTACCCTGAGAGGCACTGAGGTAAAACAAATATTTTCCCAGTTAGTAGGGCAACTGAAAACCCAAATTCCTCGCGCACCGACAGCACGAGAGTTAATGTCTTCTCCCGTGCGAACTATTTTACCAGAAACCACCATTGCACAAGCACAGCGTATTCTTTTACGCTATGGACATTCGGGATTATCCGTAGTGGATGAACAAGGAAAATTAGTGGGGATTATTTCTCGGAGAGATTTAGATATTGCTCTTCATCATGGCTTTTCCCATGCTCCTGTGAAAGGCTATATGACTCCCCATCTCAAGACAATTACACCAGAAACTTCTTTAGCAGAAATTGAGTCGTTAATGGTGACCTATGATATTGGCAGATTACCGGTTTTAGAGGGAGACAGTTTGGTGGGAATTGTCACTAGAACTGATGTACTACGTCAATTTCATCTCCAAAAAATGGGAAGAGATTCAGAAAATGAGATTCATCGTTTCAAGTCTTGCTATCTGCCAGAAACGATGAATAAAATTCTTAAAGAGAGTTTAAATCCTGCTTTACAGGAAATTTTACGTCAAGCAGCGATCGCCGCCGAAAATCGGGGTTGGCAATTATATTTAGTGGGAGGAGGTGTGCGGGATTTATTATTAGCAAATCTTCCCAAAGATCGGGTATGGCAAGATGTGGATTTAGTGGTAGATGGATATCATCAAGGCGCTGAATCTGCGGCTGGAGTAGAGTTAGCCAAGGTATTGTGTCAGTGCTATCCTCGTGCTCGGTTACAAATTCATGGTCAGTTTCAAACCGCAGCGCTCCTGTGGCATAAAGATCCTAATTTAGGCAATCTTTGGGTAGATATTGCCACGGCTCGCACAGAATTTTATCCCTATCCAGCCGCCAATCCAGAAGTAGAAGCCAGTTCAATTCGTCAGGATTTGTATCGGCGAGATTTTACGATTAATGCTTTGGCTTTGCGGTTAACTCCTCCTCGTGCGGGAGAGTTGTTAGATTTTTTTGGTGGAGTGTTAGATTTGGAGGCTCAGTTAATTCGGGTTTTACACGCTAATAGTTTCATTGAAGATCCCACTCGGATTTATCGGGCGGTACGATTTGCAGTACGATTAGGATTTAAGTTGGAGACGCAAACGGAAGGGTATATTCGCTATGCGATCGCCAGTGGTATTTATAACCGTTCTATCCTAGAAAATAAGCGAGCACCAGCACTGCAAACTCGCCTTAAAAATGAACTTCACTATATTTTGAAATCACCGGATTGGCAATCTGCCTTAAAGTTACTGGGTGATTTAGACGCGCTTCAGTGTATTCACCCTACTTTCAATTTAACGCCGAAGTTGTGGAAACAATTATGCCTGGTGAACCGATGTTTGCAAAAAAATCAGATGAAAGAGTTAGACTGGCAGTTGCTCCTAGAAGTGATCATCGCTGATCTGAATCCAGAGTATCGGTTTTCTGTTGCCTCCGGCTTTCAATTGCCAGCCGAAAGTATTGAACGTCTCCGAGATTTAGAAATGCATCAACAGCAGATATTATCATGTCTAAATTCATCTATTTATCCCAGTGAAATTTTTAACTGTCTCCATGGTTATTCTCTTTACACTTTGGTTTTGGTTGGCTTAAATAGTCCACGGAGTTTACGGAAAAAAATCTGGATTTATCTATCTCAACTCGCGCAGATAAAACCCATATTAGATGGAAATGATTTAAAAGAAATGGGGTATAAACCGGGTCAGATATTTAAGACCATGTTAACAAAATTACGAGAAGTTACCCTAGATGGAAGAGTTAGCGATCGCCAAAGCGCTAAAGCCTTTTTACAGCAGCATTTTCCCCCATAATTGCTAGCGCTAAATTTTTTCACACGCCCTACCTAATCTTGCCAAAGCCTAGGGATTAACCCTCTAGGTTGCCTCGGCGGGAGACAGCACACCGGGAGGCAATCCACCAAGATCCCCCTTGATTGCCGCGAAGATCGCATTTTTCAATGGGTCCTGCACCGTTGGAGGCGATGTAGATGGCTTGTTTTTGATTGCCGTAGAGGCGACAGTGTTTGAGACTAAAGTTGCTGTGTTTCTGAATGTGCAGGCCGCGATCGCCATTTTCAAAAATATCACAACTGACAGCACTCCCATGACCTTGCTCTGAAACCAGGATACCATCGCCTTTCATCTGGTGAATTTGACAATGGTGCAGATGAGCCTGAGCACATTGATCAATTTTTACACCAATAGTTTGACCAAAAAGGTCACAAAATTCTAGGGTACACTGACTTTTTTGCGTCGCCCAAATGCCGTATCTGGTGCCAGGATGAATTTCACAGCGGCGTAGGGTGACTTGGGTAGATTGCCCTTGCATCCACAGACTGGCTAAACCAGTGGCGTTGAGGATACATTCTTCGAGGATAAGCTCACCAGAAGTCAGGGCGATCGCATAGGGACTGTGTAGCTGTTGTGCAATCCAACGACCGAGGCGATCGGCCCGCTGCACCTGAGTCCAGTTACGATAATTGAGGGTAACTCCGCGAATGAGCACTTTCTCTCCTTGTATGCGCACACAGGGAGCTAACTGACTGTCGATAATAATATCGCTCTTATGACCTGCGCCGATAATTTGTAAGGGTTTATCGAGCCATAAACTTTCGGCATAAAATCCTGATCGCACAGAAATTGTAGAATAGGGAAGAGCATTTTTAATGGCTTCTGAGAGAGTGCGATAATTGGCTGGGCCGAGTTTAGCGACGACTAAGGGAGGTGCATCCCATACATCGGAGTCATCGACAGCAGATGGAGAGACGAGGCTGAGGCGATAGGGGGTGGTGTTTAAATCATCTAAGACTTGTTGAGCCGACTGATAGCGATCGGCGATCGCCCTTTGGGTTAATTTATCTAATATTCCCCCTAAATTTTCACTGATCGGTGTACCTTGCAGGAGCACTTCACGCCATAGCCATCGTCCCTGACTGGGATCATACAGTTTCTCTGGTTCCTGACCCGTAAGCAAAGATAAACAAGTCATCCCTAAACTATACAAATCACTAGCCGGATAGGTTTTTCCAGTGAGCATTTGTTCCAGGGGAGCATAGCCTTGAGTCCCAATCCCAACCGTTCCCGTTTGGGACATCATGGTTTGAGCGAGTTGTTTAGAAATGCCAAAATCAATTAAGATCAATCCTTGTGGAGAAGATTCTTGTCCTTGACGGCACATCAAGTTAGCTGGTTTAATATCGCGATGAATAATCTGATGATTGTGGATAAATTTCAGAACTGGTAATATACCTTGCAGCAAAATCCGAATTTGAGATTCAGAAAAGGGGCCTTGTTCTTGTTGCCACTGGGCGAGATTTTGACCGAGGATAAATTCTTGGACTAAATAGCGCTGATTATCCTCTTGAAAAAAGTCCCATAAACGGGGAATTTGGGGATGGGATTCGAGGTTAATCAGGCGTTGCGCTTCTTGTTCAAACAGGGCGATCGCCTTAGAAAATAACGTAGGATTTATTTGAACTTCCGGCAAAGGAACCAAGTGTTTAATAACGCATTCAGCACCCTCTCGCTGGCGATCGCGGGCAAGATACGTCCGCGCAAATCCCCCCGTATTAGAAATCAACTGGAGCACCTCATAGCGCCCTTTCAGCGGCTGGAGAGGGCACCCACAATGGAGACAAAATTGACTTTCGGGGGGATTTTGGGGTTGGGAACAATTAGGGTTGAGACAATAACTCATAAAATTTTTAGCACCATGGCACTTCCCGGCAGTACAAAAGAGAGAAAGGGGAAAAGCAAGTCATAAGCCGGGTTCTGTTCTCCAGAGTACCGGTGCACCCTAGAGGGGAGTTATCTATCTGGGACGTTTGTTACCAAACGCCTCTAGCGGTTTTTCTACAACGGAACAGGAAAAAGACCAACCCTTGTTCCTTACCCTTGCTCCCAACCGGGGTTTACCGAGCCAGTACCTCACGATACTGCTGGTGCGCTCTTACCACACCTTTGCACCCTTACCTGTGTGCTGCTTCAAGTCGGACTTCGTCCGATACACCATCGGCGGTATGTTTCTGTGGCACTCTCCTCACGATTACTCGCACTGGACGTTATCCAGCAAGTTTGGTCTTTCGGGAGTCCGGACTTTCCTCAGATTAAGTTCCCCTAACCTGCAACTCCCTCCCTTACTTTTCCCCATCCCCAGTGTATCTTAGCGGAAAGCAGAACTAGCCCACAGTATTGGGACTGTTGCAGTTTTTCCCGCAATTGCTGTAATTCTTCGGCACTCTCCGCTACTCTATCTCATCAGGCGTTCGCTCCGCGACTCCCCAGGAGTATCGCTCCAGAAAAGCGAGTGTGTATGAAGATTACCTCAAAACTAGGTATCCCCGGTGATGGCGTTTCGCCCGCAAGTCTTCTCTGAAATTCTTTCTGCCATGCTAATTACCCATTATTTGTTCTACCTGAAAGGCTCCATAGAAAAATGCCTTGTCCTGCTGATATAGGGCATGAGCCAGTTCGGAGAGCGGTTGTAGGCGTGGATAAAATTCGGGGGGACAATGGCGGGGAACGAGCAAATTCCAATAGGCTAATCTGCCACCTTTTCGTCCTTTTTTGATCAGGGTGTCGAGGATCGCCAGATAGCTTTCTGTGGACATATATTCAAATATATTACTCAAGTTGTAGCGGTCAATGCTATGGTCTTCTACACTTTGGAGGAAGGTTTCTAGGGAACAGCAATGCCATTCTAAGCACTGGAGGCGATCGCGAATGGTGTCAAAGTTTTCAGCACGTAAGGCACAAGGTAAGGCAGTGGGATGATATCCTGTGAGAATCCATTGCAAGTAGGGATTTTCGGCGGGGTTCAGTTCGGTGAGGGCGTAGCGAGTGCGCTCTAAAATTCGTTCAGCGACACTCCCCTGTACATATTTGAAAAAGCTGGGATCTCGACCGAGGTTTCCCATCACTAAGCGAGAAAAAAACAGGCGAAATAGGAGTTGCCAGGGGAGGGTATTCCAGACTTGATGGTAGAACTGTTGGCGCTGGGGAAGGGTCCCGCCTTGAAGTAGCTGATTGATGCGCGTTCGCCTAGCGACTCCGTAGGAGTATCGCCCAGCGACTCCGGTGGTGTATCGCCCGTGAACTAAGGGTAGAATATAGCGTCGGAAAATCTGAAAATAGCGCTCAAACTTTCCTGCATTGCCGATGCCTTGATCAATCCATTGAGGATGAGTATCCCAAAACTGTTTTACGGCAGGAGAGAGGTGGGAGCGACAGCGTTGATAGAGGATTTGACGGGTTTCTGGAGCCGGGAGTTGGGGTTGACTGCCAATCAACAGTAATAATTCGGGATGAGTTAGACACTGATACGCTGCTACTCGTAGCTCTAGGCAGGCTAACTGTGAGGGATTTAAGTCTAGGGCAATGACACGACCGGGCGATCGCGTTAACATGGCTAAGGTATTATCTCCCGCTGAGGCGATCGATACACAAGTATCTCCCGGTTGAATCTCTAATCCTGCCAACAGAATATCCGCATCTTCCCAACATTGACCATAGCGGATTTGGGAAAACTCAGCACGAGTGGTAATTTCACTGATCATGGTCTGTTCCCTCCTATTCGGGTGGGTGGATATTCTAAAACTGGCGGCGATATTCTATCTGAAGGCGACTATCTGTGCTGCGTCTGCCTGCTTGTTCACCTCCTAAATCTGTTGCGCCTCGCAGCACCAAATTGTCACTTAAACGATAGCGCAATCGCAGCCGTGCCGGATCGCTAGACGTGAGCGTTTTACCCACAGAAGCGGAAAACTTTCGGGTAACATCCAGGGTGGCTTCTCCCGCCAAACCAATTGCGCCTCGACGCGATCGATCTTCGATCGGATAAAGTCTTAATTCTGTTAATCCCAGAGCATTTCCCAGGGATGTTTGCAGGTTCGATAAAATTGCCGATCCCGCAATATTGGCTAAGGCTAAAGTCGTATTTCCTCCTCCACCAATAGTATTGAGAAATCCACCCCCAATTAAGGCAATAATTTCTGAGCGACTGCGAATAGGTACGCTCGTTAATTCTACATTATTTTCTAGTTGAGAGGCCGGGCCGGTAACTGAGGCTTGAATTCTGATAATTTCTGTATCGTTATTATCCAACGGGGGGGTATCATCTATTTCTGTTTGTCCCCATAATAACTCTTGGGCTTGGCGAGTACCTTGGACTTCAGAGATCGAGGCTTCTAGGACTAAATCCAAATCGGGATCGAGACCTTGACTGGGAATAAATATAGCCTTATTGTTATGTTCTCGATCAACTCTAAATTGAGTAGAAATAATATTGATAAACCCGCGATTAATATCAATAAATCCATCGGCTCTGATATCATCAACAGGGCCATTAATACTGAGGGTTCCTTGTCCGCGAATATCCACAAATCCGGGTTGAATAATGGCGATACCATCGGTTAAATCGACTTCAAATCGGTCAAAAATAGGAATTAACGGATTACTCGCACTCACCCGTTCATGCCCATCTGTTTTTTGCAGCTTTGTGGCTTCGGCGGGGAAAATTTTTCCTTGAGTGAGGACAACGTTTCCTGTGATAACAGGGGCTAAGGCTGCACCAGCAATTTGAATTTCCCCGTTGACTCCTCCACTGTAGATATCTTGGAAATTGAGGTCAATTTGTTCTAAGGCAATGGTGAGGGGATTTTGTTGTTCTTCTACCGATAAAGCTAAATTGGGATTGGCTAACGGTATTATGCCACCGACTTGAATTTTGCCTTTGCTAAAGTCTCCTATGAGGTTTTTAATGGTAATTTTATCTCGATCAAATTTGACCATTCCTGTGACCTTATTGAGGGGTTGAGAGAGGCTCTCTGAGGTGAGGGTAGCATTGGCGATCGCCGCTTCTCCCACCGCAATTGGATTATCCAAAGTTCCCGATACTTGAATCTTCACATTTCCTGTTCCCGCCACCCAATTAACCTGTTGACGAGTGAGCACATTCAAAATCGCTAATCCTTCATTTTCCAGATTCAAATCTAACTGGATATCCTGGGAAATCGGCGAGACAGAACCAAAAGGCAGAGGACTCGGAATATTGCCCGTGAGGGTAATTGGCGAATCACCGCCCACCAGTAATTTACCCCCAAACCGCAACCGTCCATCTGCCAAAGAAAAGTTTCCCGTGGCTTCTTGAATATCCGCTTCATTGAGGCTACCCTGAGATAGGGATAAATTACCAATTACTTGGGGATTTTCCCAGCTGCCACCCAACAAAGTCGCAGTGGCATTTACCGTTCCGGTTAAATCCACTGGCAGATTCGGTACAAACTGTTCAATTAATCCTACGGAGATATTTTCTACCTTTAATTGTCCCGATTGTTGATCTCCGCCCACTTGACCAGAAAAGGTAATTAATCCTTCGTTAGAATCAATGCGAAGGGGAAGTAAAGTGAGCACTCCTTCTTGGAAGGTTCCTTTAACAATAATTGGATTAAAACGATAGTCTCCCCAAACCCAATTTTCTCCGAGCAGATCGATCTGTGCAGACAGTCCTTGTTTGAGGGAACCCGACATTTTAATGGAGCCATTAAAGGCTCCTTGGAGTTGAGCTAAGGCGGGAATCGGATAGCGATCGCGCTCTTGTTGGCGTAAAGCTTGTAACCGGAGAATTTCCGATAACCGGCGCATTTGATTTTCCAGAGTCCATTGGGAATCCCCCACCACAGGAGTTCCCAAATCTGAGGCTTTGCCAGTTGGGGGAGAAAACCCTTGAGCAATATCTGCTAAATCAAAAATTTGCAGTGCTTGCAAGACATCCTGAGCACTGCCTTGGGCAATTTTCACCTCAGCATTAAACTGAGGATCGTCAAGATTGGTGAAGTTCACCGCTCCATCGAGTTCATACTTGCTCTTCCCATTCATGTCGGACGAAGTCCGAATCGTCAGTTGAGTATTCGTCAGCCGTCCTTGACCACCCGCATAATCAAGTTTAGCCGTCAGCACCTCTCCTACCACTGTACCGAGGGTTGGTTGCTGAACCTGAATTTCCCCTTGGGCAATCACCGCCGTCAGATCGAAAGTTGGGGGGATACTGAGATAGAAATTACCAGAAAGCTTACCCCCAACTCGCCCCAGACGATTGACTTGAGGAATCATATTCACTAAATCCAGGGGAAATTGGGCGATATCTACCTGAAACTGAGTGGAGGCTGATCCGGTCTCAGTTGGCAATTGTTGTCCCGTGGCGATCGCCTCTCCTACCTTAAACGTAAAAGACTCTGGGAGCAATCGCGGCCCAAGCACACCCGAAATCTCATCCGATGCTCCTTTCAGGGCAATAGTTGCGCCGCGATCGCTGCTAAACTCAACTGGCCCCTCAATCACAGGATTAAACACCACCTCATTCACCACCACATTTCTCAGCCGCATCCGCCCCTCCACATTAGGCGCTAGAGCCGTTCCCATCATCCGCCCAGCAAAATCCATCCGACCTTCCACCTGCACAGACTCAGACCCCCCCACCCGCAAAGTCGCCAAGTTCAAATCTTCCACCTGACCAGTCACAT
>CAZTRW010000139.1:0-10444 GCA_964616725.1 uncultured bacterium
CTCATCCCCCGCAACACCACCATCCCCGTGCGTCGCTCCGACATCTTCTCCACCTCCCAAGACAACCAAACCTTCGTCGAAGTCCACATTCTCCAAGGAGAACGAGAAATGGCCAAAGACAACAAATCCCTCGGACGTTTCCGACTCTCCGGCATTCCTCCCGCTCCTAGAGGCATTCCCCAAATTCAAGTATCCCTCGACATCGATGCCAACGGTATCCTCCAAGTCTCAGCCCTTGATCGTACCACCGGCCGGGAACAAGGTATCACCATCCAAGGAGCCTCCACCCTCTCCCCCAATGAAATCACCCAAATGATTCAGGACGCAGAACGCTATGCTCAAGTAGACCGAGAACGTCGTGAAAGGGTAGAAAAACTCAACCGCGCTGAAGCCCTCATTACCCAAGCCGAGCGCCAATTGCGCGAAGCCACCCTAGACTTTGGGATGCAATTTGCTAACCAGTACCGTCGCGATATTGACCCCATTATCCAAGACCTGCGAGAATACCTGCGTCGAGGCGATGACCGAGGCATTGACCAAGCCGGATCAGATTTGCAAGATATCCTCTATGACATGAATCGCGAGGTGCGCCTACGCATGAGCGAGGAAGAAGATGAAGGGTTTTTTGGGACACTCCGCCGTACCTTCCTCGGTGATAATGAGGACAGCTTAGACCGTCGTGATAGTTATGATTACAACAGTCCGGCTAACAAACCGCGACGGGAGTACCCCCCATCACGAGATTATCCTCCCTCACGAGAGTATGCTCCTCCGCGAGACTATGGTGCGAACCAGAATTATCCTCCTTCACCTCCGAGGGAACGTAATAGTCCACCGTCGCGAGACTATGGTGCGAACCAGGATTATCCTCCTGTGCCACCTAGGGAGCGCAAGAGTCCGCCTTCACGAGAGTCTCGTCGTCCGTCTTCGCGATATAATCAATACAATTCCTATGAAGACGAAGATTGGGGTGATGATGATGAATGGCTATAAATTTCTCCCCCAATTCATCCCTATCTCCCCAACCCTGAAGTGAAGAACATGATGCAAAACTTTCGGAACTATTATGAGATTCTGGGAGTGACCCCCGATACACCCACTGAAGAAGTTAAGCGGGTGTATCGCCGCTTGGCTCTGCAATATCACCCTGACCGCAATCCTGGTAATAAGGAGGCAGAAGAGCGGTTTAAGGATGTGCAAGAAGCCTATGAAGTGCTCTCTGATCCGAATAAGCGGGCAGAATATGATCAATTGAGTTTCTTTTTGCGACAACGGCAAAATAGTAACCGTAAACGCAATAGCGCAACTCGATTTTCAGCCGCAGAAATCGAATATTTTAGTCAATTTCCTACGTTTGATAGTTTTTTGGATAGTTTGCTCAATCGCCGCCGGGAAGTCAATGTGGGTGAACCGGCTGGACGGCGCTCTAGACCTGTGGAACCCAATGCCCAAGCCTACAGCCCTGGTGGATCTAAGGTTTATAATACTGTTAAGCCTGAGCCTAGGGCGGTGAAGCGGGATATTGAAGCGTTATTAACCTTGCCGTTGGAAAAGGCTTACCATGGAGGGAAAGAGCGTATTCGTTTAGAAGATGGGCGTTCTTTGGAGGTGGATATGCCTCCGGGAATGGTGACGGGGGAAAAGATGCGCCTCCGTAATTTAGGTCTTAATGGGGGTGATTTGTATCTGAAGATTACGGTTGCTCCTCATGGTTTCTTGGAACTGCAAGGGAATGAAGTTTATTGTAAGCTTCCTATTACTCCTGTAGAAGCGATTTTAGGGGGATCAATTGAAGTTCTTACTCTCGATGGATTGGTGAAAATGAATTTGCCGAAAGGGGTGAAAAATGGTCAGAAGTTGCGATTAGCGAATAAAGGCTATCCTGATCATCGTGGTAGACGAGGGGATCAGGTGGTGGAGGTTGAGATTCGTTTTCCGACAGAGTTGACTCCGGATCAGCAGGAACTTTATGAAAAGTTACGGAGACTGGAAGGGAATTTACGCCAGAATCTTTGGCAGGAACAAGATTAGATTTCTGGGGTTATTTTCTGCCTTTAACAGGGCTGATCGGGATGGGTATAGCCTAGGTGTTTCCAGGCTGCTGGTAAGGCGATTCTACCACGAGCAGTCCGCTGGAGAAAACCAATTTGTAGTAGATAAGGTTCATAGACTTCTTCAATGGTTTGAGCGTCTTCTCCTGTGGCTGCTGCCAGAGTTTCTAAACCTACAGGCCCCCCACTAAAGTTCTCAATCATGGCGGTTAAAATGAGGCGATCTGTCCAATCTAACCCACAGGGATCAACGTTGTATAATTCTAAGGCTTCGGCAGCAATTTCCTGAGAAATAGCGCCGATTTTTTTGACTTGAGCATAATCTCGAACGCGACGTAAAAGACGGTTAGCAATACGGGGAGTGCCTCGCGATCGCCTGCCAATTTCTGTTGCACCTTCTGGCGTGATTTTCGTGCTTAAAATAGTAGCGGCACGCTCAATAATTAAGCTCAGTTCATCTAATTCATAAAAGCGTAAACGCTGAATTAAGCCAAAGCGATCGCGTAATGGAGAGGTGAGCGCTCCTACCCGTGTTGTTGCGCCTACTAAGGTAAAAGGTTTGAGGGGAATACTGCGAGTTTTGGCGGTTTTTCCTTTCCCTACGGTAATGTCTAAACGCCGATCTTCCATCGCCGGATAAAGCAACTCTTCTGTAACCCGTGATAGGCGATGAATCTCGTCTAAAAAGAGAATATCTCCTGGCTGCAAACTGACTAACAATCCGACAATATCACGGGGTCTTTCTAAGGCAGGGGCGGCACTAATTTTGCAGTTAACGCCCATTTCTGTTGCTAAAATCAAAGAAATAGTCGTTTTTCCTAAACCGGGGGGGCCATAAAGTAAGAGATGATCGAGGGGTTCTTTTCTATCTTTAGCCGCTTGGATGGCAATTCCTAAGACACTTTTTAAGTCTTTTTGTCCTACATAATCGGCTAGTCGATGGGGTCTGAGTTTTTCTTCCTGTTTGTCTGTTTCATCTAAATGAGGTTCGGGTTGCAGTAGAGATCCGGGGATGTCTTCCTCTTGGCGATCGCTTTGGTAACTATGACGAGGAGAACGCACTCGTCGTTTTCCTGGATCAGAAAAGGATTGATAGGAAGACTGAATAGCCATAGGGATAAGCAAATAACTTCAATTGTAGCATTTAAGGAGGAGAGGGAAAGTATTGTAGTAGATGAAATACTTCCCCTGTGAAACTAAATTTTGAACTCTGCCACAATTCGACTCATTGCCTCTACCACATTAGCACGACTATTGAAGGCAGAAATGCGGAAATAACCTTCACCCGCCGCACCAAAACCAGAGCCAGGAGTGCCTACCACATAGCAACGGTGGAGTAACTGATCAAAAAATTCCCAACTCGAAACTCCTTGGGGAGTTTTCACCCAAATGTAGGGAGCATGAACTCCCCCATAGACAGTAATCCCTGCTTCCGAGAGCTTTTGGCGAATCATTTGGGCATTTTCGAGGTAAAACTGAATTAAGTGTTGAATTTGGGCTTTACCTTCTGGGGAATATACTGCCTCGGCTCCCCGTTGGACAATATAGGATACGCCATTAAATTTAGTGGATTGGCGACGATGCCAGAGTTGATGCAGGGTGATGGTCGTGCCTTCAGCGGTAGTGACGGTTAAGCTTTGTGGCACAACGGTATAGGCGCATCGGGTACCGGTAAATCCGGCATTTTTAGAGAAGGAACGAAATTCGATCGCACATTCTCTAGCTCCTGGGATTTCGTAGATAGAATGGGGAAGATCGGGATCGGTAATATAGGCTTCATAGGCAGCATCAAAGAGGATGACGGAGCCGTTGGCTTTGGCATAGTCTACCCAAGCTTGGAGATGGGATTTAGAAGCGGTTGCGCCGGTGGGATTATTGGGGAAACACAGGTAAATGAGATCGACTTTTTGTGGGGGAATAGCAGCAGTGAAGTGATTGTCTGCGGTGAGGGGAAGATAGAGTAATCCTGTGTATTCGCCGCGATCGCCTGCTGGGCCGGTATGACCTGCCATGACATTCGTATCTACATACACAGGATACACCGGATCGGTAACGGCAATCACATTATCGTTACCGAAGATATCCAAAATATTGCCAGTATCGCATTTTCCCCCATCGGAAACAAAGATTTCTGAAGCGTCGATCTCACAGCCACGGCTCTGAAAATCATGGATGGCAATGGCTTCCCGTAACCAACTATAGCCTTGTTCTGGGCCATATCCTCTAAATGTAGCGCGATCGCCCATTTCCTCCACCGCTTTGATCATTGCCGTGCGGCAAGCGGCTGGCAAAGGTTCCGTCACATCTCCAATCCCTAGCTTAATCATCGGAGCATCAGGATGGGTTTGAGCAAATGTATTCACCCGTCGAGCAATTTCCGGGAATAAGTAGCCCGCTTTGAGTTTTAGGTAGTTTTCGTTAATTGTGACCATGAGGCACTCTATTTTGCACACTCCCTACTAGCTTAGACCTAAACAGGTATCATAGGAAGAGTTGGCGTTCTTCTGTGGAGTTATGAATTATTTAGTGGCTGTATGGCGCGATCGCATCCAAGCAGAAACTGCCTATTGCGCCTTAGAAAAAGAAGGTATCCCCCTTTCCCAAGTCAATATCCTCGGCAAAGGCTATAAAAGTGCCGATGAATTTGGATTGATTAATCCTAACCAAGCTGCCCAAAAACAAGCCCAACTGATGGCAACTTGGTTAGTGCCCTTTGGTTTTTTTGGTGGAGTCACCTTTAGCGTTATTTCTGGACTCCATACCTTTGCTTGGGCTGGGGAAATTGGCAATCATATTGTCGGCGGAATTTTAGGGGCGCTCTCTGGTGGTTTAGGAGCCTTATTGGTTGGTGGCGGTGTGGGATTAGTCAGTGGTAGTGGTGATGCTTTACCCTATCGCAATCGTTTACAAGAAGGTAAATATTTGATTATTGTGCAAGGATCGAGTCGTTTAATTGCACAAGCAACGACAACGCTTACTCCCCTAGCCCCCGAAAGTCTCCAAGGGTATTCTGCTCCTAATTAAACCAGAGATATTGCTCAGATCAAGGGGTAGGGAGAGAGAGGTTTATGCAATTCGATCGCCTGCGTTTAGCCTTTCAAAAAATTTGGGGCTATGATGATTTTCGGTATCCGCAACGGGAAATTATTGAAACTTTGTTGAGGAAACAAGATGCTTTGATTGTGATGCCTACAGGCGGAGGAAAGTCGATTTGTTTTCAACTGCCGGCTTTGCTGCAAGAAGGGGTAACGGTGGTGGTTTCTCCTCTGGTGGCTTTAATGGAAAATCAGGTGCAGGAATTACGCGATCGCCACTTAAAAGCGGCTTCTTTGCATAGCGAGCTTACTCCTCAAGTGCGGAAACAGGTGTTAAGACAGCTAGAAAAACAGGAATTACGCTTACTGTATCTGTCTCCAGAAACCTTACTGAGTCCTCCGGTTTGGGAAAGGTTATGTTTAGTGGATGTGAAGATTAATGGACTGATTTTAGATGAGGCCCATTGTTTGGTACAATGGGGGGATACTTTTCGTCCCGCCTATCGGCGATTAGGAGCAGTACGTCGCTCTTTATTGCAGTATAAATCGCCAGGAACTCGGTTGGCGATCGCCGCTTTTACCGCCACCGCTGATCCCCATGCTCAACAGACAATCACACAAGTTTTAGAACTGAAACAACCCCAGCACTTTATGCTCAATCCCTATCGGGAAAATCTCTATCTTCAAGTGAAAATTGCTTGGTCTCCCAGAGGCAGGCGTAATCAACTCTGGCGATTTATCCAAAATTATCCGCAGCAAACGGGATTAGTCTATGTTCGGACTCGCCAAGATAGCGAAACCCTGGCTCAGGGGCTGAAAGATCAGCAGTTGACAACCGCAGCTTATCATGCTGGATTAGACCCCGATCAACGTCGAAAAGTGGAGCAAGCATGGTTAACTGGAAAGCTACAATGTGTGGTGTGTACTTCTGCTTTTGGTATGGGAATTAATAAAAGTAATGTGCGCTGGGTGGCCCATTTTCATCCTCCCCTATTGTTATCAGAATATGTGCAAGAAGTGGGCAGAGCAGGACGGGATGGGGAACCGGCGGTGGCTTTAACCTTAATTAGTGAACCAACCGGATGGCTTGATCCGGGGGATAAACAGCGACAAAACTATTTTTTGCAGCAAATGCGATCGCAATATCGCCTTGCTGAAACTTTAGCCAAAAAATTACCCTGTCAAGGGGATATTCGGACTATTTCTCAGCACTATAAACAAGCGCCTCTAGCTCTCTCCCTCCTCCATCAGAGCGGAAAACTGCAATGGTATAGTCCCTTTGAGTATCAAATTCTGCATACTCCCTTTTCTCCAGGTTCACAGAATACCCAAGCGGTTCAAACAATGCAGCGATATCTGATCAGTTGCGGCTGTCGTTGGAAGTTTTTGTTGCAGGCATTCGGATTTCCGGTGGAAACCCATTATCGCTGCTTAAACTGCGATCGCTGTCAGACTAGGTTTCAGTAAAACCTGCTACTCTATTGGCGTTTCACCAGCCTTGCGGGTGGATTCGAGCAGATGTAACATCGCTTCTACAATGCGATCGCTCTCCATGGGTACCATTTCTGCTCCTTGCAACATATCCTGAACAATCATATAGTGAACTAATGCCCCAATCCAAATCCGAGCCGTTGCTTCTGGATCGGGAAGATTCAGATCCTCAAAACTCGATAAACAGCGCGTCATCGCTTGAATTCCCGGTTTCGCCAAGTGACGCACGAAGGTTTGGGCTAACTGCGGAAATCGACCTGACTCGGCAATAATTAAGCGGATAAAGGCCTGATACTCTAAATCCTTCCTCAGATTATCTAGCATATTGCCAGCCATGTCTTTAAGGGTAGCACGCAAGTTCGGTTCCGCACCCAGGTGGGGTGGGTTAAAGATTTGGGGATACTTTTCTTGGGCTAACCGTTGCACCAGAGCCCCAAATAATCCTTCTTTGTCTCCAAAGTGGCTATACACCGTTGCCTTCGATACTCCCGCTGTGGCTGCTACCTGATCCATACTTGTACCGGCATAGCCATGGGCTAAAAATTCTTGCATGGCTCCGTTGAGAATCTGCTGGGCTTTGTCGGATAAGGGTTTCACCGGGGAAGTTTCGATAGACATCTTGAGGCATTGACTCCAGGTTTGGGGAAGGAACAGGAAAAAAAATTTTTTTCTCTCTTGATTATACTACTCGGTTTAGTCTATACTCAAAACAGAATGAACTAAACGGTTTAATCTAGGAGCAAAGACAATGGCACGAGCAGACATTACCCCAGAATGGAGAGGATCGAGAAAAGTGACACTAATGGCGACAGCGTTACTGGCGGTAGGAGGCGTTACCAGCTATGCCCTAGGGTTACCCCAATCCTTGCTCTCTCCAGCAGAGCCTACGCCGGTACAGACAGTGGCTGAACCAGAAACGGTAACGGCTATGGGTTGGCTAGAGCCAAAAGGAGAGGTAGTGCGGTTATCAGCCTCCGAGTCAGCCCAAAGTAGCCGAGTAGCGGAGTTGTTGGTAAAAGAGGGAGATCGGGTAAAAAAAGGACAAGTGGTGGCGGTGTTGGATAGTCGCGATCGCCTCCAGGCTGCCTTAGAAAGAGCCAAAGCGCAAGTGGCGGTTGCCCAGGCAGCGATCGCGCAAGTAGAAGCCGGAGCAAAAACAGGAGACATTAGCGCCGCTGCCGCTCGTTTCAGTCGCACCCAAGCAGAATTAGAAGGACAAATCAGCACACAAAAAGCAGCCATTGCCACCTTGCAAGCCCAACTGCAAGGAGAAAGATCCGCCCAAGAAGCTACTATTGACCGGATTGTAGCAGAACTGAAAGATGCGACGACCAACTGCGATCGCTATCGCACCCTAGAAGCCCAAGGAGCCGTTTCTGCCCAAGACCGTGATAGTATGTGCTTAAAAGCCGAAACCACCCAAGAACAACTCGCCGAAGCCCAAGCCAACCTCAACCGCATCGTCACCAGTCGCACCGAACAAATCAACGAAGCCCAAGCCAACCTCAACCGCACCGTCAACACCGTCGAGCGCCAAATCGAAGAAGCCCAAGCCAGCTTAGACGCAATTTCCGAAATTCGCCCTGTCGATCTTAACCTAGCCCAAGCCGAACTCAGCAGCGCCCAAGCCGCCGTTCGCCAAGCCGAAGCCGACTTAGAATTAGCCTATATTAAAGCGCCCCAAGATGGCCAAATCATTGAAATCCACACCTATCCTGGAGAAATGATCTCCTCGGAAGGGATTGTAGAATTGGGGCAAACCCAACAAATGAGAGTAGTTGCAGAAGTTTATGATAGCGATGTCCGCAAACTTCGTCCCGGACAAACCGTGAAAATCACCAGTGATGCTTTCCCGCAACCTCTCCAAGGAGAGATATCACAAATTGGCTTAAAAGTCAAAAAACAAAGTGCTCTTGATATTAATCCCACCAAAAATGTTGATGCCAGAGTAGTCGAAGTCTATGTCGATTTAGATCCAGATTCCAGTGAGATAGCTGCCGGTTTCAGCAACCTCCAGGTGACGGTTGCGATTGAACTGGAGTAGGAAACTGTTCGTCAGTGATCTCCTCTTTAATTTAGCGATCAAGATGAGATCAAAAACCTTGTGTTCTTTTACTTCTTCTCTCTTCCCTCATTACCAATTCCTACGATGTTCTCTTTCTTCAAAACCCTAGCTCGCCGAACTCCCCTAGGTTTTCTCCAACTAAGCCATGATAAAACTCGGCTGTTGATTGCTATTTCGGGGATTGCTTTTGCCGATCTCTTGATTTTCATGCAATTAGGCTTTCAAACGGCTTTGTATAATAGCAATACTCGCCTCCATCGCACGTTCAATGCGGATATTTTCCTGCTAAGTCCCCAAGCACGAAACCTAATCCATTTGAATAGTTTACCCCGTCGGCGGTTGTATCAAGCAATGGATATTCCAGGAGTAGCTCATGCTGATCCTTTGTATGTGAATATAGCGGATTGGAAAGTACCGGAAACAGGTCGTGAAACCAATATTTTGGTCTTAGGGTTTAATCCCGATCGCCCTCCTCTAGATTTGCCAGAAGTTAAGCAAAGTGCGTCTTTGGTGAAACTACCAGATACGGTGATTTTTGACCAAGCATCAAGAGGAAACTATCAAGCTACGATCGCTGAAGTTTTATCAGGAAAACCAGCAATTACAGAAATCGAAAATCATCAAATTAAAATTGCGGGGCTTTATGCCGTGGGCGCTTCGTTTGCGGCTGACGGATCGATTATGACGAGCGATCGCAATTTTTTACGCATCTTTGAACGTCGGGATGCTGGCGAGATGAGCGCTGGATTACTCTATCTTGAACCGGGAGCCGATCCTCAACAAGTTGCGGCAGCGTTGAAAATGCGGTTGCCGGATGATGTTTTGGTTTTGACTCAAGCAGAATTCATCGCTTTTGAAAAAGACTATTGGTCTAAAAATACTGCTATTGGATTTGTTTTTAGCCTCGGAACTGCCATGGGATTTGTAGTGGGTTTAATTATTGTCTATCAAGTCTTAGCCACCGATGTTGCCGATCATTTGGGAGAGTATGCTACCTTTAAGGCCATGGGGTATCAGCAGTGGTATTTATTAGGGATTGTCTTTGAAGAAGCGCTCATTTTAGCCGTGCTAGGATTTCTGCCGGGAATTTCCATCTCCATGGGACTGTATCATCTCACCCGTCAAGCCACCAATTTACCCATGTATATGACGGCGGCGAGGGCATTGAGAGTGCTATTCTTAACTATTATCATGTGTAGTGTGTCGGGGGCGATCGCCACGCGACGACTGCAAGCGGCTGATCCTGCTGATTTATTTTAATCCCTATCTTGGAGCCAGATTCATCATGTCCAAAACTCCTGTGATTCAAATTAAAAACCTCGATCATTACTTTGGTGAAGGTCATCTACGCAAACAAATTCTCTTTAATATTGAAGCAGAAATTAACGCTGGAGAAATTATTATCATGACTGGGCCTTCTGGATCGGGAAAAACCACTTTGTTAACTCTAGTGGGAGGATTGCGCTCGGTTCAGTCAGGCAGCGTCCAAGTGTTGGGAGAAGAATTTTGTGGAGCCAAACCTAGTAAATTAGCGATCGCCAGACGCAAACATGGTTATATCTTCCAAGCTCATAACCTCCATCGCAGTTTAACTGCCCAACAAAATGTGCAAATGGGCTTAGAAGTACAAGGAAAATGGTCTCGTCAAGAAATGCAAAAGCAAGCGGCGGCAATGTTAGAAAAAGTCGGTTTAGGACAATATCTCCATCATTATCCTGATAACCTATCGGGGGGACAAAAGCAACGGGTGGCGATCGCCCGCGCTCTCGTCAGTCACCCCCCCCTCGTCTTAGCTGATGAAC
>CAZTRW010000140.1:0-10433 GCA_964616725.1 uncultured bacterium
GTGTCCACACCTGTGAACTCCCCCACTCAATCCCTGCAAATAATTCAGGGACAGCACGACGCAAACCAATGAGATAATATCCCCCATCGCAAGCGGGCCCTAGAACCAAATCATATTGCTGTAAAGCGTCAAACGCACTCTTCAAGCCTTCAGGAGTGAGGTGGGGACAATCTGTACCAACAATCACTATTTTGGCTTTACCCGTCTCAAAGCCTTGTACAAAGGCTCTGTGGAGTTTCTCCCCTAGGTCTCCTGACCCCTGACTGCGATACACTAGATCAAGACCTAACCATTGCTGCATCATCCGATCCGTTGCTCCTGTATAGCAAACGACTATCTCCACCTGCTTTGCCTGT
Organism: uncultured bacterium; assembly: GCA_964616725.1. Lineage (GTDB taxonomy): Bacteria > Cyanobacteriota > Cyanobacteriia > Cyanobacteriales > Desertifilaceae > Roseofilum. Next base: position 357 of record CAZTRW010000140.1, read on the forward strand.
TGGCAGATGCGCCCTTGGGCGATCGCCCATTGCGTCAGTTGGCAATGCAAATCAGCCGCTCCCTGGGAACCGAGGGCAGGGATTAAGCGAGTTTTACACAAACCTGGTGTGGGATAGCGAGTGAAGACCAGCAGTTGGCATGGCGTGGATAGTGGCGAAGATAAATAAGATAATTGACTCACCGGAACACGATCATCGAAGGGAACATGAATAAACTTGTAGAAATTTTACCGGATCAACCTGCCTTGATAGCCAGGAGTTTAATCCTAGTCAAGGAAAAAATCCAAGGGGCGATCGCTGCTCAGGGACGATGTACCCTTGCTTTAGCAGGCGGCAGTACCCCCGCCCCCCTGTACAGTGCCCTCAGCCAGGAAATCCTCCCCTGGGATCAGATCCACATTTTTTGGGGAGACGAGCGCTATGTTCCGCCTGATCATCCTGACAGTAACCAAAAAATGGCTCGCCAAGCTTGGCTCAACCAGGTTCCCTTCCCCCCAGAAAATATCCATCCCATGCCTACTGAGGCGTTTGATCCCCGCCAGGATGCCGAAACTTACGAGCAGCAATTACGAGAATTCTTTGGCTCATCCGTAAGATTTCCGACTTTAGATTTGATTTTACTGGGCATGGGAGATGACGGTCATACCGCGTCCTTATTTCCCCAGACAGAAGCCTTAGCGGTGAGCGATCGCCTCATTACCGTAGGTAACAAAGATGGCCAGCCTCGCCTCACCTTTACCGTTCCCTTCATCAACCATGCTCAGTGCGTCCTCTTCCTCGTCACTGGCGCCAATAAAATTCCCGCCTTAACCCAAATCTTTGCGGCTCAAGGAGATTCCCAACTATATCCGGCTCGCTTAATTCAACCCCAAGGCGAACTCTGGTGGCTCCTCGACGCAGGGGCAGGTCACCCCTTCCAAGTCAGTCAAATATAATGCTTTTGCTCCAAGAAGCCATGATTGTTTGTCCCCAATGTAATTACCAAAATCCCGATGGCGCTAAAGTCTGCGAGTCCTGCTACACTGAACTCCCTGCTCTCACCACCTGTCCTCATTGTGGTGCCACGGTTCAGCAAGATGCCACCTTTTGCGGCCAATGTGGTTCTCCCCTCAATCCTGTTGTCTCGATACCCAAAGCCCAAGAAGAGGAAGAAATCGAAATTCCCGCTTTAGTTCCGCCCGATCCTCTGGTAATCCCTGAGTTAACAGAGATGGAATCTCTTACAGCAGAAGCTTTAGCCCCCAGTCAGATCAATCCTCCTCCGGCCCCAAAAGCACTTACTGCTTCTTTAGTGCATGAGTTGACGGGTCAAAAAACAGTCTTACCGACCCAGGGTTTCCGATGGCATATAGGCAAGCCTAATGACCGTACTCCACCGGATATTGATGTATCTAAACTACCTGATGCTGATGTGGTTTCTCGCGTTCATGCCGTCCTGTCTTGGGAAGAGGGAACTTATTATCTGGAAGATTTAGGTAGTTCTAATGGTACTTATGTTAATGACTTGGCGTTGGTTCCAGGAAATCGCTATCCTTTGACGAATGGCGATCGCATTGCTTTAGGGAAAAATAACCTAGTTACCTTTCAATTCCAACTCTCTTAACCTTTGGGAAAATCCCTAGACTCCACCGAGATAGAGGAAACCCCTAGGTTATACTGAGAAAGGCAACTTTACATCCCCTTCCATCCACTTTAGCCTTACCAATGTGATTACCCTAACCTTGTTACATCCCCTCAAAGATACCCCCATTCAAAATTGGGAATTTAGAGAAGAATCAGTAGTTCGGATTGGACGCTCTACGGATAATCATGTAATTCTCTATAGTGCCGTAGTCTCCCGTCACCACGTAGAACTACGTTTTGAGGGTGGATCGTGGGAGGTAATTAATCTGGGAACCAATGGCACTTATCTCGATGGCAAGCGGATTGAACAAGTACCGATTACCGACGAGGCGGTGATTCGGCTCGCCCGCTCTGGCCCCAAAATTCAAATTAAAATCGATTCTGGACAGGATAAATCTTCTTCGTCCCCCTATCCAGGGAGCGATCAAGAGAAATGGAAAGCGATTCACTCAGTAGACCCCAAGTTTACCACGGCGATCGATCCCTAGCCAGAAGAAAACCCTTAAACCTCAAGTTGTGGACTCATCAGTGAATCAAGTTTGCTAAAATTAACCGTAAACCATTGGTTCCAGGGAAGTCTACCGTTAGCAAAGTCATCGTTTTCTGTTCTCAGATGACCAGACCATTGAATATTAATTTTAACGGTATCAGGATAACTTCATGTCAGCAATTACTGTATCTCTGATGCATCCAACTCAACCAATCGCCATGCATAGTTGGACTTTTGAACCTGATAGAGATGAACCCATTCGCATTGGTCGTTCTCAAGATAATGATATTGTTGTTTATAGTGCCGTAGTTTCTCGCCACCATGCTGAATTATGTCCAGGTGAATCGGGGTGGAACCTAAAGGGATTTGGCGCTAACGGTACGTTTGTCAATCAAGAACCCATTACTCAAGAATCAGTCATTGACGGGATGATTGTGCGCTTAGGTAATTCCGGTCCGAGATTACAGATTCGCCTAGGGGTGGTTGATCCCAAGGCTAGGGTGATTAAAAAAGGGGATGTGAAACCGAAGCGAGAACCAACCGACTTAGAAAAGCAAAATACGTTTATTAATTCTCCGCCCACATCAGAGGAGTCTTAAGGGTTTTCGGCTAAAGCCTTGAGCAGTTGTTCTCCCATGGCTTGGCATCCGACTAATTGCTGTCCAGGGGAGAGAATATCTCCGGTGCGATATCCTTGGTTGAGAACGGTTTGTACGGCGGTTTCGATCGCCTCGGCAGCTTGAGGCTGATTTAAGCCGTAGCGTAACATCATCGCGGCACTGAGGACTTGCGCTAAGGGATTGGCCCGATCTTGCCCAGCGATATCCGGTGCTGATCCGTGTACCGGTTCAAAGACTCCTGGGCCAGATGCGCCTAAACTGGCGGAAGGTAGCATTCCGATACTGCCGGTTAACATGGCGGCGATATCGGAGAGGATATCCCCAAAGAGGTTTCCGGTAACGATGGTATCAAATTGTTTTGGAGATCTCACCAGTTGCATGGCGGCATTGTCTACATAGAGATGGGAGAGTTCTACGTCAGGATATTGGGGAGCTAGGGCAATCAGGCGATCGCGCCAAAGCTGAGATACTTCTAATACATTCGCCTTATCCACCGAGCAGAGTTTGCCACGCCGTTTCTGAGCCGTGGCAAAAGCGACTTTGGCGATCCGATCTATTTCTGCTTCCTGGTATGCCATGGTATTTACGCCTCGTTTTTGTCCCGTTTCTGTCTGAAATACCCCTTTCGGTTGGCCAAAATAGATCCCGCCGGTGAGTTCTCGTACCACCATGATATCCACTCCGGCGACTACTTCTCGTTTCAGAGAAGAGGCATCGATCAGTTGGGGTAAAATTGTCGCGGGTCGGAGATTGGCAAATAACTCTAAGCCGGATCTTAACCCTAACAATCCGGTTTCTGGCCGCTGAGGGCGGGGCAAGGTATCCCATTTATAGCCTCCAATGGCTGCTAAGAGGACGGCATCGCTTTGACGACACTGAGCTAGAGTTTCTGCGGGGAGGGGATTTCCTGTTGCGTCTATGGCAGCTCCTCCAATCAGGGCTTCTTGAAAGTGCAATTCTAGGCTAAATTTAGAGGCGATCGCCTGCAATACTTGCACCGCTACAGCCATAATCTCCGGTCCAATGCCATCTCCAGGAAGTAAGGTAATACGGTAATTGAGAGTCATGCAGTTTTGCTTACACAGTTCCAATTCTTTACTATAGCGTTGATGGGGAACGGGTAATCCCATGGCTTCTCCATCCTTCAGTCTCCCATGCCATACCCTACCTGCTGTCTTTTTTCTGCGATCACTTCCTCGGTGGCCAACAAGCGGTGTAAAATTTGCTTTAATACCAGGGCTGTCCAGTCAATGTCGGCGGCTGTGGTATCCTTGCCGAGGGTAAAGCGAATCCCACCGATCGCCTCTGCCTCTGAATACCCCATCGCCGTTAAAATCGGACTCGGCGCAATTTTGCCGCTGTGACAAGCCGAACCAGCGCTGATCCCAATTCCGGCTAAGTTCATATGTCGCACTAAGGTTTTACCCGTAATTTTTCGGGTATCAGTGAGACAAAAACTGGCATGATGAGGCAAACGATGGAGGCGATCGCCCGTGGGCACTAATTCCTCCACCTCCGCCAGTTGCTCAAACAAGCTATCCCGCAGTTGTTGTAGGCGCAACGCCTCTGGGAGTAACTCTTCTGAGGCTAACTCAGCGGCGATGCCAAAACCGGCGATCGCCGCCGTCGCTTCCGTTCCCGAACGAATCCCTCCCTCCTGTCCTCCGCCCCCAAGCCAAGGAGACAACTGCACTCCTGGACGTACATACAACGCACCTACTCCGGGAGGGCCATAAATTTTGTGACTTGATATAGACAGTAAATCTACGGGTAAATTTTTGACTTTTAGAGGAAGTCGCCCTGCAACTTGAACAGCATCCGTATGAAATAAAACACCAGCAGCGCGAGCAATCTCCCCTAACTCTGGAATCGGTTGTAGGGTTCCCACTTCGCTTTGGCCGTAGATAATAGAGATTAAGACCGTATCAGGAGCGATCGCCTGAGATAAATCTACCGGATTAACTTGCCCTTGGCGATTCACGGGCAAACGAGTCACTCTCCATCCCCATTGTTGTAGAAACTGGGCAGGTTGAGCGATCGCCGAATGTTCCACACTAGAAATAATCAGATGTTGGGGACTCCGATAACGCCGAGCAATTCCCATCAGCGCCAAGTTATCTGCTTCTGTACCACCAGAGGTAAAGATCATTGATTCTGAGGAAGGTGCGCCAATGAAGCGGGCAACTTGCATTCGGGCTAACTCTAACACCGTGGCAGCTCGCTGTCCCCAGTGATGTAAACTGGAAGGATTCCCCCATTGATGCAGGAATACCTCTTGCATAGCGGCGATCGCCTCTGAGCGTATGGGAGTTGTGGCACTATAATCCAGATAAATTTGCATAGGTGGGTTTCACAGCCTTTCGGCGGTTGCCGACATGAAAGTCCTGTTTTTAGCTTAGTATTTGCTGGTCTCTGTTGGGATCTTTCGCAATTTTTAGATAAACTAAACAAGGCGATTGCACAGGAAAGCGCATTTACATCTCCTATGCAAGAGACAGGGAGCATTATCGCCAATGAATAATTCCTACTTGATCATGATGGATATCTTGGCGAAACAAAAATTCTTGAAACCAGGCATTCGATGGCTCCTAGCATCAGGAGTCATCAGCGGATTAACTCTTGTGAGCCTTTTCGTCTATCCCCTGCTCTGGCAACGTACCCCCTCAGCCGTTAAAGTTACTACTACACCCTTAAAGCCAGCATCAGTAGAACTCACCATTAATGAAAGTGGCGTGGTGGAACTCGCCAGACAACAAACCCTCAAAGCTCCCAATGACAGTACCGTAGAGCAAGTCCTAGTCACCGTAGGTGAATCCGTACAAGCTGGACAAGAGGTAATTATTTTACGCAATCCTGAGCGAGAAACTCGATTGGCAAACCAATTAGCATTCATTGAACAAAGCCGAATTGAACTAGCGCGCAACTGGCAAAGAGTTCAGTCTGCTGAACAAAAGTTGCTCACCGCCCAACAGCAGGTTCAAATTCAAGAATTGGCTTTTGCAGAAAAGCGTTTAATGTTGGAGCGATATCAGGAACAAGTGGGAGAAAAAAAAGTAGCGTTAGAAGATACCCAGAAAGAACTAGAAAGTTTACAAAAATTAGCGGATAAAGGATTTATTGCTGGCGATCAAATTCAGCAGCAACAGAAATTAGTACGGGATGCCGAAATTGCCGTGCGAGATGCGGAATTAACGGTAAAGAAAGAAACCTTGATTTGGGAAAGGGAGAAGTTACAGAAAGCCAGTGAAATTCAAGCCACCATTGCTAGTGCCACGGCTGAATTACAGGATGCTAAACTGAATGTAGATACCAAAGAGTTAGAACTTCAACGCCAAGAATTAGAGTTCAAGAAAATTGAGCAAGAATTGCAAAATACTCTGATTACTGTACCCTTAGATGGCAAAATTCTGAATGTTAAGGTTAATGATGGTGATGGGGTAGCACGGGGGGGAGAATTATTGACCCTAGGCGATCCCACTGAGGAATATGTGCGCTTGAGTTTATCCACCTTAAATGCTGCGAAAGTGCGTCTGAATCAACCCGCCCGAATTACTGTGATCGGTCCTAATTCTCTAGTGCATTCGGGAAAAGTGGTGGCGGTAGCTCCCCAGGCGATCGCCCCTTCGCAAAATCAAGAATCTACTGGCCAAGCAACAGTTTCTGCGATCGTCAAACTCCACCAACCTACAGGAACTTTAATTCCTGGCAGTCAGGTGAATGTCGAAATTATTCTCGACCAGCGAGAAAATGTATTAGCAGTTAGTTTAGAGGCGATACAGCGATCAGGAAAACAAAATTTTGTCTGGGTTAAAGATGGTCAAAATTTAGCGCAAAAAAGAGAAGTTACTCTCGGATTACAAGGATTAGCCACCGTGGAGATTACTTCGGGACTCAAACCCGGAGATCAAATCATTCTCCCCCAATCAGATACCCTTTTGAAACCGGGAATTCCTGTCATCGATTCCGAACCTTCTCCATCCAGTTCTTAGTCAACATAAGGGGTAAGTAAAAGGCTGTTAAAAGGTAACCAATGCTAATAATTCCCAAAGTCATCAAACCAATAAATGCAGCGCTATTCTGCCTCTAAATTTAAGGGGGCGATCGCCTCTCTAGCATTTGCCTCTAGCTAGGGGCATTTTTTACGGCTATTGCCTAAAACTTCAACTTTGATTCTAGTCATAATAAAAGTCCTCCAAAATAAATCAATTTAGGGATTGAGAACAGTACATTGTTGATCGGAGATTTCCAGATTTTCCTGGCAACGTTGGATTAGGGGAACTAACTCATCATGGAGGGCTTGCAACTGTCGAATATGATCTTCAATTTCCTGAACTTTCTGGCTGAGGTGCTCATAAACCACTCGACAAGTGAGCGATCGCCCCTCCTTCAAGGTTAAAATAGCCTTAATTTCCTCCAAACTCAGCCCTAAAGACTTCGCGCGTGCAATAAAAGCCAACCGCTCCACATCCTCTTCACTAAACAATCGATAACCTGACTCCGTGCGCTGAGGCGGTGGAATCAACCCAATCCGCTCATAAAAGTAAAGAGTTTGTGGATTAACCTCTAATTGACGCGAGACTTCCCCAACTTGCAACATTGATTCTAACTCCTTATTCCATAAACTCATACTCAACCTTATACCAGAGTATAAGATCAAGGGTTAATTGTTAAGGTTTTTTGAAGTTATGCCAGAGCCAATCAACAATATGAGACGGTTAAAGATAACTAACCCCATCAAAGCAATCACTATGGAGCCAAATAGCGACCCAGAACCCCTTTCCCAAAACCTTTGGTGGGTGATTCCTGGTAAACTGGCAGGAGTTCGCAAACCCCTAGAAACTGAGTTGCAGGAACTGCAAGCGTTGGGTATCGGTGCAATTATCTCTGTAATGGATGATCCAGGAAATCTAGAGCTATATACTCAAGCAGGTATCCCCCACTGCTGGTTGCCAGTAACAGGGGGTAAGACTCCTTCCCCAGAACAACTAGAGCACTTGTGGGCGTTTGTCAATTACCATCAGAACAAGGGGCGAGCCGTGGCGATTCACTGTAGCAGTGGGCGCAGACGCACGGGAACCATGATTGGGGCTTACCTAATTCGGAACGGGATGTCCTACAATGATGCTCTAGCTAGGATTAACCAGGCGAATCCTCACGTTGATCTGCGAGATGCCCAGCTTCAATTCTTACGAGAATTGGCTGCATCTTCTGACCGAATTCATGGTTAGTTGAAATTGGTTTATGAGTAGTCATCATCCCCCTCGAATTTTATTTCTGTATGGCTCACTGCGAGAGCGTTCCTACAGCCGTTTATTAGCCGAAGAAGCGGCTCGTATTATCACTGAAATGGGGGCAGAAGTTCGTTTTTTTCATCCCCATGAGTTGCCAGTATTTGGGAGTGTGCCGGATAGCCATCCCAAGGTGCAAGAACTGCGCGAGTTAAGTATTTGGTCTGAGGGACAAGTGTGGTCTAGTCCAGAATTACATGGTAATGTTAGTGGGGTATTTAAGAATCAAATTGATTGGATTCCTCTGACGGCTGGGGCTGTGCGTCCGACGCAAGGACGGACTTTGGCTGTGATGCAAGTGAGCGGGGGTTCTCAATCGTTTAATGCGGTGAATACTTTGCGGATTTTAGGGCGGTGGATGCGAATGTTTGTGATTCCCAATCAATCTTCTGTGGCTAAGGCATATCAGGAATTTGATGAGCAGGGCAGAATGAAGGAGTCGTCTTTCCGCGATCGCGTCGTAGATGTGATGGAAGAGTTGTACAAGTTTACCATCTTACTTCGGGATCAAACGGAGCATTTAACCGATCGCTACAGTGAACGAAAAGCAAATCTCAAGTCATAATTTTTCCTCCCCTAAACTTTTAGGTTAGAAGCTTCCCATTCGGATCGGAAAAGGGAGATCCCTATGTTACCATTGAGCAGATGCTCATCCGTTGTAGTAAATGGTAGGCCATGGCAGCGCTCAAACTGATATTAACAGGTCTTAAGGCAGATCATTTCCGCCATCCCCTCGATCTAGAGGCGACTCAATCGTTGAAACAGTTGCCAGGATTAGATCTGATGGTGCGAAGTTTGTTAGCTCCTGTGGGAGAAGAGTATTTCTATTTGGAGAATATTGCTTCTAGTATTTTAGTGAGCGATCGCCAACTCCCCCACTTACACCAACTTCTCTTAGAAGCCAGTCGCATCTTAGACCTAGACCCCCCCCAACTCTACTTACGCCAGCATCCTGTCCCCAATGCCTATACCTTTGCTATGCGAGGCAAGAAGCCTTTTATGGTGATTCATACCTCGTTGCTCGAACTGCTCACCCCAGAAGAAACTCAAGCCGTAATGGCTCACGAATTGGGACACCTCAAATGCGATCATGGAGTTTATCTGACCCTAGCTAATTTAATGGTACTCGGAGCCAGTTTGCTACCCAATTGGGGCGCAATGGTAGCACAACAACTGCAAACTCAACTGATGGAATGGTTGCGCTGTGCCGAGTTTTCTTGCGATCGCTCCGCCCTATTGGTCGCTCAAAACCCGAAAATAGTCATGTCACTATTGATGAAACTAGCAGGCGGTTCCCCCTCCCTAGCCCCCCAACTCAATATCGATGCCTTTATCGCTCAAGCACGAGATTACGATGCCATAGACCAAACTCAACTCGGTCAATTCCTCAAACAAGCCCAAACCTCTGAACGTACCCACCCCGTACCCGTACTCCGCGCACGGGAGATTGATCGCTGGGCCAGCACTCAAGATTATCAAAAATTGTTGCAAAATCTGAAAATAGGCTATAATGAGAAAGTTGCTTCCCAGGGCGGATGGCGGAATTGGTAGACGCACCACACTCAAAATGTGGCACCTTCGGGTATGAGAGTTCGAGTCTCTCCCCGCCCATGGCAATAATAAAGAAAAAATAAGCTGTAGGGGCGAAGAGCCTTTCGCCCCTACAGATACAGTTGTTGTAGACAGATCGGCGTGTCTCAACCTTAATTGAATCAACTATAACTAAATTTTCCGGGTTTAAGTCCCCAGTTGCCCATCTCTAATCCCCAGATCAAGTAGGGATCCCTTGCTCACGCAAGGCTTCAATAATTTTCAGGTTAGCTTTAGGAAAGGGAAATTGGTCTAATTCCTCTAAAGTAACCCAGCGAATTTCCTGGCATTCTAAAGGTTGGGGAGTTCCCGAACAATAGCGACAATTATAAACATTTAAGGTAACGCGAAAATGGGTGTAGGCATGATCGACGACAATGAGAGGCTCACCGACTTCAATGGAGATGGCTAATTCTTCTTGAATTTCTCGTACGATACATTCTGGGATAGTTTCATGGGGTTCGAG
>CAZTRW010000141.1:0-10363 GCA_964616725.1 uncultured bacterium
TGCCAGGAGTATTGACCCATTGTTGACGGAGTTGCTGGCCTAACTGAATGCCTGGTAAGTCAATCAGCAAACGAGTTGGCCCGTAAATGAGTTGGGCTTGGGGCTGAACATCGCTATCGGTGGTAAATTCTAGGCGATTGTTTCTGGCATCAAAACGCCAATTTTCGAGACTGGCGGCATAGACAGGGGATGAGAGCAGCCATAAACCTAAAATACCGGGGAGTAACCAATGAAGTTTCACGCCATTTCCTCGCTGATTGCAGTGATACGCCTTTGCTAACCCGACAAGTTCTACCTGGTAGCCCTGGAGGATGCACTCCTGATGAGGGCGTAATTTTCACTCGAAAGCGCTAGTAGTTTTGCCGGATATAGAGCAAAATTCCCTTGGCGATCGCCTGAGCTATCTGACTTCTAAACACCGGATTTGCCAACAATTGAGCATCTTCTGCTCCCGTCACAAATCCCGTTTCCACCAACACCGCTGGCATCGAAGTTCTCCGGATCACGTAAAAACGAGCACGCTTTACGCCCCGGTCTCGCATCGGCAAGCTTTGCAACATGGATTGATGAATCGTTCTAGCCAGGCCAAAGCCACTGTCGTAATAGTACGTTTCGAGACCATTAACATCCGGGCGACTCATACTAATGGCATTTGCATGGATACTCACAAACAACGTTGCCCTCACCTGCTCTGCCAGAGCAACCCTCGGTTCCAGGTCTATTTCCACATCGTAATCACGAGTTAAAACCACCTGCACCCCATTCTGTTGTAGAATAGCTGCCACCTGTTGAGAAATTTCCAAAACAATATCCTTTTCTCGCAATCCCCCAATCCCCACAGCACCTGGATCGCGTCCCCCATGACCTGGATCAACCACCACCACCATCCGAGAATTGGGGGTTTGTCGCCTCGGAGGGAGCGGCCATGAAGTCCTCGGTTGGGGAGCACTTGGCCCCGGTTGAGGTTGGGGAACAGGAATCGGAAGAGTCGAAGAGCGAGGATCAGGAGTGGGAATGGGAGGCAGAATAGCCGTATTTTGTCCTAACGGCAAAGAAATCACCTGAGAACCGGGTTGATTGGTATTGCCAATGGTAATCCCCGATCGAGGGGTGAGGGTAATCACTACCGTTTCCGCATCCGCCTGTTGTAGATTAAACTGAACTAAGGGGCTATTTCCTTCCACAGGAATCGGGGGGATTGGAGAGCCGAGGCGGGCCGGAGATAATCGTAATGTATAAACTGATGGGTTGAGCCATTGACCGATCGCATTGATCCGTCCCGTAGAGCGAATCACTAACTGGGAATTCCCCAACAGTTCTACTGATTGAATCAGAGGCGGCATCCCCGGATCACTAACATTAGGAGATTGTACTTGGATCTGGCGACCCGTCGGCCAAGCAGAACCCTCACTCGCCGAAATGCCACTACCGGCTCTCGGAATCAGTACCACCCCTAAACGACTCACTAAGGCCTGCCAATCTGGGCTATTGGCAGTCACCTTCAGAGTAATGCGGGTGCGCGGATCAGATCCTTCTAGGGGAGTCAAGACCAATTGATTTACTCCCCGGCTATTAATTGCCAATTCCTTTTGGGTGAGATTAGCCGCCAGAGTTACCCCTTTGAGATCTATATAAATCTCTCGTTGATCTCTGGAGCGTTCTACCTTTTCAATTTCTGGGGGTTCCCCTGCGGTACTGACAAAAAAACCATCTGCAGTTACCCGAACTCCTTGTATTTCTCTGCCTGGGGGGTTAGGCAGAGAAGGCGATCGACTCAAAGGAGGAAGAGGAGGAATCCCAGGGTTATTTCTCTCAGGGATAGGAGAAGGAGAAACCGCTACATTTTCACGCCCTTCCCGTTGAGGCTGAGGGAGTTGAACCGTCCATTCAGAAGGAGAAGATCCCACAAATTGAACCTGACTAGGGTCTAGGGTATAGCCAGAACTCAGTTCTACCACAATGCGAGTGGTATTCTGGTCAAACTGTCCAATCCTGACTTCCCTAATCCCAGCCGTTAAAACCTGTTGGGAGCGAACCTGATTACCCAACGTCACTCCTGGTAAATCAATCACTAATCGGGTAGGATTAAAAACCAGTTGGGCATTCGGTTGTACTCGCCCATTAGTAGTAAATTCCAGACGATTGTTTCTGGCATCAAATCGCCAAGATTGTAGGCTGGCAGCTTTGACAGGCATCGACCACAGCCATAGTCCTAGAAGGCTAGGCAATAACCAATGAAGTTTCACAAATGAGCCTCGATAGTGACTAACTTTCATAAAGTTTGACAGCAAACGATCAAAAAAGATCCTCGCTTAACTGTCCACTAAAGTTTTTTCTTCAGATTGATCAGAAAGAGAGCCTTCTGCTAAAGTTTCCTCTGATTCCTTCTGTGGTTGATCAGAAAGAGCGCTTTTGTCCACTAAAGTTTTTTCTTCGGGTTGATCGGAGAGAGAGCCTTCTGGTGAGGATTTTTCCCCCAGTTGAAACCCAACTCGTAATAGAGGTGGGGCTAAGAAAGTAGTCAGAATCACCATGACAATAATTGCTGCATCTAAAGATTCTGAAAGGATGCCACTGGCTGAACCTACTCCAGCAAAGACTAATCCAACTTCTCCTCTAGGAATCATACCGATACCGATCGCCACTCGATTGACTGGTTCACCTCCCCAGAGGCTAAATCCGCTCACCATTTTACCCGCAATTGCCACCACAATCAGGAAACTAGCGATAATCAAACCTTCGCGATTACTAGGAATAGCTGGATTTAGAACCGAAAGATCCGTTGCCGCACCCACCGTCACAAAGAAGACAGGAACGAGCATAAATCCAATAGGACTGACCAATTCTTCCAGTTCTTTGCGTTTATTGGTTTCTCCCAGAATTAACCCCGCTGTAAATGCCCCTAAAATAGCTTCAAGTTTAATCACTGCCCCAATATAGGAAAAGACAAAAGCAATAATTAATCCACCAATCAATAGGGTTCCTGGGGTTTGGAGTTGATCAATTAATGCCGTAAAAGAGGGCATTACTAGACGACCTATAACAATCGATCCAATCAGAAATACTGCGGCACTGACGACTAGATAGATAATATTAGAAACTTCAATTTGTCCTTTTTCGGCTAAAGCAGCCACGATCGCCAAAATAATAATCCCTAAGATATCATCCAGAACTGCCGCACCAATGATAATCTGGCCTTCTTTATCATTCAATCGTTGAATTTCAGCTAACACCTTAGCCGTGATGCCAATACTGGTAGCCGTTAAAGCTGCACCCGCAAAGATAGCCGGAATAATGGGCACATGAAATAGGTAAATTAAGCCTAATGTCCCTGACAGAAAGGGAACGGCAACTCCGGTTACGGCGACTAAAGCCGATTGCACCCCAGCTTCAATCAGTTGTTTTAAGTCTGATTCTATGCCAATCTGAAATAGGAGAAAAATTACGCCTAATTCTGATAAGACGGAGATGACTTCACTTTGGGCAAGAAAAACTCCATTGGCAGATTCGGGAGATAGTCCAGCGGTTTTTTCCAGTAGGATGATAATGAGGGATTGATCGCTAGTAGCTCCACTTTCAGGAAATACGAGAAATTTCAAGGCTGATACACCGATTACTACGCCGCCGAGGAGTTCACCGAGTACGGGGGGTAAGTCGAGACGGGCACAGAGTTCGCTACCGATTTTGCTGGCAAGATAGATAATCACCAGACTGAGAAGGACTCCGGCTAACACCAGAGTAGCGCTGGGGGCTTCTGTCTCTGAGACGGTTGCTAACCAAGGGGTGAGAGTGGGGGGTAAGTGAGGAATTAACCAAAGATAGGTTTCGATCATGATGTTATGTAACTCATCGATGTTTTACTTTACAGGGTTATTGAGAAATGTAAACCCTCCTGGGGTTAACGTTTATGCATGATTGGGATTAGAAAACACGATGCTTTAAGCTGGGCATTTGTCGGCGCACTTGTTGCAAACGCTCAGGATGGATTTCGGCGATCGCCATGCCCCTCTCTTCCCCCGCATCTGCTAAAATCAGTCCCCAAGGATCAATAATCATCGCATGGCCATGGGTTTGACGGCGAGCATAATGGCAACCGGTCTGAGCCGGAGCAATACAGTAGCAAGTATTTTCAATCGCTCTAGCTTGCAGCAACACTTGCCAATGATCTTTCCCTGTATAAGCCGTAAAAGCAGCAGGAATAAACAAAACTTCTGCCCCTGAAGCGGAGAGGTGGCGATACAATTCAGGAAATCGGACATCATAACACACCGATAACCCTAAACCACCAAAAGCCTCCGAGTAATAAACCAAAGGGAGTTGAGTTCCCGGTTCCACCGTCAAGGACTCTTGATAGGTATTTCCGTCAGGTACATTGACATCAAATAAGTGGACTTTTTGATACCGAGCCAATTCTTGACCATTGGGATCAATCAGTAAAGCCGTATTGTAGACCTTATCGCTATTGACAGGAATAGGAAAGCCACCCCCTAAAAGAGTAATTTGGAATTTCTGAGCCATGGTTTTGAGAAACTTCTCTGTCTGTTCAGCAATGGAGGGCGCTTCAGACAGTTTCTGTAATTCCGTGCCCATAAAGGAGAAGTTTTCTGGCAAACTAATTAATTCAGCACCTTTGCGTGTAGCTAAATCAATCAATTCTTCCGCTTGAGCCAGATTTTTCCCCAAATCAGGGAGACTGGTCATCTGGAGAGCAGCAGCAACATAGGGTCTCATGGTCTAATCATCATGTGAGGAATAAACCATATAGGATAACCTTTGCCTGGGCATTAGGGAAGAGTGAACAGCAGAAACACAAGCCATCCCTGACAATTGCACTCAGGTGGATTAAGGTACACTGGTAGTTAGTGATTCTATCTGGTAATCATCATGATTCAACTGCACCCCCACCCCCGGCAGAAATCTCTTCCTACAATGTAGGATTTGCCCAGTGAAGATCCGGAGGAACCCGGTTTGCCTGATGAATTTCATGATTACCACCCTGATTTACTGACTCAAACTTGTCAGTCCCCTCTCTATGCTAGAGAAGATTATCTGTTGGAGGGGTTAGAGCTTCTGAGGGCGTTCAACCATTTCGGGAAACAGGGATTGAAGGGCTGGTTGAGTGTCGGTTTGGGCGATCGCAGCTAGTAAACTGTGATCGTTGTAAAAGGCGATTCCTGCTAAGGCGCGATCGCGCCCTCGTACCACTTCTGCTCTAATTTGATCAAAAGAAGTCTCTGGAGTAATTCCAATTCGGAGGCCTACAGGCATTTCATAGTGTGCTAATTGTATTTGAGGATGATCGAGATCTCCAGGAAAAACTATCATTTCTTCAATCAGCTTTTCTCGTTGCCAAAGAGACCAATTTTGCAGAGTTTTCTGGGTAGGAAAATGACTTACAAAACTGAGAATACAGTACGGTTTATAGTCTTTTACCACCAGAGCCAGCCGTTGTAGAAAGCTGGTGAGGCGATGACTACGCCATTGCACCCATTCCTCATCTTGGGGATTTTTAGAGGGAGATTGGCCCTGATGGTCTCGTTGATACAGTTGGGTGGTAAAGCGATCGTATCCCCATTCTACGGGAAGAATAAAGGATTGATCGAGTTGAATCCCAGCAATATCGTATCGACTCACCACTTCAACTATTAAGTCGAGGATAAATTGTTGGACTTGGGGGTGAAAGGGGTTGAGCCACATTTGGCTTTGTCCATTGGCTTCAAAGATCGAGCTACCGTCTTGACGGGTTGTGATCCAATGGGGACGTTGGGCAATGATGGGAGAGTGGGCGGGAATTTGCCAGCCGTCTTGAAACCAGGGAATGATGCTGATGCGGTTGCGGGTAGCGGCGGGAATCAGTTCAGCCAGGAAATCCTCACTGGGGTTGTTGTTGGTGAATCGCTGTAAGACAGGGCTGGGGTAAGGGGTTTGGCCTTGGTGCCAAATGCTGGGATAAAAGGTATTGAGGTGGAGGGAGGCGAAGGTTTTAATGGTTTCGGCAGAAAGGTGGGAAAGTTCGGTTAACCAGAGTCCTCGTAGTTCTCCGGTGAGGGCTACTGGGGGTTTAAGGGTGACTTGGGCAATGTATTGATGGGGAACGGCGGAGGGAAAGTTGGGCTGGGATCGGGCTTGGGCTAGTATGGCGGCTATTTCAGCACGGGTGGCGATCGCTCCAGGGCGCAGTTGTTTTACGTGGGGATAGTTGACCACTAGCCCTCGTTCTGCTGCGGCGGCGATGGGCGATCGGGCGTATTCGGGAATGGTGTCTGCGTCGTTAAAGGTTTCGTTGAGGGTGAGTTCAACGGGTTGTTGTGGTTTGTAGTTGAGACCATTGGCTAGGGCGATCAATGCTTGTAAGCGGGTGATGGGGTCAGTCGGTTGGAATCGTTGCTGGGGATAGCCGCCCATGAAGCCGGATGTGTAGGCGCTCTGAATGACTCCGTAAGCCCAGTAGGAGGGGGGCACGTCCCTAAAGGCGATCGCCTTTTGGATGGGGCGATGATGAGGAAAGGCGCGACTGAGCATTGCCGCAAACTCGGCACGGTTGACTGGGGCATCCGGTTTGAATTGACCGTTAAGATAGCCGGTGAGAATTTTTTGATCCGCTAACTGTTCGATCACTGCTTGGGCCCAATGGTTGGTAATATCCGTGAATTTGGCCATGGTGGTGTTAGGCAGATGGCGGTTGATGTAACCGTAGATCATTATATGCGCAATCAGCTACTTCTGATTCCGTAAAGTTTGGTTGCAATTGATTGATTAGATTCAGAAATCTGTTTATAGTAAAAACATGAAGCAAGTAAGGCTTCTCTGGCAGATAAACAGCCAATTTCTACGAAAAACAAGTTGAGAGGTAAATCGCTGATTCACTGTTGTCTGTCTCGTAATAGCATGGCAGCACCCCTACAGAAACTTGACACTTCCTTAAATTAGAGAATCAGGGAGTTTAAACAACTGGTTATTCGCGATCGCTTTCTCGAAAACAGTTGCACTCCAGATAAGCTCAAACCATAAAAGGGAGTCGGGCAAGGAGTAAGTTATCTGGGTGCTGCTATTGCTTTGAAAGATTAAATATTGCTGCCTTTAAATAAGAGTAATCAGGTTGTATTCGAGGAATCAGGAAGTAGTGACGGATCAAGATGGCAATGTCATTCTTTATCCGAATTTTTTCTCGCAGCAAGATAGCTACTATTTTTTCTGCGAATTATATGCTCAGATTCAATGGCGACAAGAGGTGATTCAACTCTTTGGGAAAAAACACCTTTTACCGCGACTGACTGCCTGGTATGCAGATGCCGGGAAATACTATACTTATTCGGGGATTAGACAAGATCCTCAACCTTGGATTCCCACGTTACAATTGATCAAATCTCAGGTTGAACAGATCTCAGAAATTACGTTTAATAGCGTGTTGATTAATTTGTATCGGCAGGGTAAAGATAGTATGTCTTGGCATAGTGATGATGAGCCAGAATTAGGCAAAAATCCGGTGATTGCGTCTGTCAGTTTGGGAGAAACTCGCCGATTTTGCTTGAGGCACAAATTCTGTAAAGATCGGAAAGTAACTGTAGAGTTACCTTCTGGTAGTTTACTGTTAATGCAAGGAGAAACTCAACATTTTTGGCAACACCAAATCCCAAAAACTTCTCGACGAGTTAAACCAAGAATCAATTTAACATTTAGGGTGATTCTTGATGGTAAGCTATCCAAGTAATTATGCTTTGTGTTTTGATTACCTTACTGATTTTTTGGGGAGTTGATGAATACCTTCTTGGAAATGAATGATTGTAGTAACGATGGCGATCGCTGCATAAACTAGGCGCAATAGCCAACCTTGAAAAGCAAATACCCAATCAATAAAATGAGCGCGATCGCCCAACAGCCGTGATAAAATTGACTTTAATCGATTATCTTCTGATTCTAATTGATTGAGTTGATCCATTTGACTAGGTAAAATGGGAAATTTAGCCGTGTACAGATAAAAGCCTACCATTCCAGTTTTACCGGTTTTACTTTGCAAAAAATCATCAGTTTTCTGAGTAATTTCTCCAGGAGAAAGGGGCGTATTTTCGGCAATATCGTTGAGCCAATGACGATAGCGAATAGCGGTGGGAATACTTAAAATAAAAGGGATTGTAGGAATCAGCAGCACCAAACTTACTTTTTGACGAATCCGAGGCGGTAAGAAAACAGTAGACAGTCCAAACCCTAACCCTAAGATGGCAAAAGAGATCAAATTAGAGAGTTCGCTCAGATCTAACATCCGAAAAATCTCGCCAATCACAGGCAACGAATAAAGATGCTGATCCGCTAAAAAAATAAACAGTAATTTACTTAAGACCACTAGACTGATCACTAAAGGAACGATCAGAATATACAGAACAATGCGGAAGGATAGCTTAAATAGTTCCATGGACAGTGGACAGTGGACGGTGGACAAGGGATAATCTACCTAACGATTCCCTCACTTGTGCGGTAGCAGTTGTGATTGGGCAGTGAGGGTACATTCGTGAATCATTGCTAAATTAAGAGGAGAACAGTTCTCGGTTGCGCAGTTAGTTTTTAGCCACAGGAGATATTCTATATTCCCCGCAGGACCAGTCAGGGGAGAATAGGTAAGTCCATGGTAATGCCATCCGAGGGTAGTGGCGACTTGATAGACAGAAAAAATGGCCTCTTGATGTGCTTTGAGATCGCGCACTACGCCTTTTTTTCCCACTTGCGATCGCCCCACTTCAAACTGAGGTTTGACCAAACAAACCAACTCCCTAGGAGGAGCAAGAAGATGATACAATCCTGGTAAGATTTTCGTCAGAGAAATAAACGAAACATCAACCACAGCCAGGTTAGCAGGTTCCGCTGCGCCATACAACTGTTCAGGAGTCAAGTATCGTAAATTAGTACGTTCTTTGAGCACCACCCTAGGATCGCTGCGAATCCGCCAGTCTACTTGTCCATATCCCACATCTACCCCATAAACTTGTTTGGCTTCTTGTTGCAGGAGACAGTCTGTAAATCCGCCAGTAGAAATACCGCCATCTAGGGCAATGCGCCCAGCGACGGGGAGTTGAAACGTAGAGAGGGCGTGAGCTAACTTTTCTCCTCCTCTAGAGACAAAAGGCGATCGCGCTTTCACCTGAATCAAAACATCCTTTTCTACTAGAGTTCCCGGTTTATCAATCACCGTCTGATTCACCATCACCTCACCCGCGCGGATCAAGCGCTGCGCCAATTGGCGAGAGTCACACAGAGACTGTTCTACCAGGAGAGTATCAAGGCGTTGTTTGCTCATGAAAGTAGGGGAGAATAGGAGGTGAGAAAGCTGATCTACAGAAGATTTTCGGGATGAATAGTTCCCGACAACCCTCAACAGAAAATGCTATAACTGTCAACGAATCCTCTTGAGACCACAAAAGAAATGGTAAAAACCTTACAGGGAGGGAAATATACTCTTGACCAAGAGTTAGGTCAAGGTGGATTTGGTTTAACGTTTAAGGCGACCCATCATTATCTCCATCAGATAGTAGTAATTAAGACACTCAACGACATAGTACGGAAACAGCCGAATTTTCGTGAGTTTGAGCAGAAATTTCAGGATGAGGCGCGAAGATTGGCCCTGTGTGTCCATCCCCATATTGTCCGAGTGAGTGATTTTTTTACGGAAGATGGGATGCCCTACATGGTGATGGATTATATCCCAGGGCCGACCTTAGCAGAGGTCGTCTTTCCCGATCGCCCTTTGAGTGAAGCCACAGCCATCCATTATATCCGTCAAATTGGGTCAGCTTTGCAAGTGGTTCATCAGAAAGGATTGTTGCATCGAGATGTGAAACCCCAGAATATTTTGTTACGAGACGGGACAGATGAAGTAGTGCTGATTGATTTTGGCATCGCTAGGGAATATGAGGCAAATTTAACCCAAACCCACACCAGTTTAGTGTCGGAGGGATATGCTCCGATTGAGCAGTATATCCGATCGCAACGCCGCAGTGCTGCCACAGATGTGTATGGGTTAGCAGCCACCCTCTACACCCTATTAACAGCAAGAATCCCCATTGCGTCTGTCTTGCGCGATCGCCATCAAATGCCCACCCCCAGAGACCTTCGTCCCGATCTCAGCGGTGCCATTAACCAAGCCGTCTTACGCGGAATGGCACTAGAAATGAGCGATCGCCCCTCAACCATAACAGAATGGCTCAACCTCCTCCCCCATCAACCCACCTCAGTCACCCCAGGATTCACCCCTCCCCCCAAACTCTCCTCCCCCAGCGAAGCCGCCACAGTCGCCCTCATCCCACCCCCTCACTCCCCTCAACCCGCCAACCCAGGTACTGCCATTTTCCCAACCAGAGAACGAGATCAAAGC
>CAZTRW010000142.1:0-10219 GCA_964616725.1 uncultured bacterium
GCTTGGATGTCTAAGCCTGGATCTTCGATATAGGAGACTCCTCGTCTGTCTGTTCGACTTTTATCAACCTCACGGAATATATTGAGGCGCAACTTAATCACCGGGGCACTTTTAGCTAAATTGGGTGCCAAGGTGGTTTGTAGCCACTGTTGAAACTCTTCCAGGCTGACTCCATCACTTTTGCGAATCATGACATGGAAGCGATCGTAGTCATTTTCCCAGGTAGGGGTAGGATCTTCCGCTTCATCATAGTAGGTGATGGGGGTGCTGACGTAGGCGATCGCCCGACGCAGGAAATTAGGATCGTCTTCTGATAAGAATTCCAATCCCGCCTTGATATACACCGGGATATCCTCTGGCTTTTTAAAGGTTAGCTCTGCCACACCATCAAAATGCTCTTCTGGCAGAGAAGTCGTGTTCACTCCCTCGATCTCATGCCAAATCCCACCTTCATTCGGGCTTGTCCGAATCTGCCAGTATTGATAGAGGGCTGGCTGACGAGCACAAGTTGGCCCATGCACATTACCCCAATAGCTATCAAAGGTTTCCAGGTCAATGTCTTTGCGAATCCATAGGGGAATATAAAGGCATATGGTCGCGTCTTTGTCCCGTTCTGCATAATTCGGCATGGTTTCAGTCGCCTCCTGAATAAGATTTGCTGTCAAATGCTTGGACTGTCTTTAGTATAGGGAGTCTCGGCCCAACCAGTTTTTAAGTTATATCTCTCATTGTTTAAGAAATATGTCTACTCAGAATAACTACTTACGGATTCGGGAAACTCGATCCGTAATTAATCGGGAAACAAGACCTATTCTTTACGGAAACTTTAAAAATACCTGGATTTTACGGAATTTTCTTAAAGAGTTAGTAAAGTCACTAATTTTTTATAGTATTTCTCCTGATGTATCGACTATCATGCCCCCATGAACAGCAGGAAAGCCTGTTAACTCGGTTCTGGGCGAGGGCGATTCCTGGGCTGATCCATTAAAGTCACCAGCAATCATTAAAACTTAAGCATCAGAGGATGAAAGGATGAAATTCAGTATTGTTATTACTACTTATAACCGAGTTAAGTGGCTCCGTCAGGCGATCGCCTCTGCCCAAGCCCAAACCGTCCCCTGCGAAATCGTAGTCGTTGACGACTGCTCTACTGACAGTACCCAAACCTACGTCGAAAGTCTAGGGAACTCAGTCATCTATCACCGCAATAGCACCAACCTCGGTCACTCTGCCTCCGTCAATGCCGGAGTAGAGCGCTCTACGGGAGACTGGATTAAATTCTTAGACGATGATGATTACCTTGCCCCTGACTGTATCGAAAAAATGATCGGAGCACTTGCCCCCTATCCCCAAGCCGCTCTATGTTCCTGTCAAGCCGTACAAGTTGATACTCAAGGGCAAGCAATCGGGCGTACTCAAGCGCCCTTTGCCGCAGCCGTTCACCAGGTCGATCAACAAGATATCCACTACCAAATGCTCAAAGAGCAACTTCCCTTCGGTACCCCGGTTCAAGTCGCGGCTCGCAGAGATGCTTTCCTGGCATCAGGGGGTTGGGATGCTGCCTTTAGTGGTAACTGTGATGATATCGAATCCTGGATCAAAATTGCTCAATATGGAGATGCCGTCATTCTCAGTGAAGCCCTTGCCTATCGCACCATTTGGCCGGGGAACTGCTCCAGTCAGCTTTCCCTGAGAGCACGTATGCAGATGAATGTTGTGATTAAAGAAAAAATCTACGCCCGCATTCACTCAAAATATCATCAGGCTCTCCCGGCGCTCTCTAGTATCACCGCCTTCTTACAACTACACTGGGGCTTGGTGGGCTTAAAGCGGGGCCGTCTGGTAGAAGCGTTGCAATTAGTTACTCCTGTCTTATTATCCTGGACAGCCTGGAAATATCTCGCCCAAGTGCTTTACAACCGGCTACTGCTATCTGGAGGGCAAGCTGCTCTCCAGATAGTGGCTGCTATGGTTCCCTCACGTAACTCTGTTGCTCCCCAATCTCAGGGAATGGCAGTTGAATATCTGGGAAATCAAGTTTAAAATACAGTGCAATTTCTCAGAACCTCGGTTTCTTGAAGAAGCCGGGGTTCTGGCTTGAGGCTGAAAAATTGGGATCATGATGGCTCAGTGGATACGGTGGGTGGTGTGCCTCATTGGGTTGGGGATGATGGCAGGATGTCAGAGGGTTCCCTCTGAGGGACAAGAGGTGATGGTAGTGAAGATTATCAGTGGGAATACGGTAGAGGTCATAGGGGCAGATGGAGCGATCGCCCAAAGAGTACGCTTAATTGGGATTACCACCCCCCCGCTGCATCAAGAACCCTGGGGACCAGCAGCACAAAAAGCCTTAGAACAACAACTCCAACAACAAAGGGTACGACTGACCTTTGATCGACAAACCACGGATGATTATGGACGACAACTGGGGTATATTTGGCATCAGGGAAAATTGATCAACGAAGAAATGGTCAAACAAGGGTATGCTTTAGCTGAGGAATGGTTTCCCAACACCCAATATAGCCAACGACTCCAGTATGCCCAAGATCGGGCGAGAATTCTGGGTCTGGGTATTTGGAATTCGGAGCATCCTATGGGTCTGACCCCTAGCCAATTTCGTCATCAATCGCCTAATTCCTCTCCTTCTCCATGACCGACCCTCTCTTAACTTATTTGGATATTGCCACAGAAGCTGCCCTCGCGGGGGGTGCAGTGATCATGTCGTATCAGGGCAAATTAGAAGATATTCGTGAAAAAGGCCGGCCAGGAGATATGGTCACTGAAGCAGATCGGGCTTCAGAAGCAGTGATTTTAGAAATCCTTCAGCGCCATTTTCCTGACCATAGTATTTTAGCGGAGGAGTCGGGAAAGCAAGGTGAAAGCCAAAGTCCCTATCTCTGGGCGATCGACCCCCTTGATGGTACGACTAATTATGCTCATCAGTATCCTTGCTTTTCGGTTTCCGTGGGTTTGCTCATTGAGGGAGTCCCCCAGGTGGGGGTGGTTTTTGATCCCTCTCGTCAAGAATTGTTTCGGGCTGCCACTGGTTTAGGTGCTACCCGTAACCGACAGGCGATCGCTGTTTCTCCTACGGCCAATCTCAGTCAGAGCCTGTTAGTGACGGGGTTTGCCTATGACCGTCGCGAAACTTCTGATAATAACTATGCGGAATTCTGTCATTTCACCCATTTAACCCAAGGGGTGCGACGGGGAGGATCGGCTGCCATTGATTTAGCTTATGTGGCTTGTGGACGTTTAGATGGCTACTGGGAACGGGGATTATCTCCTTGGGATATGGTGGCAGGCATTGTTCTGGTGCGTGAAGCGGGAGGGAAAGTTACTGCCTATGATGGTACGGAGCACCGGTTAGAAACGGGTCGGATTTTAGCCACCAATGGTAGCGTGCACGAGGCCATGATGGCTGCCTTAGCGGAAGTTCCCCCCGGTATGAGAGGGAAATGGTAGAGATTAAGTCACTTCTTAGGGGCGATCGTGTCACTTCTGCTTAATCTTTAAAGATTACACTAGAATTATTGATCATTATTCAAGCACAATCTAACTCCACCCTATGTCTGTTCCGATTCATCAAGGCCTATTCCAACTTGACTTCATTGACCATCATGCCATCTTGGGAGTTCCCCTCCAGGCAGATAGTCGCGAAATTCGCAAGCGCTATATGGGAATTGCGAAACAATTACATCCTGACAGCAGCGCCACCGAAACCCCTGAAGACAAAAAACAAGCCAGTCAAATTCTCTCCAAATTAGTCAATCCCGCCTATGAAAAACTCTCTCAAGAAAAGGAAGCGAAAGAATACATGGTAATGTTGCGCCTCAAAGGACAACAAGCAGGACACCAAGAAACGACTAAACACCTGCAAAGTGAATTGGCTCAACAATTGCTCCAGGCCAAGGATGTAGAAGTTGAGTACCAAAAAGCATTAAAAAGTTTAGCATCTCAACAATACCAATCTCTGAAAGAGTTTGCTAAAATTACTGGAGAAATTAGCGAACTAAACCTCGTCTATTTGATCAGATCGGGAGGGAGTGTTTCGGCGGTTCCTCCTCAAGTTAAAAAACCTTCTCCCCCGCCGCCCCCCACTTCCCAACCGAGTCATTCAGCCCCACCACCGCCGCCAAAAGTAGAGAAAAAATCCCCTGTAGAAGGATACTATGGTCGGGCACGGGAGTTAGTGGAAAAGGGAAACTTCCCCAAAGCCATATTAGAATTGCGCGATGCCCTGAAGCTCGAACCGACTAATATGGATTGCCATACTCTACTGGGGGAAATTTATCTCAGACAAGGACAGAAAACTATGGCCAAAGTCCATATCAATAAAGCGTTGGAGGGAAATCCCCAACATGAAAAAGCAGTGGAGTTGAAGAAGAAGCTAGAAGCTTTGGCGAAAAAAAGTGAGGCCGCGAAAGCTGATCAAAAAGGGAGTGAAGGGATTACGATATTTGGGATCACAATTGGTGGGAAGAAAAAGTAATGGTCTATCAATCTCCACCAGGGGCTAGGGATTTGCTTCCTCTGGATGTGGCCCAAAAAAGCTGGATTGAAGAGCGTCTGTATCAAGTGTTTCATCAGTGGGGGTATCATCGGATTATTACTTCCACAGTAGAACGATTAGATACGTTGATGGCAGGAGGTGCGATCGCTCGCGCTAAAGTGATTCAACTCCAAGACACTCAAGAAGAACTGGGATTGCGACCGGAAGTGACGGCTTCAATTGCCCGCGCGGCTGCTACTCGTATGGGACGAGTTACCGATCCCAAGAGATTGTACTACAGCGCCAATGTGTTTGAGCGATCGCCCAAAGGCCAATACGGACAACAACAGGAATTCTATCAAGCCGGAGTAGAACTCCTGGGAGCCGGGGGAACTCCCGGAGATAGCGAGATATTATTATTACTGGCAGATTGTCTCCAATCCTTAGAGTTGAACCCGGAACAATGGGTATTGGCAATTGGAGAAGCGGGATTAACCCAATCCCTGTTATCGGCTTTTCCCCAAGAATGGCGAAACTCGGTGAGAACGGCGATCGCTACCCTAGACTATATTACCCTCACACAACTCCCCCTCTCCCCTGACCTACAACAAAGAGCACTCTCCCTCTTCGATCTGCGAGGAAAACCCGCAGAAGTCTTCCCCAAACTTGCCCAAATTCCCCTCACTCCCACAGAACAACAACGACTCGAAAACCTCAAAACCCTCATTGATCTCCTCCAAAATAGTCGCCCCCATCAACCCCCCCTACCCCTCCTTCTCGATCTCAGCCTGATCCGCACCTTTGATTACTACAGCGGCATCGTCTTTGAAGTCGTCAGCCGCCAAAGAACCCAACTCAGCATCCTAGGACAAGGAGGGCGGTATGATCACTTAGTGGGTGTCTATCATCCCCAACAGAAAAGCTTGCCCGGAATTGGATTTTGCTTAAATATTGAAGCATTGCAAGCAGTCCTACAACAAAGGGATAATCTGCCCCAAAAAATCCCCGCCAGTGACTGGTTAATTGTCCCGGAAAGCCCCCAAGCCTGGGGTGCCACCTTTGCCTACGCTCAAACCCTCCGCAGTCAAACCCCCCAGATTCGCGTCCAAGTCGATTTAATCGCGCGGGAAAACCCAGAAGCGGTTAGATCCTATGCTCAAATGCGGCGAATTCCCCAAATTGCCTGGATTAATGCCCAGGGAGAAGCAAGGATAGAACCGCTGAACCAGAAGCATACTCAGGTGTGTGCCCAGAGCATTGATCCCAAAGCCAGGTAAAATAAAATTACCCTATCTTGAGAGAACACTGAGAGGAGTACCGTGCCCCATACTATTGTTACTGACGTTTGTGAAGGCATCGCTGATTGTGTAGAAGCTTGTCCTGTCGCCTGTATTCACCCTGGCCCTGGGAAAAACCAAAAAGGAACGGATTGGTATTGGATCGATTTTAGAACTTGTATCGATTGTGGGATCTGTATCCAAGTGTGCCCTGTAACTGGGGCTATTCTTGGGGAAGAAAAACCAGAACTGCAAAAAACCCCTGCTGAACCTGTATTTTAGATCGTGAAGCCCACTGAACTCTGGCAATATTTGGATCATCCCTTGGTGTACTACCGGAAAATCGCAGCAGTGATGGGTGGTGTAACGGCTGCGATCTTTGGATTGAAGGTATGGGAATGGCAGGAAAACACGGGTTTGTCTGAAGGATGGGTAAGGGTTAGTGCTGAAGAAATGATGGCTCAAACGGGTTTAACTGTGGCGGAACAAGCTTTGGCGCGGGAGCAATTAAGGGCTAAAGGCTTGCTGGTGGAATGTCCTGAGTCAGATTCTGATTCAGTTTGGCCAATGCGTTTTCAAGTGGAGAGATGGGAGGAGTATCTACACGGGAAAGTTCCTCCTGGTTTACCGGCTGCTTCTGGCGATCGCTATTTTCCGGTAAAACGCCAACCAATTGCCATCACGGTGACCCCCCATTATCAGTTTCAGGGACCTTGGGCATCGGGCGATCAGTTGGAGCAGTTTCAGCGCCAACTGCTGGAGTACGCGAAAGAGAAAGGCATGGAGAATCCGGCAGGCTGGGTGTTTAAGATCGTAGATGGACTGACCAAGGGAATCGTTTCTCCCTTTTGGGATGAGTTTATCAGCGATCGCCCCCTCGGTTCCACCCAGCAAGTCAAGCGCGACTGGGAAATAGAGCCGGGAATTCCCTATCCCGCGTTTGAAGAGGAGCGGATTCAATATTATATCCAAAAAGGAGAACCTCTAGAGATGGCAGTCGCCAAAGCACGGGGAGAACTGAGAAAACCAACTGTGGCGAAAGATTTATGGGCAGGGTTCTTGCGCAAATGCGATCGCCTCGCCGATGATGCCCTTAAAGCTAAACAACAAGGCGTAACCACCCCCTATCTCCCTCCCTCCTTTTCCCAACGCCGAGAAATCACCAAAGAAGAGGTGATGGCGAAACTCTCACAGGTATCTTCTCCTCCCCCTCTTCCCCACTCAGAAGCCAAACCTTCCCTAGAACAACTACAAAAAGCCTATCAGAGCACCCTCGGACGCAGTTGGGTAAAACAGCAACTACAACTTCATCCCGAATGGGGTTATGAAATTATTGATAATGAAGTCCAAGAGTCTCTACCCTTCTGAGCCTTAGAACATCTACCCACACCACCAGATCGGTTCCTACTGTACATGAAACGACTTGATCAAATTGATCCAATGCTGCCAGGAAGACGGATACTCTCTGCCGAAGAGAGAGCTTTAGAGTATAAACGCCAGCAAGAAGAGGAGAAAATACAAGGCTATCAAACTTTGGAGCAGTTGTGTCAGATTTCGGAAGTGGCAGCCGCCCAACGACTAGCTCAAGCCCATCCCCATTGGGGATATGAAATTCTTGAGGGTTCTGTTCATACTAAAGAAGAGGAGAATCAGTCCCTGTCTGCGTAAATTCCGCGATAGCATTTCTTTCCATCTATTGTTACTCTGGGTCTAGACTGAACCAGAGTCAGTGGGCTAGTGCTTCTGATCTGAACCTCCCTTTTCATATCCCCATTGGGGAAAGGGTTTTTAAAGTAAACCAAAATTCAGAAAATTTACTGCTAAAATTTGAGATAATCTAGATTGGGATCACTTAAATAATTCTTGGCTTTAATCGAGCTTAGAAAAAAATGAACTCTGGGATTCTGGGATAGAGGTTGTGAGGGGGTTAAGATTGGGGAAGGGAAAGCCTTCCAACAGAGATTTTCCCTCTGTTTTGAGATTTTTCGCCAGGTATAACCCTCCTCCACTTAACCCTTAATCACATCAGCGCTGTAGCTTTTTGATCACCGGCTCAGTAGGATAGGCACTCTCCAGAATGTTTTCTTCATTTTCTTCTATCTCTAGATTATATCCATCTTCAACTGAACGCATGGATCACTTTCAATTTCAATCCCGTATTGCTCAAGGTCATATTTTGCTGGTTGATTCTCAACCAGAGGGTTTTGACTATTTGTCGAGTCAATTGAGTCAAGAAGGGTATAATTTGCGCCATATTCCTAATCAACTGATGGCATTGATGGTGGCTAGAGCGACTCAACCGGATTTAATTTTATTGAAAGTACAGACTATCCAATCTGAAGATTACGATCTCTGTCAAAAGTTGAAGCAAAATTTGAAAACTTGTGAGATTCCAGTGGTGTTGATTGCCAGCGATCGCCAAGAAATTCAGTCGGAAAAACTACTGGCGATGGGGATAGTCGATTGTCTTTTCACTGGCTATAGCGATCCGGAAACTATTATTCGCCTCAAGATACAGTTGAAAATTCAGAGTCTCACGAAACAAGTGAAGGAACAGCAGTTTTATCTTCACAAAGAAATGCGCGATCGCCAAGCAGCAGAAGCTAAAGTAGAAGAACTCAATCTGGAACTAGAACGACGAGTTCAAGAGCGCACAGCGAGACTGGAACAAGCCAATCAAGAGCTAAAAAAAGAAATTATTGAACGTCATAAAGTCCAAAAGCGTCTGCACCATCAAGCCTATTATAGTACCTTAACAGGACTTCCTAATCGTGCCTTATTCATCGAACGGCTGGAAGAAGCCATTAGTCGGCAAAAACATCAAATTGACTATCGATTTGCTGTCTTATTTATTGATGGCGATCGCTTCAAAGTCATTAATGATTCTCTCGGCCATCTCATTGGCGATCAACTCATTGTTGGCATGGCTCGCCGATTAGAATCTTTAACCCGATTAATCGATACTTTAGCCCATTTTGGCGGTGATGAATTTGCGATCTTGTTAGAAGAAATTCGCGATTTCCAAGAAGTCGTCGATATCGTAGAGCAAATTCATCAACAGTTTCTCCTCCCCTTCCATGTCGATCAACACACTGTCTATTTGAATATCAGTACCGGTGTAACTTTTTGTGTAGACAAAGACAGAGATCCACAGTATATCCTCAGGGATGCTGAAACAGCAATGTATCGAGCTAAAGAGCTAAGGCGAGGGAGTTATCAGGTATTTGACTCAGCGATGCACGCCCATGCGGTAGCGTTACTACGTTTAGAAATGGACTTACGTCAAGCGATTAAGCGCCACGAATTTTATTTGCAATATCAACCCATTGTTTCTCTGAAAACAGGGAGAATTTCTGGTTTTGAAGCCTTAGTACGGTGGCACCATCCAGAACGAGGTTTCATTTCTCCCAATGAGTTTATTCCCGCCGCTGAAGAAACGGGATTAATTGTGCCGATTGGCAGATGGATTTTAAAGGAAGCTTGTCAGCAACTGAGAATTTGGCAAGAGTGCTATATGAGCTATTTTCCCATTACCATCAGTATTAATCTTTCGACGAAACAGTTTTTGCAGGCAGATCTGATTGATCAAATCGATCACATTTTACAAGGGACAGAAATTGATGGGAGCCTGATCAAGCTGGAAATTACAGAAAGCGTGATTATGGAAAATCAAAAATCGGATGAGTTGGTAGAACAATTTCGCGATCGCCAAATTCGGGTATGCTTAGATGATTTTGGCACCGGCTATTCCTCGTTAAGCTATCTCCAGCGCTTAAAAGTAGATACCTTAAAAATTGACCGCTCGTTTATTCAAGACTTAGACCATAATCAGGATAACCTCAAAATCGTGGAAGCCATTATTACCCTAGCCCATCAATTAGGAATGGATGTCACCGCCGAAGGGGTAGAAACCCCTCAGCAAATTCAGCTCCTCAGAACGTTAGGATGTGAATCGGCTCAAGGGTACTTTTTTGCCAAACCGCTCGATCATGATCGGGCAGCGGCTCTGATCATTCATCCCCCTCAATGGTTAGGAGAGGATGAGCCATGAATATCAGTGAGATCCTCCATCAGCAAACTGAAAACCAGGGAGATTTTCCCGCCCTAATTGCGCCAGGAAGATCTCTGAGTTTTAGGGAATTAGACGAAGAATCTGACTCTCTTGCCAGTTATCTTCAAAAACTACCTCTAGAACCGGGCGATCGCATTTTAATTTTTCTGCCCATCCACAGTAATCTCTATATTGCCCTAATCGCGTTATTTAAGCTAGGGGCGATCGCCATGTTTCTCGATCCTAGCGCCGGACAGACTCATTTAGAACAATGCTGTCATCTTGCCCCTCCCAGAGCGCTAATTGCTACAGCCAAAGCCTCTCTCCTCCTGTTGCGCTCCCGTGCCTTACGTCAAATCCCCCATAAACTCATCCCGGTACAACCACCACCAATTCGTC
>CAZTRW010000143.1:0-10130 GCA_964616725.1 uncultured bacterium
GGAGCGGGTAGGGCAAGAGGTGGTAATGACGCGGGAACCGGGGGGATCAGTTTTGGGGATGAGGTTGCGGGAGGTTCTGTTGGGGGAGGTTCCTGTCTGCGAGATGGCGGAGTTGTTGTTGTATGCAGCCGATCGCGCTCAACATATCACGGAGTGTATCCAACCGGCTTTGAGTCAGGGCAAGATGATTTTATGCGATCGCTTTACCGATTCTACTATCGCTTATCAGGGGTATGGCCGAGGTTTAAGTCTGGATCTAATCGCTCAACTTAATCAGATGGCAACCGGTGGGATTCAAGCAGATTTAACGCTCTGGCTGGATGTGGCGGTGGACAGGGGATTAAAGCGAATGCGCCTACGGGGAGGTGCCGATCGCATGGAGCAGGCAGATCGGGAGTTTCATCACCGTGTTCGACAAGGGTTTGAGACGTTAGCGAAAAGTCGGGGCGATCGCTTTATTCCCATCAATGCTAATCTGCCTTCAGACCAGGTACAGGAACTAATTCGTCATGCCATCACCACCCAAGTTTTATTGAGAAGAACGGCGAATTCTCAAACTGAGGAAGATCACGGGTAAAATACCAACTAGGACGATCGCTAAAGCCGGTCCAGCAGCTTCTGCCAGTCGTTCATCGGAGGCGAGTTGATAGGTGCGGATGGCGAAGGTATCAAAGTTAAAGGGGCGAATAATGAGAGTAGCGGGAAGTTCTTTCATGACATCAACAAAAATAAGGAGGGCGGCGGTTAAGAGAGAGCCTCGCATCATGGGAACGTGGATATGCCAGAGGGTTCCTGTGGCTCCGTAACCGAGGCTGCGGGAGGCATAGTCTAAATTGGGGGTAATTTTGCTGAGACTAGACTCGACGGTGCTAAAAGCGAGGGCTAAGAAGCGCACCAGATAGGCGAAGATCAGGGCAAAAATGGTGCCGCTCAGGAGTAAGCCGGTGGAGATGCTGAAGGTGGCTTGCATCCAGGTGTCTAGGGTGTTGTCAAATTGACCAAGGGGGATGAGAATGCCGACGGCGATGACGGAGCCGGGAATGGCGTATCCCATGGCGGAGAGTCGGGCGGCGATCGCCATCGGTAGGGTAGGATAGAGTCGCACCCCATAAGCGATGCTAAGCGCGAAGATCACTCCTAAGGCGGCAGTGATGCCAGCGAGCATTAGGCTATTTTGAGCATATTCCCAAAATCGACCTTGCAGGGTATCCGGGTTTTGAATTGCCATCCGCAAGAGAAGCCCTGCGGGCAGCAGAAAACCTAAGCTGATGGGAAGACAACAATAGAGAGTTGCTAGGATGCCGCGCACTTTTCCGAGGGGATAGGGTTGAATAGGACGAAAGCGATCGCCGCCCTGGTAATATTTGGCTTGTTGACGAGACCATCGCTCCAGGATAATTATCCCTAAAATCAATAGCAGGAGTAATGAGGACAACTGAGAGGCGGCTTCTCGCTCTCCCATACCAAACCACACGCGGTAGATGCCGGTGGTAAAGGTATCCACGCCAAAATATTGCACTGTACCAAAATCACTCAAGGTGGACATCAAGGCTAGGGATAATCCTGCCATAATAGCGGGGCGAGCCAGGGGAAGTGCCACTTGGCGAAAGCTTTGCCAAGGGTTGCATCCGAGGGAGCGCCCAGCTTCTAGGGTACAGGTGGCTTGCTCGATAAAAGCGACTCTGGCAGATAGGTAAACGTAGGGATAGAGAACGAGACTAAAGAGAATGATCGCACCGATGAGCGATCGCACGGGCGGAAACCAGTAATCATCTACCGTTTCCCAGCCAAACCAGGTGCGTAGAGTCGTTTGCACTGGGCCATAATATTCTAAGAATTCCGTATAGGTGTAGGCTAACAGATAGGCGGGTACGGCTAAGGGCAGCAACAGCGCCCATTGAAACCACCGTTTTCCCCAAAAATCGCACATCGTCACTAACCAGGCAGTGCTTATGCCGAGCAGTAATACTCCTGAGCCTACTCCCAGCATTAACCCAAAGGAGTTGAAGAGATAGCGAGAGAGTACCGTTTCCATCAGATGTTGCCAAATCTCGCTCGTGTTGGTAAAGCTAGTGAGTAAAACACATAGGACGGGAGTAGCAATCAGAAGGGCTATCCCTAAAACAGCGATCGTCCATCCTTGGAGTAACCAACGGCGTAGTATCGAGGTAGCTTGCATACAATTAACCATGAACAATAAATAATTATTCTCTATATCATTGTTCATGATTAATTGTAAACTTTTGTAATAAATTGCCGCGCCAGAGAGAGAACGGCTGAGAGCTAATTAACGATGCAGGAGGTCAAAATGTTACTTACTCACATCTTCTTAACCACATCATCGCTCTCTCCTCTCCATCCTTCTCTCGCTTGGGGAGTTACTGGCATCCTCTTGGGAGTGAGTGAACTGATGTTACCGAAAGCCATCCCTAAAGCGTTTAAGTTTATGCCTTTAATCATGGGAATTTGCGCTTTAATCGTAGGTTTTTTAATCTGGAGAAGCAATACTTTTTATCGCATTCCCGCTCCGATCCAAATTATGTATTGGATGGCAATTTCTGGGGCTACAATTCTGTGGGTAAGACCGCTTTTCCGGCAGAAGAAAACTATGAGTATTGTGGAAACAACAGAAGCGGTAACTCTAACAGAAATTCGTCCTGGAGAGGCAGGTAGAGTCCGATTTGAAGGCAATTCTTGGGCAGCTTCTTGTTCTGATGGCACTCAGGCGATCGCCCCTGGTAAAAAAGTTTATGTCTTACGTCGAGAAGGGAATACCTTAATTATCATTCCCGATCATTTGAATCGCTAATCCCTTATCCATTTTTAGGAGTTCAATCATGGAAGTTTTTCTGTACCAATGGTTTATGCTGATCTTCTTTAGCTTAACCGGAACCTCTATAGCCGCCAGCATTAAAGTCGTTAAACAAGGTGATCAAGCCTTAGTAGAAACCCTGGGGCGATATGGGGGTAAAAAACTAGAGCCGGGACTAACCTTTCTCATGCCATTTATTGAACAAGTGGCGTATAAAGAAACATTGCGGGAACAACCATTAGACATGAAAAATTTGACTTGTTTGACAAGCGATCATATTTCTGTCACTCTCGATATGGTGGTCTATTGGCAAGTTTTGGATCTGGAAAAATCATGCTACAAAGTTAAGGATTTACGAAAAGCCTTAAACGATCTAATTGAAATTAATATTCGCTCAGAAATGGCAACCATTGAACTGAATAGTTTGTTTACCATCCGAGATGAATTGAATGAGCGCTTAGTGCAAAAGTTAGATATCGCGACAGAAAATTGGGGAGTAAAAGTGACGCGAGTGCAGCTACGGGATTTTAGCATCGGAACGCAACTGCGCCACCAATCGTTGAAAGGGGTGGATGCTGCCAAATCTCCTGCCAAACCTAAACCTAATTTGATGGCGACTCCGATGTAATTTAGGGCAGTAATACTAGAGCGCATTAGCGCTCTTTTTTGGCGAATATTGATGGTGGTGATTTCTGGAGCAAAGCAATGGTTATTTTACAGCAAACCCCCACTGAACTGATCTTTCGTCATCGTCCATATCGCCTATGGATAGGGATTTTAGGGATGATTTTTGGAGTACCAATTTTGATGGTATTCGCTAGTTTTTTCGCTTCTTGGGTCTTATATTTCTGGTGGCTACCTCTGCTCTATCTAATGCTGTTTTTTGGTAGTATAATATTAGGAGTAATCGCAGGAAAAACGAGAATTTATGAGTTTAACAAAAGACGCGATCGCCTCACTATTCTCTCCAAAGGAATCCTCGGTACTCACAGGCAAGAATATTCCCTCGCTGAAATTTGGCATATTCAGCTAGAACCCACCAATTGGTCTCCTCAGACTTCCCATTCATATCGGACGAAGTCCCAAAACTACCAAATTATGTTAATCTTAAAGAATGGTCAATCTTTGCGGCTAAACTTAGGAATAAAATCCACTTCTGAAGCACAAGAGCAAACCATTAACCAAATTCACCAGTTTCTAGGCATTCGTTTGGGAACCTGGCAAAAATCCTTCAAGAACTTGCAGTAATTTTAGTTATGCTCCCGAAAGCTGACCTCTTAAAAGGAATTGAACATCGAGAAGAAATTAGCCAAATTCTGGATCGTGCCGAACGAGCCATTAAAACCTGGGAAATAGTCATCACAGACTTTTTATCTCCAGCCGTTTTAGCCGAATGTCAAACGGTATTTAAAGCCTTAACTGAGGTCAATTTTATGGCATGGGGAGGCTATGCTCAAGCGGAACGAAATCGCTTGGCGATCGCTAGAGAAGAAGTTCCCTTAAATCAAGAAAATGTCGAAATCGCCATCATCGAAATTGCCGGTAATTTTCTCTTCGATACTGCTACCCATCGCGACTTTTTAGGCTCAATCTTAGGCACAGGAATTGTGCGAGAAAAAACCGGAGATGTCCTAGTTTTAGGAGAACGAGGTGCACAAGCAATCATCGTTCCCGAACTGGTACAATTTCTAGAAATGAACTTAACCCAAGTGCGTTCTGTTCCCGTCAAAACCCAACGGATTGACTTCAGCGAAATGAAAGTCAAAGAACCGAAAAAGCAAGACATTAGCAGTGTAGAAGCTTCCCTGAGATTAGATGCGATCGCTTCCGCCGGTTTTCGAGTTTCTCGCAGCAAAATGGTCGAGATGATCGAGAACAAAGACGTGCGCGTGAACTGGAAAGAAATTACCCAACCCAGTTATACCGTAAAACCCGGTGATTTAATCGCCATTCGTGGCAAAGGACGGTTAGAAATTCAGGACGTTGTGGTAACCAAAAAAGAACGCTATCGCGTGCAAATGAGTCGATTAGTTTAGGAGAAAAGAATAATGTGTGGAACTTGAGGAGGATTATCTGTTGTCAGAACTAACCATCTATCTTGCGGTTTTAAACTTTTTAAAGCAGATTGAAGTATACTTAAGGATAAAATCCCTCAAAAACATTTCCAAAACCTTCTCCCCATGACCCGTCATCGCCACCAGTATCAAGCGCGGATTTCCCCTCGGCAATCTACACCAGAATCAAAAACGCCTCGCTTTACCCTACCCCCAATCGTCCAACCCAAACTCCAAAAGAAAACCCCAACAGAACTGCCAGAGTGGCAACCCGGAAAGAGTAGAGCACCTCACATTTTACAGCGACTGCGAGATTCTCCAGCCCTACAAACCCAATCTGCCATCTCGCAACCGCAAGATCTATCTCACCCACCTACTGATGCCGTAGCCCTTGCCCACAGAGTCCTAGGCCAAATTATTTCCCCGGCACCAGCAACCCAGAGAGACCACAATACCAACACAGTTCAGCCCAGTAGCCATCATACTGTGATACAACGTACATTAGAGAGAGTTGAGGCCAAGCTCAAATCTGGTAAAACCCTTGGCGGACTAGAAGCCTTTGCTAGAACAGTAGAATTTAGCCCAGAGAATATTGGATTTCTGAGAGCTTGCCGAGTTTGGAGAGGACTAGGGCGGGGAGCGAATATCGCTGCCCAAACCTCCATCTACAACAAATTTATCACCAAAATCAATATTCCCAGTGCAGTCAGAGCTGAATTGAATAATCGTCACCAAGCCAGTGTCGCCGCAGGTGTGCCAGATGTTACTATATTTGACGTAGCAGAGAGAGAAATTGCCGATTTAATTATCTCCAATGTTCTGCCACGTTATAACGCACAAGCAGAGGACACGGTATTAGGTTAAGGCATACTTTTGCGAGAGAACCTGCACGAATTGTTGATGTTCGTCTGTTGCTATTCCTGCTTGCAATACCTGAAATACCTGAGCTAAATTACCATTCAGACTCCCGATCTTCCAGGTAGCGTTCTAGAGCGCCGCGAATGTTATTTTTATGAATCTCTTCCTCAAACACCAGAGATAACTTTTTCCACAACCGAGCGCCAACCCGCTTCAGTTGCTCCTGACTTCTCGGTATCTCTTTACTCATTTGTACATAAGAGATTCCCTCTAGGCAGGCTGTTAATACCCGTCGCTCGATATCTGTGAGATGTTTGTGGGTTTGGCGATAGAGTTCGGTATCGACAACCCGTAGCAGTTGTTTGGTGTTCATTCATCCTGAATTGGAGACCTTCATTAGGTATCTCAGGAAAATGAGGATGATTTTATGCAGTATTGAGGAAAATTGTTACATATCGTTAGATTCAACCCCAATTTTCCTATACTTCCGAAGACTCATAAAGGCTATAAGTCTGATTTAAGGGAAATCGCTGATAGTCCTGTTTGAGAATCTCGATGATTTCCATAGGTTTGGATCTTCGGTAATTTTTTCTTTTTAAGCAGCGAGGGGTTGCCTGGTGCGACTTACCACTGCCTGATAATAGCGCCGCAGTTGCTTCGTGGCGGCATCCCAACCCCAACGCTCGGCTTCTTGGCGAGCATTGACTCGTAAGGTTTCCCGCTCTGCTGTGTTGCTGAGTAATCGTTGGGTGGCGAGGATGGCTCCTTGTTCATCTTTGGGATCAAAGAGATAACCATTGATACCGTCGGTAACAATGTCGATGATGCCTCCTGTGCCTGCGGCAACAACGGGACATCCGGCTGCCATAGCTTCGAGGAGCACTAAGCCGAGGGTTTCGGTGCGGGAGGGGAAAATGAAGGCATCGGCGGAAGCAAAGGCAGAGGCGAGGGCTTCTCCACGCAGATAACCGACAAAGTGGGTAGGTGTACCGGCAAAGTGTTCTTCCAGGACAGTGCGATTGGGGCCATCGCCAACGAGTGCTAATCTAGCATGGGGGATGCTTTGGAGGACGGGTTTGATGCGGTCGATTTCTTTTTCTGCGCCTAATCGTCCGACGTAGAGGAGCAGAGGGCTATTGGGGTTGCCGTTGGAGAGGCGATCGCGCATTTCTGGTGAGGCTAAACTCGGATGAAATAATTCCGTATCCACCCCTCGTTGCCATAAATCCACCCGTTCAATCTCATGATTCATCAACTCCTGCACCATCACAGTTGAAGTGCACAGATTTAAGTCGGCTTGATTGTGTGCTCCTTTGAGCAACTCCCAGAGTAGAGGCTCTAGCATTCCTAAACCATAGTGTTGCAGATATTGAGGCAGATGGGTATGGTAAGAGGCAACTAGGGGAATCTCAAACTTTTTGCCGTAGTACAATCCGGCTAATCCCAGAATGGCAGGATTAGCCACATGAATGATATCAGGATTAAAAGCGGCGATCGCCTCCCCAATCCCTGGTCGCGGAAACGCCATCTTCAACTCCGGATACCAAGGCAAAGGCCATCCCGATACCCCATAAATTTTTGCCCCTTGATATTCTGTCAGTCCCCCTTCTGGACAAACAATTAACACCTCATCTCCTAACCGCTGAAGATGATTTACCGTGTGGGTTAGCCGAGTCACAATCCCATCAATTTTTGGTAAAAAGGTTTCTGTAAACAGAGCAATTCTCATAAAAAATCAAGTCCTACACTAACCACCATCCTAGGGCATAAGGCAATAGGAAGTTACGTCTGAGTTAGATGGAACTAAGGCGTAAATTTTAGAATCAACGGGCATCACCCCTGACCTATTACCCATTACCTAATTACCCCGCTCTAACGTCGCCAAGACACTTTCGGAAGAATTTGGCTTTGATCGACCCTATTTTTGTAGGCCATTGCCACATTAATCAGCGAATCCAGGAGAGAATTTTCCAAGTAGTGAGGCTCTAATCCTAGGTCTTTCAGTTTCGTATTTTGGGCATTAAAATAATGCTCTTCCAACTCCACTCGCGGATTATCCAAATGTTTGATTTCCACATTCAAACCCAATTTTTGACCCGCTTTTTCCACCATCACTGCTAAATCGCCGACACTAAACATTTCGGTGAATTGGTTAAAAACACGGAACTCTCCTGAGTTCGCCGGATTATTGACCGCAATTTCAATACAGCGTACCGTATCCCGAATATCGAGAAATCCGCGCGTTTGTCCGCCTTTACCATATACCGTAAGAGGATGAGCGATCGCCGCTTGAATACAGAAACGGTTCAGCGCCGTCCCAAACACCCCATCATAATCCAGACGGTTAATCAGAATCTCATCCATTCTGGTTTCATCCGTGTGGACACCATAAACCACCCCTTGATTCAGATCCGTCGCTCGCAAACCCCAAATCTTACAAGCAAAATGAATATTATGGCTATCATGAACCTTGGAAAGATGATAGAAACTCCCCGGTTGTTTCGGATAAGGGAGAACATCTTTCCGTCCCTTATGTTCAATCTCGATATAGCCTTCCTCAATATCAATATTAGGAGTGCCATATTCACCCATAGTTCCCAATTTCACCAAATGGGTTTGGGGAAACTCCTCCTTCATGGCAAACAACAAATTGAGGTTGCCTACCACATTATTCGTTTGAGTCATCACCGCGTGTTCGCGATCAATCATCGAAAACGGAGCCGAGCGTTGTTCCCCAAAATGGACGATCGCCTCTGGCTCAAATTGACGCAGAGCGCGAATCAGGAAATCATAATCATTGATATCCCCAATAAACAAATCAATGGTTTTCTGAGTTAATTCATACCATTTGCGTAACCGTTGCTGAATCGGGGCAATGGGAGTCAAGGTTTCAACACATAATTGCTGATCCCAATGACGACGGATAAGACTATCCAGAATACCTACTTCGTGACCACGGTTGGACAGATACAGGGCTGTTGCCCAACCACAATATCCATCACCACCAATAACCAAGACTTTCATAACGTAACTCGATTCAAAATCATTTACTGATACTTGGTCAATGTATCAGGTTTGTGTCCCCTGTGACACTATTCTTCAAGAAAATGGCTATCAGGTAGCACAAGCCTCGCCATCGGCCTAGGGAGTTTGGCTCTGACGCACCCAAGCAACAATCCCTTCCGCAAGGGTACGGGCTAATCTTTGTTGAGATTGAGGATCGATAATCCATTCAAACTCCACCGGATTAATCATAAAGCCTAATTCCAACAACAGGGAAGGGGCGATCGCCGGACGAGTCAAAGCCAAGTTATTCCAAAATACCCCATAAGAGGGACGCTCCAATTCCCTCACCAGATAGTTATGCAAAAACACCGCCAAACCATGGGCTTGAGGATGATACCAAAACATTCCCACCCCCTGAGTCTCCCAAGCATCTCCATGGTCGGGCAAAGCATTATAGTGGATACTCAGAGCCAAATCTGGTGCTTGAGCCTCAATCATCGCCACCCGATCTTGGGGCCACAAATCTTCATCCCCTTCCCGTGTCAACAATACCCTCGCTCCCCGTTTTTCCAACTCTTGGCGCAACAGCTTAGAAACGATCAAGGTCACCTCTTTTTCTGGATACCCAGTCGGCCCTCTAGCCCCCAAATCATTCTCACTCCCATGGCCCGGATCAAGGAGAATCGTCATTCCTCCTAGGGGCGCTGAACCCCGACCAGAAGCTGCCGGAGGGTGGCGCAAGGACAAAATCAGAGTCGTCCCCTCATAACGCAGCTTATAGCCCCATTGTTGCCGCGCTTTGAGGGCAAAAGTATAGTCGATCTGAGTCGGCGAAACCTGTCGCCAATCCAATCGCTCAATCACGGGGTCATCATTGAGGAAAATGGTGTCCGTTTGGGCCGTCGTATTGTGCAGACTCAAGGTGAGGTGGTTCGTCCCTTGCTGAACACTGACAGGCACTGCCACCTGCAAGGGAAAGAGAATTTCTGTCCATCCTGGCACAGAACGACCGCGAATACTCCGAATCAGGGAAATAGGGGGAACGGTACTCTCGATCAGGCGAGTTTCTGTTTGTTTCATCCACCCGCCATAGTCTAGCTTCAGCCAGTCTCCTTCTGTGGCGATAACTTGGGCGCGAGTGCCTTGAGGCAGGGGAGTGAGGCGAGAGTAGTCGGTACTTGGCCCGGTGCGAGCGACTCCCTGGGGAACGGTGACTTCTGCGATCGTGATGGGATGGGTTGGTAGGAGGGTAATGGTGCCTGGGGCGGTTTGAGTCAGGGTTTGGCCGTTCAGGGTTAGGTTAAATTGGGGTTGGCCCAGGTTGAGAGGTGTGGCTGGCAGGGGGGTACAGCCTTGGTAGGTGGTGTGCTGATGGGCGGTGGCTTGGTTGTCTCCGAT
Source organism: uncultured bacterium (assembly GCA_964616725.1). Classification (GTDB taxonomy): domain Bacteria; phylum Cyanobacteriota; class Cyanobacteriia; order Cyanobacteriales; family Desertifilaceae; genus Roseofilum. Next base: position 10,129 of record CAZTRW010000143.1, read on the forward strand.
CA
>CAZTRW010000144.1:0-4848 GCA_964616725.1 uncultured bacterium
GACCCTAATTCAGCCGTATTTGCTCCAGCCGTCGTGAGGCACAATTGACATTCAATGAGCTGGTGATAGGCTGGATACTCTGTCCAAAGTTCGATTTCTAACCCGCTGGGAGTTTTCAGCCGTGGCAGTCCTTCCCCAGAGAGGACTAACTCGGCAGTGCCGGTGGGCCAATGTTGAATTGCTTGATTGAACTGAGGATTGCCGTATTGGGCTAGGGTGGGTAGATCGACAGTGGGGGCGACGGGAATAGCAAAGCGAGTTTGAGGACGAATTTGATGAATCCACTGAGCGATCGCCAATCCAAAGGGTAATCCTGGAATCAATTTACTTCGCTTTGATCCTGGTAATATCCCAATCCATTCCTCTGGAACTGCCTCTCGTTTGCGCCCATATCGACCAGACTCGGCCATCAAGTCCCCAACTAGGGTAAATTTAGGACATAAATTTGGGTTCACTTTCTGGAGAATCCTAGCATTCATGACTCCAAAATGGTCAATCCAAGGTTGCCATCGGGCTTCCCATTCGGCATAAACAACCGTGCGATATCCCAATCGTTTCCCCAGAACTAGGGTAAAAAATTGATCTCCTCCTAAGAAGACAACCACACCGCGATCGCTCCATTCCCAATCATCAGCCGTTTGTCCCCTCAGTAAAAATGCCCAAAAATGCTCTGGCCCCTGAACCCGATTGACTTCAGGAAAAGAACGAGCGATCCTTGCTTCCGAGCCACTCGCATGGGGACAAGGAGATAACACCACAGAAATCCGCACCCCGGAGTGATCCGGCTGAAGCGCCTCGCGGATAGCTCGCACGACAGGACGCACCCAAGTGGTTAATTCTCCCGGCCCATTTGAGAGAATGAGAATATCCATCATAGACTGGGAAACAGATATGAACACTGCATTACTGGAAGCGATTAGATCCGGGGATATAGCTACAGTACAGACTTTAACACAAGGAGGCGATCGCACTGCCCTCCCAGACCAAGGAGTCACCGCCCTGATTACCGCCGCTGAAATCGGTAATCTGGCGATCGTTGAAACGCTGATAAATACAGGAGTAGATATCAACCAGGGAGATGAAGATGGGTGGACAGTCTTAATGGAAGCCTCTGCTGCTGGTCATTTCCCCATAGTCCAACTCTTAATCTCAGCAGGAGCCAACCTTAATACTCAAAATAACGATGGCATCACCCCCTTAATGGCAGCAGCAGCCAAAGGCTACCAAGAAATTGTCACCTTTCTTGTACAGCACGGAGCCGACTTAACCGCCAAAGATCGCAATAGCTGGACTGCTTTAATCTGGGCTGCGGCCGAAAAGCAAACCGATATGGTAAAACTACTGCAAACCCTCCGATCTGCTTCCGCAAGTTGATTGATAGATCAATTAAAATAAAGTATTCGTTCCTTACGCCCTTCCATGAACCCCCTATCCCTAAAAACCCCCATCATCTATCCTGAACCGGACGGAGCCCCTATGGCGGAAAGCGATCCAGCCCGCGACTACCTGATCTATGCCGTGGAAGCGTTGAAATTCTACTTCCAAAATCAGCCCGATGTCTATGTCTCCGGCAACCTCTGGCTCTCCTACGAGCAAGGCGTACCCGATGCCGTGGTTTGCCCAGATGTGTTCGTCGTCTTTGGGGTAGAAAATCGTCCCCGTCGCAGCTATCGAGTCTGGGAAGAAAACCACAAAAAACCCAGTTGGATTCTAGAAATTACCTCTGCCAGTACCCGTCATAAAGATGAACGAGATAAACCGCTCACCTATGCCCAAATGGGAGTATCGGAATATTTCCAATATGACCCCAGTGGAGATTATCTGCATCCGCCTCTGCGAGGCAGACGTTTAGTCGGAGAACAGTATGAACTACTGAGTGTGGAAGAGCGAGAGGAGGGAATGATCACAGTGAGTTCTGAGGTATTGGGTTTAGATTTACGCATATTTCCTGAAGGTCAATTGCGGTTTTTTGATCCTCAAAGGGGAGAGTATTTACGCAGCCCAGAGGAGTCGGAGCGGGAGCGGTTGCAGGAGCGACAGCGCGCTGAACAGGAGCGACAGCGCGCTGAACAGGAGCGACAGCGCGCTGAACAAGCTGAAAGAGCGTTACAAGAATTACGCGATCGCCTCCGAGAAAAAGGCATTGACCCTTCCCAGTTGTAACCAATTACACTGCAAACCTTCCCCAGATTTCCTTAGCAATTCGCTTAGTAAACGTAGGCTTGGGCGTAAACAATTCCCGCAGTGCCCACGCCTTTAACCGAGGAGCTAGGGCAATCATCTGTCGGAGCAAAAACTCATGCCACAGAAAACCAATCACTATGCCCAGGAGTACAGGTAACCCAACTCCCAGAGCTAACGGGATTACAATCTCTCGTAGAGCACTGGGATTTTGCAGTATTAAAATGAGGTTTCGCACAGTAAAGATAGCATCAGGAAGCCAAACCGTAAAAAAAGCAATTGCCCAAGCAAGTCGATCTATCAATTGAGTAGTTCTCAGTTTCAGGAAACTGAGTAACTCACCAATAAGCCAATTGTGACTTTGAGCAATTCTCAACCCCTCCGGTTGATCGAGCAACTCTTGATTGACTTGATTGATAATATCTCCATCAGGAGATAAAACCGTTCGTAGCAAAAATTTGCCCTGCTGGTTATCGTAGCCTACATAAAAGGTCTTAAATGTCAAGGCTGACTGTATTCGGCTCCAGGTCTGACCATCTAGTATGGCCAGTTGTTTAAGATCGACGACAAGACGAGCCAGTTGGCGGGGAGGAATCATAAGGCGATCGCCACTGAACCTCACCGACTCAATCTGGTTTACCATCAACGGATTCAAGTAAAATACAAACTCTCCCTCTTCTGATCGAATACACGATGCAATCAGACTCCCTGGGGTTTGGGGGGGTTGGATTACCCCTCTAACCTGCTGTACCACCCTGGAGATAGGCTTGAACACCCCCAATTTTTTCTGCCTCATCTACCTAGGATTCACAAATGTTGCTGCCGGTAGCCTAAAGCGTCCATCTGTAGTTTTTTCCAAAATATTTTGGACAATTTCTACCATAAACTCCAACAGCCCGCGCCATTGACGTTCGCCAGAAGACACCCCCTCATTATGAATTTGAATTAACAATTCCCTGTGATCAAAATCAAGTAACTTCTCGTGATAACGGTTAATAATATCCCCATCTAACTGCATCACTGTTTGAGCATAAATAATATCCGTTGTTTCTGATTTCAAGCTGCTGCTATCTAACGCAGCTTTTAACTCCTGAAGTTTACGCAACCCTCGCAAAAAACGGCCATTTGAGAGCAAGGCTTGGAGCTTTTCCGCATCTTGTGGATCATTGGGATTCGGCAATCGCTCCAGAGGATCGGACAAATCATTCATCGGATCATTGAGGGCTTCCCGATACTCCATCAACATTTTCCGTCGCAATCCATAATACCGAGGGTACAGCGCTGGCGGAATCTGACGTTGATAGAAATACTGCTCATCTCCTTCCTGCTCTGGAATGGCATAGAGGTAACCATAGGATTCTTGGGGGAGAAATTTGCCCCCTGTAATCTGAGCAACCACCATCGTATTGACTTCCAACGCAGTCATATCAGTGAGCATTCCACTCAATCCCACGATAAAGTCATTAAACCGGCGCTCAAGGATTCCTCCACTGATCAACTGCCCATTTTGGGTGGGAGTTATTTCTGTTGAATTCGGCATAATTATTTACTCCTAAGATCTTGTGTTTTTTGAGCAACAGACTATTCTTGAGCAAAAGGATCTTCTAGTTCTCCGAAGGGATCTTCTCCCAAGGCATCGAATATGCCAGAATCCTCTTCCTTTAAGCTCTTTGACGAATCCATCGCAAAGGGATCGGTCTCTTCATCATTAAACAAATCCGCCAATGGGTCAATTTCATCTTCTCCTTCTAGCACCAGTTCTTCTGCCATGATATCAGGGGCGATCGCCCTCTCTTCCTCTTCCCAGTCCTCAGACAGCAGATCATCAAGTCCCTCAGAACCAGACAACACGGAATCCTCAGTCGATTCCTCCAAGGAATCTAACCCCTCTTGGGGGAATTCGTCAATCATTTCTTCCAGATCTGGCTCTACAATCGTTGGAGCAGTATGACTAACCGGAGATTCATTCCACAAATCTTCTTGCAACATATCAGCTTGTAGAGACTCCATCACTGCCGTATCAATTGGATTACCAAAATCAGACACCTCTTGCCTCATTTCCGGAAAATCCAACTCCTCTGTATCCCCAAATACATCTAGCAACTCCGTCTCTAACTCATCAATTTTTTCTGCATTACCTACCACCCCTGCATAGCTACCAGGAACCTCTGAAGAAACTTGCACCTCCGATTCATCCCCATCAAAAATCTCCACCAAATCCCGATCATTATCTTCATCTTCTTCAAAACCCATCAAATTTTCACCATCACTCTCTTCCCTATTTCCAGAAATCTCATCAAAAGAAGCACTATCATCCCAAATTGTTTCTGACATAGTTTCCGTTTCAAATGCACTCAAAATCTCCGCCTCCTCCTCTTCGGAAGCTTGCGGGATATCTAAACTCTCTGCCTCAGATGAGCCACCTCCAAAGAAATCCTCATCTTCTGTCATCACAAACGGATCACTTTCTGCTTCTAACTCTATCGATTCCTCCACTTCGGGTGACTCCAGGGGAGTTTCTTCTTCCCATAAACCTTCATCCGTTTCGACTGATAGTAAAGATTCTTCTGAGGTGGCAAACGGATCACTTTCTGCTTCTAACTCTATCGATTCCTCCACTTCGGGTGACTCCAGGGGAGTTTCTTCTTCCCATAAACCTTCATCCGT
>CAZTRW010000144.1:4948-10124 GCA_964616725.1 uncultured bacterium
CTTCTAGCTCTATGGATGCCTCCACTTCGGGTGACTCCAGGGGAGTTTCTTCTTCTTCCGATAAACTTTCATCTGGGGTTTCTTGATTTGTGGAGTGATTTGCCTCACTAGCGTATTGAGCATCGAATTCAGCCATGATTTCTTCTTCTGAAAAGACGAATTCTCTGGAAGTTTTTGTACTTATTTCTAAGTTCTCTGAAGGGTTTTCATCTATTGGTATTGAATCCTGTAAAGATGAGTCTACAAGGCTTTCATTTTCTGGGGCTACTAAGGGATCGATAAAGCTATTTTCGGGGGGATTTTCTTGGCTAATGTGAGTGTCAGAAATTGCCCAATCTTCTACAGAAGAATCTAGTTGGATTTCTTCTGGTTCAGCGGCTTCTACTTTCACCAGATTTTCACTAGAATTCTCAGCATCAAATGCAGCCATGATTTCGTCTTCTTCTGGATCAAAGCTTTCTAACGGAGACTCTGTTTCAAATTTTGCAGCAGTCGTTTCCTCGGCTATTAGTGGAGAATTTTCTACTAGAATTAGTGGCTCTTGTGTTATTTCTGGATCTTTGGCGATCGCTTCTAAATCTACCGCATCAAAAGCACTCATAATCTCTGCCTCTTCTTCATCTAGAGGCTCTACCTCCAGCACTCCTCCATTCTTTTCTAGAGATTCTGAGGCTAAGTTTTGGGCAGAGGGCGTAACGACAACGGCGGTGGCTGTAAATGCGGCGGCAGCAGCAATATCTTCCAGGGGTAAATCCACTGGCGGTTGGGACTCTAGGCTCGATCTTCCTTCATTTTCCCCAAAAATGTCATCCAGAGGGTCTGTCTCTTCTTGAGGCGCATTTTGAGCAGGCTTAGTTTCAAAAGCATCAAAGAACTCGTCAGGATCAGATTGAGAGATCTGATTGACTGGCAAAGACACTGAAGTTTCGGGGACAAGCTCAACAATTTCTACTACCGGTTCTTCCGTAGTTGTCTGGTAGGCTTGAGCCGCGACGCTTTCGAGGCGATTGACGACTGCCTCGAAATCTTTATGCTGCATTTCTGCCCATAGACCGAAAAGCTTTTGAATACTATTGAGGTTCCGTTTAATGATTTGACGACTAGAGCGAATCTGATTAATGTGGAATTCTCGCAATTCCGTAAAGGGACCATTCCCCACAAAGTGACTACCCACTTCTGTGTCGATTTCCCCATCAACGATGTTGATCCGGCTATGCATCCGATATCCCGGTAGAACGCCTGGTTCGTCTCCTTGACTGGTTCCGTAGGGATCGGCTAAGGAGATCCAAGTGGTGATTTCGAGTTCAATTGATTCACTTAAGGCGGTTTTCAGGGCTTCGAGCAGTTCACCTGCTTTGATCGCTTCTCTAAAGTCGTCAGTGGCTGCCATAATGATATTTCCTCGTTAATCGATGCAAGAAGCCGGTATTCGACCTCTGTGAGCAAACCTGAACTTTTGTCTATGCTATCTGAATTTGCTTGATTTTGATAAGTCGATCACCACGAAGTTATTGTCCTTTTAACAGGTTAGGTGATTGAGAACTTGCCAGCCGGTTAGACTGGGCTGACGAGATCTTCTGCATACTGCCCGCTAGGATCGCGAAGAGTTGTTCTAAATTTTCTAAGTTTTGCTCCAGGATATCCCGGCTTTCCTCGATTTGACTCAGATGGAAGTCTTTTAACTCAGTATACGGGCCATTGCCCACAAACTGGCTTCCTACTTCTGTATCAATTTTACCTTCGACAATGTTGATCCGCGTCCGCATCCGATAGCCAGAGAGGGAGTGTTCGGGGACTTCTTGGTTGGCTTGGTAAGGGTTGGCAGCACAAACCCAGGTTTTGATGTCAAGTTCTACAGCTTCACTCAGGGCAATTTGTAAAGCTTCCTTAATCCGACCGGCTTTCAGCGCTGCTTTAAAGTCATCACTTGCTGCCATAATTTCAGTCTCCCTGTAAATTGATGTTACTTTATCTGCTTTTACCCTGCTAGTCAATTATCAATCATTGATCGCCAATAATCAACCATCTAGTTTTGCTATTTGGTCATAGAGTTCTGTTAAAGTTAACTGATCGGAGGTAGTAATTCTGCTTAGTTTCTGGGTTTGAGGCGATTGAGATCATTTTCAATTTGCAGACATAGCCGACGATTATGAGGATCGGTGCGGAGGGCTTTTTGAAGATAGAGTTGTCCTTTTTTTACTTGCTGCTGCTTCACCAAATATTGACCTTGGGATTGATAGGTGATGGCTTGCCATTGACGGACTTCTGGATCAAAGGGAAGGCGATCGCGCAAGGCTTCGACTAAGGCGATCGCCCGCGCAAATCGTTTCATTTTCAACAACTCTCGCAGTTGTTCGTAGGAACTTTGTTTCAGGCTTTGATCCTGGGGACTCAGGGGTGGAATCGTCACCTTGGGAGCAGATTTCGGGATCTCAACAGACTCAGAAACATGACCGGCAAAAGCATCAAATTCAAACTCAGTCTCTGTCAGATCGGAGAGCACTGTCAATAGCTGCTGATAAGCCTCTGTTAATTCAATAAACTTTTCTTTGGCTTGGTGATCTCCGGGATTCACGTCGGGATGATATAACCGTGCTAATCGCCGATAGGAAGCTTTCACCTCACTAAAAGAGGCTCCTGAGCTTAATTCTAAAATTCGATAATAATCGGCAATATTCATCCTCGGTGACTAGCTAGAATGGGACAGATCATGAACCGACAAAGGATAATGGATTGTGATCTAATTAAGTCTCCATTATCCTTTGACATTAGACTCTTTCCACAATCACTTTGTCAATCAGACCATAGTCTTTTGCTTCTTCAGCCGATAGGAAATAATCGCGATCAGTATCTTTCTCAATTTTTTCTAAAGGCTGTTTGGTATGCTTGGCCAGCAGTTCATTCAACTGGCTGCGGGTGCGAAGAATTTGCTGGGCTTCGATTTGAATATCGGTTGCTTGTCTACGTCCTACGCCGCCTAGGGGTTGATGAATCATAATGCGAGAATGGGGAAGGGCTAACCGTTTGCCAGGACTGCCTGCTGCGAGTAAAAATGCTCCCATGGAAGCAGCTAATCCGACACAAATGGTGATCACTTCTGATTTGATATGCTGCATGGTATCGTAAATAGCCATGCCAGCGGTGACTGATCCTCCTGGGGAGTTGATATAGAGATAAATTGGTTTATTCTGGTCGTCAGAATCAAGGTAGAGCATGACGGCTACGAGTTGGTTGGCTAAACTATCTGTGACTTCACGACCGAGAAAAATAATCCGCTCTTGATAAAGGCGATCGTAAATATTAATCCACCGTTCGTAAGGACTACCGGGGAGACGATAAGGAACACTAGGAACACCAATAGGCATAGGAGAGTTACCATCAAAGTAAACAACAAAAGGTGATCAGAAACAGAAAAGCTCTGTTCGTTAAGCGGTGAGAGCGGGTAGGGGTTGGGGCAGTTCTTTGCTGCTGGTTAAGACTTTATCAATCAACCCGTACTCTTTGGCTTCTTCAGGAGTTAGATAAAACATTCGGTCTGTATCTTTGGCAATTTTCTCGACTGTTTGACCTGTGTTTTGGGAGAGAATTTCGAGCATGGTGCGTTTGTTATCGAGCACTTCTTTAGCACGAATTTGGATGTCAGTAGCTTGACCTTGGGTGCCTGTGCGCGGTTGATTGAGTACAATGGTAGCGTGACTGAGGCTGGCACGATGGCCTTTGGTTCCCGCAGAGAGAATCATGGAGGCGGTTCCCATGGCTTGCCCGATGCAGATGGTGTGTACGGGGGGTTTGATGTAGCTAAGGGTGTCGCAAATGGCAAAGGCTTCTGTTTCAAAGCCGATGGCTTCTCCTCCATACCAGGAGGTGCCTGTGGAGTTGATGTAGAAGTAGATGGGTTTTTCGGGGTTGTCAAACTGAAGGTAGAGCAGTTGGGCGATAATGAGTTCGGTTACGTCGATGCCTACTTGTTGTTTGATGTCATCATCAGAGAAGAGGGGCATCCCTAGATAGACAATCCGTTCTTTGAGGAGTAGGGAGGCCAGATCGGGGGGAGGGGTTCGGTAGTAAGCGTCTCCGTAGTAGGGGGATTGTACTGCCTTAATGGGTGTATCCATAGAGTAGGATTGATATTGGATGGGTGTTTGCTAATGTTTCTTATGGTAGCGCGATCGCGGAATTTGGTCGATTCGGGATACCGTCCCTGGACAGTTAACACGCCCCCCCGTATCCAGGTGGTGATTAGGATAAGGTTTTAGGAGGAAATGATCATGAAAGTGGGTTTAGAGGCAACATTGAGCGATCGCTTTCTAGACGTGACGGCTCCAAGCCAGCAGCGTCAGCTATCGATCTCGGTTTCGGCGATCGCCCCCGACACCGGGAGTGGGAATGTACGCTTAAATTTGTGTTTAATTCTTGACCACAGTGGCTCTATGGCAGGTCAACCCCTGAAGACAGTAAAGCAGGCAGCCATTAAGGTGATGGAACGATTACAACCGGGCGATCGCCTAGCCATTATCGCCTTTAATCATCAAGCTGAGGTGCTGATTGCCAATCAGGTGGTCGATCAGCGGGATAAATTAAAACAAAAAATCGAACAACTCCAAGCAGATGGAGGCACCTGTATTGATGAAGGGTTGCGGTTAGGTATTGAGGAACTGGCGAAAGGAAAACAAGAGGCAGTTTCTCAATTATTTCTACTCACCGATGGTGAAAATGAACATGGAGATAATGACCGTTGCTTAAAGTTGGCAGCCCTCGCAACGGAGTATAAGTTAACCATTAATACTCTCGGATTTGGGGCCCATTGGAATCAGGATGTCTTAGAAAAATTAGCGGATGAGGGAGGAGGGACTTTATCCTATATTGAACAACCAGAAGAAGCCTTGATTGCTTTCTCCCGCTTGTTTGATCGGGTGCAGTCTGTGGGATTAACTAATGGGTTTTTGCAGCTATCTTTGAGTCCTCAAGTGCGGTTAGCCGAACTCAAGCCGATTGCTCAAGTGTCTCCCGATACCATTGAGTTGCCGGTGCAATTGGAGGGAGAGATAGTGAAGGTGCGGTTAGGAGATTTGATGAAGGATCAGCCCAGAGTGGTATTAGCGAATTTGTACCTGAATCAGTTACCCCTGGGAGAGCAGGCGATCGCTACCCTTGAGGTGATTTATGATAATCCGGC